>JANNEY010000220.1:0-10060 GCA_031379235.1 Opitutaceae bacterium | reverse complement strand
TGCAGAGCAGCGCGCACTTCTCGACCTCGGCCCGCGCCTGCGTGATCGGCTTGCCCATCTCGGTGGTCGCGAGGGTGGCGAGCGCGTCGCGCTCGGCGAGCAAGGCCGCGGCGAGACGGCGTAACACCGCGGCGCGCGCGGCGATGCTACTCTCCCGCCACTGTCGCTGGGTGGCCGAAGCGCGGGCCACGATCCGCTCTACCTCGTCTTGGGTGTGGCCGCGATGGCTCGCCAGCCGGCGACCGGTGGCGGGATTCTTCGAGACGAAGCGCATCCCGCCAATTTTCCGCTTCGCGTCCGACTGACAATGGAATTGCGCCAACGTGAAGCTCAGTCGTGCGGGTTATCGTAGAGTCCACTTGCCGCGCGCGCGTGGTTCGTGCGTGATGCGGCGCATGGCCCGCGGAGACCAACGCCCGGTGACAGTGCACACGATTGCGAAGCACGTGGGGGTTTCGCCGTCGGCGGTGTCAACCGTGCTGGCCAATCGCCAAAAGGAACGGCGGCTCGCGCCGGCCACGGTCGAGAAAATCCGGCAGGCCGTCCGTGATCTCGGCTACGTGCCGAATGTCGCGGCCCGGCGCCTGCGCGCGAACGACCCGGAAGTCCATCATCGCGAGATCGGCATTCTCACCTCGTTCGAGGCGCCGCTGTTTCTCGTGAGCCGCGTGCTCCGGCAGGTGCAGCGGATGGCGGATGCCCGCACCGGACCGGGGCGGCGATTCTCGGTGTCGATCGCGATGTTTCACGCGGGGCGACTCGGCGAGATGCCTGGGCTGCTCGACGCGAGCCGCTTCAATGGCGTGATTCTCACCAACACCCTGCCGCCGGATGACGCGTTTCTCGCGGCGACGACACTGCCCTACGCCGTCGTGGTGCTCGGGCGGCGACTGCCGAACTACTGCTGCGTGCTTGATACGCCGGGCGAAATCGGCCGGCGGGCGGCGGAGATTCTCCTGGCGCGCGGGTGCCGCCAGCCTGTCGTCCTCGCGCCGACACTGCTCACGGAGAGCACGGCCGAACGCGCCGGGGCGTTTTGCACGGCGGTGCGCGCCGCGACCGGCAACGAACCGGCGCGCGTGGTGGTGGCAGGTTTCACCCCGGCGAATGCGGCTGATGCATTGCGTGCGCACCTCGGCGCGGGCCGCGGCTGCGACGGGCTTTACGCCGTCACCGATGGACTCGCGCTCGGCGCCTACCAGGCGATCAAGGACGCCGGCCGCCGCATTCCCAAAGACATCGCGGTGGTCGGGGTGGGGGACCACGAGCACGCGGATTTCTTCGATCCGCCGCTCACGTGCGTCGGCCCGTCCAGCGAGACCATCGTCGAGCAGGTGGTGACGCAGTTGTTTGATTTGATGAACCGCCGCCACGTGAAACCGGTGGAGACGTTTGTGCCGCCTTCAGTGGTGATGCGAGGCTCGGCGTGAACGGGACGAGCTGAGCGTGCTGTGGGCCCAATTTGGGCTTGAAGCTGAATCGATTTAGCTTTTTCTGCGGAAATTGGCGGACGCCGCCACAGGAATGTCCGTCTCCCAGTCGCCTCCGGCGCACGTGCCGTTCTTGCAGCAGAACCCTCCCCCCTAAAGAACCCATGCCTAACTCAATCCTGATTCGCCTCGCGGTCCCCGCGTTTTCGGCGGCTGCTTTGGCTGCCAGCCTGTCTGCCCAAACCCCACCATCAGCTCAAAAGGAAGAGGCGATTGTGTTGAAGCCGTTCGAGGTGACTTCGGAGAAATCCTCCGGCTACAAGGTCTCGTCCGCCTCGACGGCGACGCGCACCAACACTGCGATCATCGATATTCCGCAGACCGTCGACATCGTGACCAAGGAATTCTGGAGCGACATCGGCGCGACCACGTTCGACCAATCTTTCAAATACCTGGCGAATGTCTTTGTGCGCAACCGCTACGCGGGTAACGGCGACAATGTCAGTCTTCGCGGGTTTGAGACCGCCGGCTCGATTTCGGTCGATGGCGTGCGGATGGGAAACAACAAGCGCGACCTCGTCGGCTACGAGCGTCTTGAAGTCGTCAAGGGTCCTCCCTCGGCGGTGCAGGGTCGCGCGGGCGGCACCGGCCTGTTGAACTACTTGCTTAAAAAACCAGACTTGGGCGTCACGGCCTCGTCGGTCAAATACGCCTTCAGCTTCGACGAGGCCGACAGCGCGATGCACCGCGTCGAGTTCGATGCCAACCACGCGGTCGCGAAGGACAGCAAGTTTGCGATGCGGGTCGCGGGCTCCGTGCAGAACGGCGACGACTACATCAAGTTTCACGAGGTCAAAAGCTATGCGCTCTATCCCTCCTTCAAATATCAGATCACGCCCCGGACCGAACTCGTGCTGACCTCCGAGTTGCTGAACCTCAATACGCCCTCGCGCGAAGAGGGCCATGGCTTTGCGATTTATCCGGAGAAGGCCCGCCGGCGCGTTGGCATCTTCAACAACTCGACGGATCCGATCACCGCGCTGGCGTTGCCCTACGACTTCAACATCGCGGGCCCGGGCAGCGAGGATAAGAACAAGATCGCCAACGCGACGCTCTTCTTCACCCACCAATTCACCAAGTGGCTCGACTTCCGGCAGGTCGCGAACATCCGCTACTTCGGCTACGACCAGCGTTACTTCACGGGCGAAGACAACACCCGGATCGTGGCCAACTCCCAGTCGCAGGCGGCCAACGGCTGGCGTCGTGGCCAGACCTACCAGGGCGATCTCATCGCGCGGTATGGGTGGAAGGACGTGCTCACCGGCATGACGATGGTCGGCTATTCTTACGATGACGGTTCCCAAGCTGACGCTTTCTTCAACGGCGTGCCGAATGCGCCCTTCAACACCCTCAACATGGCGGCGATCAAGGCCGCGGGAAACAGCGCCGGATTCTACAGCGGCCGCGTCGCCAACCTGCCTATCGCCACCTCGACGCAGAATCACAACTACGCTTTCGGGCGCTATGTGCAGCAGGACTTGGGCTTCTTTAAGAACCGCCTTTTGATTTCCGGTGGTATCCGCTCGGACCGCAGTGCGACCGGGACCAGCAGCCGAATCACCGGACTGCGCGCGGCCGCCTCGAAAGTGACGCTCAACTCCTATCGCTACGGCGCCACGTTCAAGATCACGCCTGCGTTGTCGGTTTACGCCGTCAAGAGCGTGCAGAACGACGCCACGGCCAATCTGGCCCGCTATAACGGCCTGATCCCTGGCGATGCGCGGCTCACCGAGTTTTTCACCGTTTCCCCTCTGACCGAACTCAAGGAAATCGGCGTCAAGGGCGAGGCGTTGAAGGGCCGGTTGTCGTTCACGGTCACCTATTGGGAAATGATCCGCGAAGGCAGCACGATCAACGTCTTGGCCAACGGAGTTTCCCAGGGTCAAAACGTGACTTTTGGCACGGTATCCGTAATCCCTGGCGCCCAATCCAAAGGCTACGAACTGACGGCCTACGGCAGCATCACCGACCGGCTCTCTGTGGTCGCGAACTACACCGATTTGGACACCAGCCAAGGCTTCACCGGGCAGCAGAATTCGCGCGGCTGGACGGCGGCGTCCAACCCCGGCCGTATCCCGCTGCGCTTCGCTCCGGATTGGAACGCGAATGTTTTCCTCAAGTATAGTTTCCGTGATGCCAAATCGCAGGGTTGGGAAGTGAAAGGTGGCATGGCGGCCATCGGTCCGCTCCTCACGCAGATCACGGGCTTTGGTTTGTCGAAGATCCCGGACAGCCAGCGCAGTTTTGATCTAGGAACCGGTTACCGTTGGAAAAACTACAACCTCGACCTCATGGTCACGAATCTGACCAACGACCCATTCTTGATCACTCGCGACCAGGCACCCCGCACTTACCGCTTTAGCGTTTCCGCGCAGTTCTAATGAGTGCGGTGCCTGGGGGCGAGGGTCGCATTGCCGCGATTCTCGCCTGATCGCACCGCCTGGTCCGACGAGAGAACCACAGATATTCCACGGTTTCGCCGCGACCCGACCTAGTCTGGTGTCTTCAACGGCCTTGGTCCTATTTTCGGCTTCAACCGCTGGTTTTCATCCTTATGCAACCCTCCTCCGTGTCGGCCTGTCTTGCCCTGCTGGTGGCTCTGACCGTTGCAATGCGCGCGGCCGAACCGGAAGTATTGCCGCGCCTTGCCTACAATGACCCTGGTCTGACCGTCGATCTCGGCGTCGGGCTCTGGGCGTGGCCGCTGCCGATGGACTACAATGGCGACGGTCTCATGGACCTCGTTGTCGTCTGCACCGACAAGCCCTACAACGGCACGTGGTTCTTCGAGAATTCCGGCCAGATCGATCCGCAGACGAAGCTGCCGGTTTTCAAACCGGCGGTGCTCATCGGAAATTCCGCGCCGTCGGTCGGTATTTCCTACGTGACCGGAAAGCCGGTGGTGACTGCCACCGCTTCCGTGAAGCGCGGCGAGATCTATGATTTCCGTGGCAACACGTTTCCTGATTTCAAGAAATCCCAGTTTGAGAAGCCGAAGAAAATCGGCGTGCCGGAAAAGATTTTCACGGAGCCCGGCAGCATTCGTCAGAACCAATGGCAGCTGGTCGATTTTGATGGTGACGGAGTGCTCGACGTTTCGCTTGGCATCGATTTCTGGGGTGACTTCGGTCCGCTCAATGGCGGCGAGGGTGCGTTCAATCCGAAGGGCGAATGGACCCGCGGCAAGCTCCGCGGCTACGTCTACCTGCTCCGCAACGGTGGCACCAACGACAAGCCGACCTACGCCGCCCCGGTCCGGTTGCAGGCTGGGGGCAAGGATGTTGATCCGTTCGGCATGCCGTCGCCGATGTGGGGCGACTTTCGCGGCACGGGAAAACTCGATCTGATCTGCGGCGAGTTTCGCGACGGCTTCACCTTCTACGAAAACACCGGCACGCGCACCCAGCCCGTCTATGCCGCTGGTCGCGCGCTCACGCTCGGCGGGCAGCGTCTCACGATGGACCTTTGCATGATCACGCCGACGGCGGTGGATTTTAACGGCGACGGTTTCCTCGACATCGTGTGCGGCGACGAAGACGGCCGCGTGGCCTTCCTTGAAAACACGGGCAAGACTGTCGAGGGCATGCCGCAGTTTCTGCCGCCACGTTACTTCCGGCAGTTCGCCGCCGATGTTAAATTCGGCGCGCTCGCCACGCCCTACGCCGTCGATTGGGACGGTGACGGCGACGAGGATCTCATCAGCGGCAACAGCGCGGGCTACATCGCGTTCATCGAGAATCTTGGCGGCACGCCTACGCGCTGGGCCGCGCCGCGCTACCTCAGCGCCGCCGGCAAACTGATTCGCGAGCAGGCCGGCCCCAACGGCTCGATCCAAGGCCCGGCCGAGGCGAAGTGGGGCTATTCGATTCTCAGCGTGGTGGATTGGGACGGTGACGGCCTGCCCGACATCATGACCAACGGCATCTGGGGGAAAATCGTCTGGTATAAAAACATCGGCACGCGCACGGCACCGAAGCTCGCCGCCGCGCAGCCCGTCGAACTCACGCTCCCCGCCGGTGCGCCGAATCCCGCGCCCGCGTGGAATTGGTGGAAGCCGAAAGGCCGCGAACTCGTTTCCCAGTGGCGCACCACGCCGCAGATGATCGATTGGAACGGCGACGGCCTCATGGACCTCGTGATGTCCGATGCCGACGGGTATCTTGCGCTCTACGAACGCAAGCGTGCGGCCGACGGTGCGCTCACGCTCTCGCCCGCACAGCGCGTCTTCTGGAGCGAAGGCACGAGCAGTTTTGATAGCAACGGCAAGCCGACCAACAACACGTCCGGCCTCCTTCGCCTCAACGATGGCGTCTATGGTCGTGGCGGTCGGCGCACGTTCTGCATCGCCGATTGGGATGGCGACGGGAAGCCGGACATTTTGCTCAACAGCAATCCCAACGTGAATTTCTTCCGCAACCTCGGCAAAAACGCCGCCGGCCAGTGGGCCTTCCGCGACGAAGGCCCGGTGAGCACACACGTTCTCGCCGGCCACGCCACGAAGCCGACTTACTTCTCCACCACGCGCGAACTCCTCATCGGTGCCGAGGATGGATTTTTCTATCGCGTAAAGCAAAAGTAGGGCGGGTCTGTGACCCTCCCTCTGCCGCGCCTGCGATCGCCGAATTCACTTTCAACTTTTCGTCCCGAAAGGGCGGGGCACAGACCCGCCCTCCTTGCCACATGAAACTCCCGCTCCTCCCGCTTCTCGCACTCTCTGCGACCTCACTCGCCGCCAACTCCGCCGCGATCATCCGCTCCGAATTCATCTACGAAAAGGCTCCGTTCCCCGAATGCCACGCCTCGACTCTTGTCGAGCCCGCGCCCGGTCAGCTCGTCGCCGCGTGGTTCGGTGGCACGAAGGAAAAGCATCCCGATGTTGGCATCTGGGTAGCCCGCCACGAAGGCGCCGGCTGGTCCGCCCCCGTCGAGGTTGCCAACGGCGTGCGCGCCGGCGCGCCGCGCGTGCCCACGTGGAATCCTGTTTTGTTTCAGCCCAAGTCCGGCCCACTCCTCCTGTTCTACAAGGTCGGTCCCTCGCCGCAGACGTGGTGGGGCGAACTGCGCACCTCGACCGACAGCGGACGCACGTGGAGCGCGGCGCGCCGCCTGCCTGACGGCATCTACGGTCCGATCAAAAATAAACCCGTGCAACTGGCCGACGGCACGCTGCTGTGCCCGACGAGCGACGAGACAGATGAGAAACCCAGCAAGTGGCGCGTCTATTTCGAACGCACGCGCGACCTCGGCGTTACGTGGACCAAGACGGAGTTCTTCAACGATGGCATCGAGGTCGGCGCCATCCAGCCGAGCGTGTTGTTCCTCGGCGGCGACAAGCTGCAGGCCGTGGGTCGCACGCGCCAAGGCAAGGTGTTCACGATCACGTCACCCGACCTTGGGCGTTCGTGGGGCCAGATGTCGCTCACGTCGCTGCCAAATCCTGATTCCGGCACCGATGCGGTCACGCTCGCCGATGGCCGCCACCTGCTCGTCTACAACCACAACATCAAGCGCACCGCCGATTCCGCGAAGTCCATTCCGAGCACGCCGCAGGAGCTCGCCGACGCGAAGGCCGACAAGGGCCGCACCCCACTCAACGTCGCCCTCTCCTCCGATGGCATCAACTGGCGTTCGGTCCTCGCCCTGGAGGATGAGCCCGGTGCCAAGGACGGCTTTTCCTACCCGGCCGTGATCCAGACGCGCGATGGCCTCGTCCACATCTCCTACACTTGGAAGCGCGAAAAAATCCGCCACGTCGTCCTCGATCCGAAAAAACTCTAAGGCGCAACGGCGCGCCGACAAGCGGCGGCCCTACATCAAACCATTCCATGTCCTCACCCTTTCGCCCCTCCGGCATCTACTCCGCTCAATGGCTGCCGACCGATGCTTCCGGTCATCTTGATGGCCTCGCGCTTGCCGCTCACCTGGCGTTCGAGAAGCGCGCCGGCATCAACGGCGTGCTCGGCCTCGGGAGCACCGGGGAGTTTCCGCACTTCTCACCGGCGGAACGCAAGCAGGCGCTCGCGGCGGTCGCGGAGTTTGCCGCTCCGCTGCCGGTCATCGCCAACATCACCGACATCCGGCCGAAGGTCGCGATCGAGCTGGGCCGTTTCGCGAAATCACTGGGTTTACCGGCGGTCGCGCTGATGCCGCCGACTTTTTTCCCGATGTCGCAGGATGACGTGCTCGCCTATTTTCTCCACGTCGCGGAGGCCGTCGACTTGCCCGTGATGCTCTACAATTTCCCCGAGCTTTGCGGGAAACGCATCGACCTCGCCACCATCGCGGCGTTCGCGGATCGCGCGCCGATGTGCGCCATCAAGCAGAGCGGGGGCGAGTTTGCCTATCACCGCGACTTGATCGCGCTCGGGCGGGAGAAAAACTACGTCGTCATGTCCGGCGCCGACACGCGGCTTACCGAAGTTTTCGGAATGGGCGCGGCCGGCTGCACCGGCGGCCTCGTGAATATCGTGCCCGAGCTGATGGTGGACATCTACCGCTGCTCGGCGGCCGGGCGTCCGGGTGACGCAGCGGTGTCGGCCGCACGCATGGTCGAGTTGGGCCGCGTGATCGATCAGCTCGCGTTTCCGCCGAATGTTGGCGCCGGGCTCGCGGCGCGCGGCTTCGCGCCCGGCGCAGCGAAGTCGATTCTCTCGGCGGTTTCGCAACGTGCGGCGGCGAAAATCGAAGCGGAGTTGCGCACGCTGTTCATCCAATGGGGGCTCGCCCTCGGGCCGGTTTCTGCCGCAGCCTGAGTCCGACCGCGCCGGCGCGCTGCCCTCAGCAGCGTCGGAGTGGTTTGTTTTTTCGGCCACTTGCTCCGGCTCGTAACCCCGCCCTTCGACACTTCACCCTGAGCCTATGCCCTCCGCCCCCAACGCCCTTCGCTACGCTTGGTTCGTCGTCGCGCTCCTCTTTCCCGTCGCGCTGCTGAACTACCTCGACCGGCAGATGCTCGCGACGATGAAGGCGTCGATGGTGGCCGATATCCCCAGTATCGCCAACAAGGCGGACTGGGGGCTCGTGCTCGGCTGCTTCAAGTGGACCTACGCGGTGCTGAGTCCCTTCGCCGGCTTTGTCGCGGATCGTTGCGGCAAACGCTACGTGATCGGCGCTAGCCTCCTCGTCTGGTCGCTGGTGACGTGGTGGACCGGGCATGTGACGACGTTCAACGAATTGATCGCGGCGCGGGCGCTGATGGGCATCAGCGAAGCGTTCTACATCCCGGCGGCGCTCGCGCTGATTGCGGATTATCACGTCGGCGACACCCGTTCGCGGGCGGTGGGCGTGCATCAAACCGGAATCTATCTCGGGCAGATTTTGGGCGGCTTCGCCGGCTACGCCGCGGATTCGCCGGATCACGGCTGGCGGTGGATGTTCACCACCTGCGGGATGATCGGGGTGGTTTACGCGCTGCCGCTGATCGCGGCGCTGCGCGATCCGGTGCGCCCCGCGCCGGCGCCGGCGGACATGGCCACGGAGCCGGAAAAAGTCGGCGTGTTTCGCGGCCTGCTCGGCAACCGTAATTTCGTTTTGCTCGTGCTCTACTTCACGCTGCCGGCGATCGCGGGCTGGGTGGTGCGCGACTGGATGCCCGATATTCTGCGCGAGAAATTTGGCCTCGGGCAGGGCGCGTCGGGCGTGAAGGCGATCCTCTTTGTGCAGCTGGCGTCGCTGGCCGGCGCTCTCATCGGGGGCACGCTCGCGGACCGCTGGATGCGCCGGACGCCGCGCGGCCGCATCTACGCGAGCGCGATCGGCATGATGCTGTTTCTCCCGGCGCTCTTCAGCGTGGGCAACGCCGGCACCATCGGCGTGGCCGTCGCGGGCCTGATCGTTTTCGGGGTCGGCTGGGGCTTTTTCGACTGTAATAATATGCCGATCCTCTGCCAGATCGCGCGGCCCGAATGGCGCGCGACAGGCTACGGTATCATGAATCTGGTGAGCATCAGTTGCGGCGGCTTCGGCGACTGGGCCTTCGGTGCGCTCCGTGACCGCCACGTGCCACTGAATCTGATCTTCGGCACCTTTGCCGGGATTGCGCTGCTCTCGGTCGTGATCGTGTTGTTGATCCGGCCGGGTGAGGAAAAACCGGTCGCCTGATATTGAGCGCGGCGATTTTCGCGCGACTGAAATTCTGCGGACGGGGCATGCCGGCACGGGCATCTGGACGGCGAAATATTCATCTCCGTGTTGGCCGCAAAACCGACTAAGTGGGCTTACGCCAGTTTGTGAAAACCAAATGAATGCCGGGTTTTTGCGAGGCGTCCGGATGTATTAGACTCCTCATTTTCATCGGCTGTGACCTGCTGCGGCCACTTCCATGTATACCATCGATTACGCCAAGGAGATCGGTATGAAACCGGACGAGAGAATCGTCCCGCTCAAGTTTGCCCTGCCCGCGCTCGCGTTGATTTTTGCCGGCGTGTGTTTCGGGGTCGTGACCTCGGCCGACGCCAGTCGCAGTGCGCGGCACAAGCCGAAGACGCCATCGTCCGTGCTGGTCGCAGGTCAGACGGTTGCCGTCCGCTGAGGGTGGAGTGACGCGAAATACCGGCCGGGCGCGACGCGTG
>JANNEY010000174.1:0-3994 GCA_031379235.1 Opitutaceae bacterium | reverse complement strand
TCGATCCAACTAAAGTCCAGAAATCATGCGACGTTGGTATGAGATGATCGATGGAGACGCGGCGCCCTCGCCGCGTTGGTCCGAAACCGCGGCGAGGGCGCCGCGGCTCCAGCAGAGCAGTGGTCGCCGACGCTATTTTTTCTCCACCGCCGGAAGAAGGGGCGGCGTCACCGCCGGCATCGGCGGAATATCCATCGCCGGTAGCGGGAGCTGAGGCGGCGGCGGGATGATCGGCTTGAGATCGGGCAACTGGCTGCGCACCCGCCGGGGAATCTTCGAGACGTGTGGCTGGGCGACGCCGAAGTAGAGCGCCGCGCCCACCAAAACCAGCAAGGTGACGACGAGCAGACGGGATTTCATTTTACGGCGAACGACTTCACCCTGCGTCGCTGCTCACCCCAGCGCGAGCGCGATCACCCCGACGGCCATCGCGAGCGCGGCCCAGAGGCGGCGGCGGCCGTCGGCTTCCTTGAAGATGCGCGCGCCAATGAATGCTCCGATCAAAATGCTCACTTCCCGCGTGGGCGCGATGTGCGTCAGCGGCGTGAAGGTGAGCGCCCACAGCACGAGAATGTAGGCGAGGGGACCGAGGAGCCCGACCGCAAAACAGGCAGGCTTGTGATCGCGCCACACCGCTGTGAGTTCGGCCCGGCGCCGCAACGCCAGCGGCGCGAAGAGCACGGTGCGCGTGACGTTGCCGCCCCAATCCAGCAACAGGGGCGACACCAGCGCCACCGTCACCGCTTGTTGATCGACGACCGTGTAGGCGGCGATGAAGACGCCGCAGCCCGTGCCATAGGCGATCGCCTTGGCGTTGGGATGGCCCTGCCAGAGTCGCGGTCCGCCGGTCAGAAAGAAAATGCTGCCGATAATGAGCGCGCCTCCGGCCAGCGCGAGTGGCGTTGGCCGTTCGCCGAGAAACGCAATCGCACACAACGATGAGATCAGCGGTCCGGTGCCCCGGGCCAGCGGATAAACCAAAGTGAAATCGCCGGCGCGATAGGCGCGCTGCAGGAAGATGGAATAGCCGCAATGCAGCACGCCGCTCACTGCGATGAAAACCGCGCCTTGGCCGCTGATGGCATCCGGGTGTTGCCACCAGTAAACGACGGCGGGCGGGGTCCAGATCGCGAGTGAAACGACGCCGGCAATCCAAACGAAAGGCAGCCCGCCGCCCGTGCGCTTGGCGTAGAGATTCCACGTCGCGTGCAGCACCGCGGCGATGAGGACGAGAGCCAGCGCGAAGGCAGTCATGCGGAGAGATGGCCTGCGGAATACGCGAAAGACACGACGAAATTGCGGCGGCGTTGTATGACGAACGGGGCTTTGCTGGTCCGAGGTGGAGCGCGTTGCCCCCAACGCGCTTTTGGTCGGGCTGCCGCTTGTCGGCAGGCCGCGGTTCGGCGACAAGCGCCGGCCCTACACCAATCCAGCGCGTTGAGGTCAACACGCTCCACCTTCCGGATGCGCCCTACTTTTGCGCTGCGCCCTTCACATGCACATCGAGCCATGTTTCCATTTCCCAGAGCATGTGCAGCAGGCTTTCGCGGGCGCGGTAGCCGTGGGCTTCGTGCGGGAGGAGCGTGAGGCGCGTCGTCGCGCCGTGACCTTTGAGCGCGGCGTAGAAGCGTTCACTCTGGATCGGGAAGGTGCCGGAGTTGTTGTCGGCTTCACCATGGATGAGCAGCAGCGGCTCGTTGACCTTGTCGGCGAAATTGAAGGGCGACATCGCGGCATACACGGCGGGCGCGTCCCAGAAATTACGGCGCTCGCTCTGGAAACCGAAGGGCGTGAGCGTGCGGTTGTAGGCGCCGCTGCGCGCGA
Organism: Opitutaceae bacterium; assembly: GCA_031379235.1. GTDB lineage: Bacteria > Verrucomicrobiota > Verrucomicrobiia > Opitutales > Opitutaceae > ER46. The sequence goes on along the minus strand of JANNEY010000174.1, from coordinate 2,170 downwards.
TGCCGGCGCGAAACAGATCCGAGTGCGCGAGCAGGTTCGCCGTCATGAACGCGCCGTAACTGTGCCCCGCGACGGCGATGCGCTTGGGATCGGCGACGCCGCGGCGGACGAGTTCGTCGATCGCGGCCTGCGCGTTGGCGACGAGTTGCTCGATGTAAGTGTCGTTTGGCTTTTTCCCTTTGCGGGCGACAATCGGCATCGCGGGATCGTTCAGCACGGCGTAGCCGGGGAGGAGGAACGGCAGCGGGCCCTGTGCACTTACGCGCGCGAAGCGCTCGGGCGTGGCCTTCACCTGCGAGGCGGCCTCCTCGCTTTGAAATTCGCGCGGATAGGCCCAGAGCAGCGTGGGCAGCGGGCCTTTTTCCGGCGTCCAGCCCGGAGGGAGATGCAGTGTGCCGGAAAGCGCGACGCCGTCGGCGCGCTTGTAGTGGATCACTTCTTGGCGGGCGCCGGCAAACAGCGGATAGGGATTCGGGAAGTGGGTGAGCGCGGTGAGTTTGCCGTTCGCGAAGGTGCGGACGAAGTAGTTGGCCGGTTCTTCGGGCGACTCGCGCACGACGACGGAGCGTGTCAGCGCCGCGTCCGTAAAGGCGACGAATTCCTCGTAGTGCGGCGGCGCGGAACGCCAGACGCGTCGCGTTTGTTTCGTGGCCAAATCCAGTTCGTCGAGAAACGGCCGGTCGCCTTCGGCCGAGGCGCCGGCACCGGTGAGGAAAATCTTTTTTCCGTCGGCGCTGCGCTGCACGACGATGCGGCCGCGCGCGTCGCGACCGGTCACCGGCCGGCCGGGATCGGCGTAGCGATCCTCCGTGTTGCGCTGGGAGAGGAGGGTGCGCTCGCCCTGCGGTTTTCCCGGCGCGACGGCCCACGTGCGTGCGGTGCGCGTGGTCGTCCACGATTCGGTGACGAGTGCGAGCGCGTCGTCGCACCACTGCACGCCGGTCACGCGATACTCGAAGCGCTGCTGCTCGGTGGGCTTGGCGTCGAAGGGCGCGGCGAGCGTGAGCCACGCGTCGCGCGCGATGGTCTTGTTGTCGGCGAGCTTGGCGTTGCGCGGCAGGGACTGCACCCAGCTCAGCGTCGCGGGAGCGTCTGCGCGCCACGCGACGGAGCGTGGGCCGGGCGTGACGGCCTCCGTCGCCGCGCCCTCGGACAACGGCCGCTCGACGACGAGGTGCTCGCGCCGGCCCGCGCGATCATAGACCGCGACGGTTGTGGGAAACCGGCTCGACGGCACGAGATACGAGAACGGACGGTTCAGCTGCGAAACGATCACATGCTGTCCGTCCGGCGACGGCGCGACAAACGTGAGCAGCCCGCGCACGGGCAGTGGCGCGATCACACCATCGAGTGTCACGAGCGCCAGCTCGCTCGCGCCGTAGTGTTCGAACAACGCCTCGTCGTGCGGGTTCGCGAGCAGCCCGTCGTAGGTGCGCGCGGCGGCGCGCTTGCCGAGGTTCTCCTGCGCGACCGGACCGGTGGGCACCGCAGACGCGACCGGCGCGGCGCCGCGATCGGGCGGCACGCGGCGAATAAGGAGAGTGGCATCGTCGAGCCAGGCCAGCGGATCGCCGAGCATGGCGTTGAGGCTCGGGCTGGTGAGGCGGTGGGCCGCGGCGGTCTCGGCGGGCGCGAGCCAAAGTTCGAGACCGCGGTGCGTCACGACGACAAACGCGAGGTGCCGCCCGTCGCGGCTCCACTCATAGTTCGCGATGCGCGCACCGGCCGGCAGCCCGGTGATGCGCCGCGCCGCGCCGCCGGCGATGGGTTGCAGCGAGAGCCCCGTGTAGTGCGTGGCGCGGCTCGGGCCGTTGGTCGCGGGATTCAGGCGCAAGCCCGCGAGCCGCAGCTCCGGCTGCGCCAGCTCCGCGATCGGCGGCGCTTCGGGTCGGTCGAGCAGCAGCAGCCACTTTCGGTCCGGGCTCAGCACCGCCGCCGGCGGCAGCGGCGCATCGACAATCGCCGCGAGCGCGGGTGAAGGCGTGCGGTAGCCGTCAGCCGAACGCGCGGCGAACGGGGCGAGAAAAGCAATGAGCGCGAGGAAACCGATGCGACGAAGGGCGGGGCGAAGCATGCGGCGGACGTTGGGGAGAGGCGCGAGCGATGGCAACGGCTGGGCTTCGAGCCGCGGTGGAAAGAGGTTCGTAGCGGCGGGCGTCCCTGCCCGCCG
>JANNEY010000127.1:0-17893 GCA_031379235.1 Opitutaceae bacterium | reverse complement strand
CGGGGTTCGGCGACCCCGCCCTACAACTCGTCTCGCTACCGTCCCTGCGCCACCGTGAGCACAATTTGCTTGGTCGCCGCGAACGCGCGCAGCTCCGCGAGATCGAGCGGCGGCTTGCGCTTCAAGCTGGCGCCGGGGTCGCCGTAGTAGGGCACGACTTTCACTACGCTCTTGGGGGGAAGCGCCGCGATCCGCTCTTTCAACGTCGCGAGACCTTTGGCACCCGCACCGATATCCTCGCGGTCGAAAATGAAACGCGCCGCCGCGGTGTCGCCAGTGCCATCGTAGCCGAGCCAAGTCAGCGTGTGGTCGGTGATGACGACAGGACCCGTCTTCGGGGTAGCGACGAGTTTGAGCTTGGCGATGGTGAATGCTCCGTCCGTGAGCACAAACACGTCCAGCGCGGCGTCGCCCTCGCCCTGTCGGCTCAGTGTGGCCCCGCCGCGATCGCTGCGCCGCCACGCGCGGACGCCGGTGGAGGCACGGACGGGATTGAAGAGGTCGGCTTCCGCCTGCCACGTGCGGAGGTCGGCGCTGGCGTCGAGCAGTTCCTGGATTTCTTCGTCGGAGAATTTTGCCGGCCGACGATACGTGATGCGGCCAATGTGATCACCTGCAAACTCCGCTTCGATGGTCATGCCCCCGAAGCGGAAGGTTCGCGCCATGGTCGCCGGTTTGCTGGCCGTGGCGGTGGTGGCTGGGCCGTAGTTTTTTTCCGCGAGCGCCAGCGGGACGCCGAGCTGTGCACGAAGCGGAATGGCCGCAAGCCAAAGCACGGACAAAAGGATATAGCAGCGGGGAAGAATCATGCGGCGGCCGGGAGCATTATCAGCCGAGGGAGAACTGCAACGCGGTTTGACAAGCACGCGGGGACGCGAATCACCCGCCCATTGACGCGGCTAAGGACGGGCGGGCTCCGCGGCCCACACCTTGATGTCGTCGAACCAGCCGTCCTTGCCGGCCACACCCAGTTCGATCTTCGACTTGGTGGCGTGAGCAATACCGGACGACTTGAGGTAACCAGCGGGTTTGCCGTCGAGCGTGACGCGCATCGTGTCGCCCACCGTCTCGACGACGAGCGTATACCAGCGGCCGATTTCCAATTTCGTCGGATAGGTGATGCTGCGACCGGCCAGGAGCTTGGCGCGTTCAGCCTTTTTCGCGGGCTCCTTGCTCATCGCGTAGATGTCGTTGCGCATGGTGCCGTCACGTTCGTCGATGAGCGTGACGCCGTTGAGCCGCACCTGTGCGCGGCAGATATGGCCGTAGTGGGCGCCCGTATAGTTGCGGTCGTCGAATTCGACGTCGATCATCGTGGCGCCCTCGAAGCGGATCTTCACCTCGACGACGCTGTCTTTGGTTGGAATCTCCAGGCCGTGCACCGCAGCGTGGGCTGTGATGGCGGGCTTGCCGTCGGCTGCCGGAATATTCTGGTCGCGGGTTTGCGTGCCTTTTAGCGCCTCTTTTTCAACGGCGAACGTCGGCACCACGCGGTGCCAGATTTTGGCGGGCTCAGCCCCGGTGAAGTCATCTGAAAAGAGCAGGGCCTTTTTCTTGGCGATCGATTCGGCGGGGATCGAAGGCAAGTCGGCGGCGGCCGCGATGGCCGCGGCGGGGAGTGAGAGAAGCGCGAGCAGGCGCAGGTTCATGGGCGAGGTTAGGGTGACGTAGCTTTTAAGAGGCGGCCGCGGAAATGAGCGACGCCTGACCAAGGCTGGCGATCAAGGCGAAGACAAGAGTCGACACTGGTTGCCCGAAGCTCGCCGATGTCGGACGCGATCACGCGACCGCGCCGCTTTGCGGTTCGCCAACTTTGGCGGGGGCAGTAGACCCACCCGCCAACAGCGTCTTCCGTTGCCCGGACTTCCATCCCCTCGATGTCCAAAACCCGTGCGGGCCTTGGTGGCCGTCATCGACAGGTGAATTCGCGCGCGCGCCGTCGCATGAACGCCGCGAGAATTTCAACCCACCTTGTCGCGATGTTTCTGGGTTGCGGCGGACCAGCCGCCTGGTGGGTAAGACCCAATTGAGCAAAACAACACTGACTGGCGACGATAGAGAAACCGCCTTGTCTCCTGTTGTTGTGCACCCGCACGACGTGCGCCGGCAGAAGGTGTCACTACGCGAAAAAGAGCACATAGCGCCGATCAATGGGTGACGTTGCGACGACCGCCTTTTTGGGCTGCGCTTTTTTCCGATGCCTCGAGGTGAAGAACTACTCGACGGCGTTTTTCGTGCCTACGTCGCTTTCGACAAAGGAGAGTGGCGCGAGGAGAAGCCGTGACGCAAAAACTGCTTGCTGAGCTAAAATGAAAGGTGAGCCTAGCCTCCCGCGAAGTTAACTTTCGACCACGGGTAAAATGGATTCTGCCGGATTTCTACTGGGTGGGCTAGTCCTGCTGATCATGATCGGGGTAGGGTTCATCACTCTCATGCGGTGCAGAGATGCGCGCGTCATGGGCGCGCAAAAGAATCCGATTGAGCCGCCGCGCCTGCCCTCGAGCGTGGTGGGATCGCCTCCGCCTCAGCGACTCACGTTTTCGGCCTTCGAGCTGCCACCGCAGGCGACTTATCGAGTCGTAGCCAAATTTGCCGACTACGACAAAAGAGTCCACGAAGTTGGCGAACGTTGGAGATTTCTCCGCAAAGCTTTCCTCCCGTATGAGGACGGGCTTTCGCTGTTCGTCGAACAGAATGGCCGGGAAATGCACATCCGTATGCAATGTCGCGACGAAGAGCAGGGGCCTATCGTGAGTGCGTTCTCAGACTTTGTTGCCGAAGAATAGAACGGCTGCGCAATACCCCTGCCGAAAGGCCCGGCCTATGAAACAAAGAAAACTGGCGGAGAGGGAGGGATTCGAACCCATTTCCGCTTGCGAAGCTAAGCCGCGCGATAGCGTGGACTTAGTTTATGGTTAATAATTAAGGACAAGAAATCAAATGCAACGGACAGCAGAAAAGCGAGCCTGCCGGCAATATTTTTGGCAACCTTCCGGCAACCTTTTCAGCGTTTCGGTTCACGGCTGAGCTGAGCTTACCGGAGACGCGATTGACGGCGTGGGAGACGGATTCAAAAACGCCCTCGGCAAGGTCCTGAATGATGTCGGAGTTGAGGGGCGGTTGTGGCCGCAGAATGACCCACACAACAGATCGATTGCTAATCGGCGAAATAGACCTCCAATAAAACTTCACCGGCGGTGTCGGCGCGTGCGTGCGCGGTGTAATTACCGGGCTCAAGCGTGAGGACGAGGGCGCTGTCGCGGCTGGTGGCGGACAAGGTAAACGCACCCGCGGCGGCAAACGCCGCGGCGAGATCGGTGGAGCCACCCCAGCCGGTGTTTGCGCCGATTTGAGCAACGCCACGGAAAACCGTCAGCGCCGGATTGGCCACGGGGTTGGCCACGCCGAACTGCGCGAGCGTGGGACCGATGGCGCGCAGGACCACGCGCCGCGAAGTCTGACCTTCGACGACGAAACCCAGAATCGCAGACCGCCCGGAGGAAAGAGTCGTCCGTGTGGACAGATTGGCCAGCGGCGGCGGCGGGCCGTTTGGCATCGCGGCCATCAGGAAATCGCCCGTTATCACGGCACCGGTTGAGGCGACGGTCTCGCGATACGTGCCTTGCCCGTTCGCGGTGAACACGAGCTCGTGGCGCGATGGGGATTGCGCACCGGACAGCACGAGGGTTCCGGTATTCGCGCCGGTCTTGGTCCAAGTGTAGGGACCTGGCTGCAGGTCCGAGGAATTCCCGAAGTTGAACGGAGTGTAGATTCCTTTGCCCGACAAGACGGCCGCATACGTGTTGGAGGAGCCTAGCGGTGGCACTGGACGGTTGGCGGTGTAGATCGTATCGCCCACTGAAATGGGCGCGAACTCTTGCGCCGGCATGAGCAACGGAACGAGGCAAAACGCGAGCACGGCGGAGGATTTCATGACCATGGTGCGCGACTCAGTTTACGAAATAAACCTCCACCAAGATCTCGCCACCGACCGTATCGCGGACCTGAGCCGTGTAAGCGCCCGGCGTAAGCGAAAGCAAAAGTGCGCTGTCGGCACTGGCGGACGGAAGCACGAACGCTCCGACCGACGCAAACGCCGTAGCGAGACTGGCCTCGCCACCCCAGCCGACATTCGTCGCCAGCGGCACGGCTCCACGGAAGACGGTCAGCACCGGCCCAGCCGCCGGGCCTGCCACCCCAAATCCGGCTAGTGACGGGCCGACGGCGCGAACGAGCACGCGCCGCGTCGCACTGCCGGCCACGACAAATCCGACCATGGCCGGCTGACCGGCCGAAAGCGCCATGCGGCTGGAGGCATTGCGCACCTGCGTAGGTTCAGTGAGTTCGAAAGGAGTGAACGAGAATGTGCCGTTAATTGTATTGTCAAAATTGCGAAAGGTGCCGGCGCCCGGCAGCGTGAATGTCAGGAACTGCCGCGAACCCGTGATATCGGCCGGCGATTGCAATGTTCCGGTATTCGGACCGGTTTTCGTCCATGAATAGGAAACCGTCCTAGTGATCGCGACACCCGACAAGCTGACGTAAATGCCGCCGTTGTTGGAATGAAGAAACGATAGCGGACCTAACGGGCCGCTGGGCGAAGTGTTGTAGAAAATCTGACGGATTGAATTTGAAATCGATTCCGGAGCGAGGTCCAGAGCCGAAACGTTAGCAATCGAGGCCAAGCAGATAATGAGACAACGGATTCCTTTGGGCGCGAAGCCAAGCGAACCCGAGGTCGCAACTCCTAAAGCGACCGCGCACAAGCCACTCTTCCTGCCGAGTAGCGTCAAAAATCTGAGTAATTGCGCGGCAGCTTCCCCGCGGTCTCCACGGACTGGAGTGAGAAGTGTAGAACTGGAGAGGTCGTATGTTTTCATGGCGATGCAGCCTTGAAGGCATCGATCTTGGGGCGAAGAATCTCCGTGTAGCGGCGGCCGTATTTGTTGTTCGGCATGATCGTCCACGAAGCGGCGGGCGAAGGCTCGTCACTTTCGGCACCAAATTCGTTCCATGCTGCGAGCATGAGGAAGCGTGGCTTCAGGGCGACAGCGGCGTCCAATTGACTGATAAAGCCGTTTTCACCGGAGTCGCGGTAGGCTGCGATGTGAACCGCCTCCACAGGATTCGTCAATGCCCCGTTGTGCGTCCCCATGAGGGGAAATTCACGTTTGAGTTCACGGAATGACCAGTGGGTGTGGTAGAAGGTGCGTGTCACGCCGTTGATGGTTTTCTCCGCGGCCACCTTGGCGGGAAGCATTTTGTCGAATACATCCCCGGTGCCCATGCCGGACGCGACATACTTGATGGTGAATACTTCATTGATCGGTCTGTAGGGCGCGCTTTGGCCGCCGGTTCTTACTTTAAGACAGAAGGCGTCATTTGTGAGGTCAAAGGCAACACTCATCAGGGTGCCGGTTTCCGGGTCACGGTGCATCGCCGGTCCGTCGGTGCCGACGTAAAGAAAGAGTAGGGGTTTGCGATTGGCCGGCACCGGGTTGTTGTCGTCCTGCCACACGTCGCTACCCCGGGACGCGTAGTTGTCCCAGATCGTCTGCAGCAACGCGTTGAAATCCGCCGTGCTTTTTCTGATGTATTCATCGACTTGGGCTTTATTGTATTCAATGGCAGCCTCGGGGGGCGGCTGGGGCCAGCTTTTCGGCACGAGTTCGAGGCTGGGGTTGGATCGTGGCATTCCGTCCATATACCATGCCGTCGTGAGGCCGAGCATAAATGCAATCTTGATTCTTGGTTTTGGAGCGGCCGGGCCGCCGGTGCTTGCATAGGTTTCGAAGCCATTCATGAGGGAGGTCGCGGCACGTGTGACTTCGTTGTCCGTATTGGAAAAACTCAAGATCTGTCGTTCGCGCTCGTTGCTAAAAACCAAGTTGGTGTGATCGAACACGACAAAATCGACCCCAGCGTAGTGAAGTTCCGCGGCCATTCGCTTCGCTATATCGGTTTCGCTCCAGAAACGGCGGGGTGGTGTCAATGTGCTATTGAGCGCGCTCCAACCCAGATAATCCATGCCAGGGATCGGATTCCCGAGGGTTTCAGCCGTGTCGGTGAATTCGTGAGCAAGGGGTGCGACATAATTGGGCCCCCACGGATAATCCCAACGACCGGAGGCCGGCCGCCACATATTCTGAAGATAATACCCGCGATGGCCCTGCCCAGCGTTGAAATACGCCCCCACGAGACGTCCATTCGGGTTTGGAATCGTGGGTTCAGACGTCAGAGTGGGGCTCCTGACAAAAAGCCTCAGGCTGTTGTCCGTGGTCAGGCCGGTGCGGTTGTTCTGGCCGTCTCCAGCCTCGGCGTGAAACTGCCAGTAACCCGGCGCATCGAGGAGAAAGCTGACCGTGCGACTCGGTGGATTGTAACGATTGACCCCGTCCTTCGGATACAAATATAGGAAAGGGTTGGCCGGTCCTCCGCTCTGAGCCGGGTCCACCCAATTGGTCGCGGCGGTGTTATTCCAGTTCCCTGTGAGGTCGGACCGCTCGATATCGGGGGCCAAAATCTTCAGCGAGTGAAATGACAAGTCACTGTCGACATCGCGCGCTGTCGTGGTAATTGTAATCGTATCGCCGACATCCGCGGTCCTGCCGCCCGCACCGGGAAGCGCAAAAGTAATATCCGTCAGGTTCTGCTGTTTAGCTATGTTGAAGGGTGTGGTGCTGCCGGGTTTCGTCACGCTGACCGAATTCAAAAGGACCTCGGGTGCAGATCCGGTAGCGCCCGCCGTCACCACTGAGACCAAAAAAGAGGAAGACAGTGTGGTTCCCCTCGGGCTGCTCACGTCGAACGAGTAGTTAGCCGCATCGGTGGACTGCACATTGGCAATGACGAGTTGAGCAGAGGTTTGCCCACCCAGAAGAGTTCCGTTTCTATACCAGCGATATTGAAGCGGAACCGCGACGGTGTCGGCGTATGCTTGCACTCGCAGCGTTCCGCCCACGTTCACGATTTGATCCAAAGGTTGAGTGTGGATCCAAGGGAGCGAGTCGGCATCGAGGACGCAGATCGTGATGTATCCGGCCACCGCGCCACTGGCACTGAGAGCGGAGTAAAAGACGGGGGCGGGCGGGACTACGCTTGTCGTAGTGGGCGTTCCTGAGATTGTGCCAGTGGGGAAGCTGAGCGCCAAGCCAGCAGGGAGGAGTCCCGAACCGACCCAATTTCGGAGCGCTGTAATGGGTGCCACTTCAGGATTGGGCGAAGCGAGGTTGTGGAAAAATGGCGTTCCCTTTCGCGCCATACGAAAAACCGAGGGCAAAACAATGGATGCCGCAACAGGCGGTGCGCCGTTGTCCAAGACTGCGAGCGCGGAGTTGACCACCCCCAACAGGTTCCGGACCTCCACATGATAGGATCCATAGTCCGTCTGCAGAAGCGATGGGATCGAATAAGTGCGAGTAGTCGCGCCCGGAAGCGGCAGGCCATTCTTGAACCATTGGTAGCTGAGTGTTCCCACGCCCCTAGCAGTCACCGGAAACGTGACAGGCACCCCGGTATTGGGAAACGTCTGGCTTTGTGGCTGCAGGGTGATGTCCGGAACGAGCGGAAGCGGATTCACCACCAATGTTGCCGCGCTTGAGGTCGCGGGAGTGCCAACACCGTTGGTCGCAGTAACCGTGTAGTTGCCGGCGTCACTCGCATTCAAGGCGGAGATGGTGAAACGGTTTGAAGTAAGACTTAAATAGTTCCTCGAATCGCTCAAGGGAACGCCGTTCTTCGACCATGAGAGCGTGGGTGCTGGGTTGCCCGTGACTTCAACACGGAATTGCACCGCGCGGCCGACATCCCGCGTCCGGCCCACCGGATGGATGACAATCTGCGGTGCGGAAGGCGTGCTGACGGTTAGCGTGAAATTCTGCGTCACGAAACCGAGGGTGTTGGTCGCAGTGATCGAGAAATTGAATGTGCCGGTCGAGGTGGGCGCGCCGGAAATCGTCGCGCCGCTGAAGGTCATCCCCGGCGGCAGCGCACCGGCGGTGAGGCTGAAAGTGGGTGCGGGCGTGCCGCTGGCCATGAATGTGAAAGAACCGGCGACGCCGGCCGTAAAGGTCGGCAGGCTCGCCGTGGTGAAAGCAGGAGCGTTCGAGTCCGGGAGCATGCGGCGGATTGTGTGGTTGCGCATGTCGGCGACGAAGACGGAGGTGGTCGACGTGGCGATGGCACCGAACGGATCGTAGAAGCGCGCGCTCAAGCCGGCGCCATTGATGGAACCGACCGCGCCGTCGCCGGCGACGGTGACGACAGTGTTGCCGGTGATACGCTTTATCCGGCGCGCGCCGGTCTCGACGACATAGACGTTGCCCAGCGCATCGACCGTCAGGCCGCGTGGCATACCGAATGAACCGGCGAGCGTCGTGAGCGTGCCGCCGGAAGGCACAGCCAGGGCCTTTATGAGGCCGTTGGAATAATCGGACAGGTAGAGCGTGCTGCCGGTGGCATCGAGGGCGACGTTCCACACCTGAAAGCCCAACGGAATCGACGTCACCGTGCCACTGCCGCCGCTGATGTTGATGCGGCGGATGCAGGCGTTAAAGTAATCGGCGACATACGCGATCGTGCCGGCGGTATTGACCGCGATACCGATGGGCGTGCTGAACGACGAGGTGGCGAAGTCCGAATTCGTCGCGCCGGTGGCCCCGGATCCGACCGTGAACCGCAGCGTCCCGGTTGGAGTGAAGCTTTTGACCTGCTGGTGCGACGTGTCGGTCACGTAGAGGTTGCCCGCGCCATCCACCGCGACGCTGCCTGGATAGAGCAAACCGCTGCCGAGCGAGGTCAGCGCACCAGTCGCGATATGGATGCGCCGGATTTTGTGGTTGGACTGGTCGGCGATGTAGACGTAGGTGCCGTCGGTGGCCATGCCTGAGGGCTCGTTGAAGAGCCCCGGCAGCGTATCCGAAAGGCCGGTAGCTCCGACCTGACCGGCCACGGTCGAGACCTGAAAAGCCGTCGGCGCAGTCGCCGCGGTGACCGTGAGGGTGAAATTCTGCGTGACGGAGTTGGCGGCATTGGTAGCGGTGACCGTGAAATTGAAAGCCGAGGGCAGCGTGCCGCTGACATTCGGCGTGCCGGCAATCGAGGTTCCAGTCAGCGAGAGCCCCGGCGGCAACGAACCTGCCGTGATACTGAACGCCGGGGACGGATAGCCGCTCGCCGTGAGTGTGAACGCCCCGAACGAGCCGTTAGCAAAGGTCGCCGTGGCCGGGTTGGTAAACAACGGTGCAGTCGGCGGCGGCGGCCCATCCGGCAGCAGGCGGCGAATCGTGTGGTTGTAGCAATCCGCGACGTAGATCGAAGTCGGCGAGTTGGCGACGATGCCGAAGGGATAGGTGAAGCGTGCGGTCGCTCCCGAGCCATCCGCCGTGCCGTAGGCACCGCCGTAGCCGGCCACGGTGAGGACGTTGCCGCCGGTGATTTTTTTGATCGTGTGCGTGCCGGTGTCCGCGACGTAGACGTTGCCGAGCGAGTCCACCGAGACGCCGCGCGGAATCGAGTAGGCGCCGGGCAGGGTCGAGACCGCGAACGTGGACAAGTTGATGCTCTTGACCTGACTGTTGCCGGTATCGGTGACGTAGAGCGTCGTGGCAGCGGAATTCAACGCGAGACTCCACGGGAAAAAACCGCTCGCGATCGTGTTCACGCTGCCCGTGGTGCCGCTGATCGTGATCCGGCGGACCTTGGAATTGTAATAGTCCGCCACATAAACTTGGGTTCCCGCACTGTTGACGGCGATGCCCATCGGATAGCTGAACATCGAGTTCACCAAATCGGAATCAGCGTAGCCCGCACTGCCCGAGCCGATGACCAACGTGGGCGCGCCTCCGGCGGGTGAGAAACGCTTTATCCGGTGCCCGCCGTATTCGACCACAAAGACGTTGCCCCCTCCGTCCACGGCCACGCCGGCCGGATAAGATAGGCCGCTGACAAACGTTGTCACCGTGCCGCTGCTGATGCTGACCTTGCGGATGGAATTGTTGGTCTGGTCGGCGACATAGACGTAGGTGCCATCGCTCGCGAGGCCGGACGGCTCGTTGAACCTCGAGGGACTGTCCGCGCTGCCCGTAAGGCCCGCCTGACCCGCGACAGTCGAAACGACAAAGGCGGTCGGGCTGGAGACGGAATTGACCGTGAGTGCGAAAGTCTGCGTCGCGCTTTGCACCGCACCGCCGATCGTATTCTGCGCTCGCAGCGTCAGGACAAAGATTCCGTCTTGGCTCGGCGTGCCGGCGATGGTGGCCCCGCCGGTCACGGCGGAGAAGGTAACACCGGGGGGCAAGGTTCCGCTTTGAAGTGTCACAGTCGGCGTGGGTGCGCCGACCGCCGTTACGGAGAATGTGGCAAAGGAGCCCTGCGTGAAAACGGTGCCGGCCGCGCTCGTGAAGGTCGGTGGCGTGCCCAAATCCACCTGCATCGTCGGCGAGTTGCCGCTGGTCCCGGCCAGATTGACGGCTCGCACCCGGAAATAATAGCGCGTGCCGGTCGGCAGGCCACTGACGGCCGCGTAGGTCACGTTGGGGACATCCTTGTTGTTGTAGACGCCAACGAAGCTCGTGAAATCGCTGACCGTCGAGACATCGAGCTTGTAGCCACTGGCACCTGTCGCGGCGCCCCAGTTGGCGGTGAAGCTCGTAGCGGCAATATCCGTCGCGCCGATGGCGATCGGCGCGGAAGGCGTGGTGGGATTCACGGTGAGAATGTAGGGGCCCACGGGTGCAGTCTCGTAGTATTCGCCGTCGCTCCAGCGCCGGACGTAGAACTCATAAGTGACAGGACTTGTGGTGGCGGCGGGCGGAGTCCACGCCGCCACCACCTGATTACCCGGCGACGGTAGCATCGTGCCGGCCTGGCCGACGTTGATGCCATCGTGGCCAGGAAAATTCGTCTGGGGCGGGTTGGACACGGAAAACTGATACGCCCCGGTCCCATTGCCGCCGGTCGTAACCGGAGAAAACGACGCGCCCGACTGAATCGCAACCGCAGCGGAACTCACCGCAGACTGCTGCTTTTTCACCGTGAAAAGCGGCTCCGGCGCAATCTCCGGATCGTCTTCGAGGCCGGCCGCATCGCGCAGGCGCACCGTGGCCTTCCACGTGCCGGTCTGTGCGCCAACCGGGAGGTTCCAGACAAAGTTAATCGAGCCGGAAGCATAGCCGGAAATCGGAACGCTCGTCTTTTGCCAGCCGCTAAGGTCCGGGGGATTCACATAAAAATCCATCCAAGCGAGATCGCCGTCGGCATCCGTGGCGCTGGCGGAGATGGTCACGCTGCCGCCGGGCGAGGCCGAGCGATCAGGCGTCACCGATACGCTGTCCACGACTAGCAAGGGGGCATGCGTGACTACGACGGGCAACACCTCGCCGTAGAGGCCTTGGACCCAAGGCTCACGTGTGTTGCCCTCGGCATCCTTGACGCTAGCCCAGACGTAGTAGGTTCCGACACCCTCGTTAAAGGTGATGTTCTGAAACGTCCAGCCACCGGAGTAAGGCGACCAATCGCGGAGCACGCGGTTGATGCCCGCCGGAGTGCGCAACTCGATCTTTATCTCGGCGATGTCGTTGTCGGGATCAGTGCCCTGAAACGCAAAGTCGGTTGAACGGGGGGCATAAGGCGCGACGATCGGACCACCTATGGTAATTGAGTCGGGTGGATCTCCAGCGCGCACAGAAGAGGCGGCTGCGATCACCGCCCAAAAAGTGAGGAAGGTGCGCCAGAGACGTTGTGCTGGGGAAGCACGAAGACAAAGGGTTGTGTTCACGCCCGGGGATCGGTTGAGGTTGGCGCGCTCAGCGGATGCCGAGGTCAGTGCAGATGCGGTCGATGGCCGCTTGATCCTTTTTCGCGGCCGCGACTGCGGCCTTCACGTCGGCAGACTTGCCCGCCGTGCGCACGGAAGCCTCGAAAGCCACGCGATTCACCGGAGAGTTGCGCGGCGGCAGGGCAGCGCCGCGCCCCGGCGGCCTCTCCACAACCGTGATGACCGCATCCGTGAAGGCGCCCGTATCGAGCAGACGCGAGCAAACATCAACGATGGCGGCTTTGCGCAGGTTCTGGGCGCGCGCAGATTCGCCTGACTGCGCCGTGAGCATCACGAAAGGCCGCCCGCCGAAGAGGGTCAGTTTCGGCGCATGCAGGCCGCCGCCCTTGCGCTTCCAGTCCTCGAAGTCCGCGCGGACTTTTGCGACTATCTTCGGATCGAGCGCCGCGGTCGCGGCGTCAACCGGTGTCGGTCGCGGCGGGGCTGGCGGCTGCGGCACGCGGGGCCGCGGCGGCGGGGGAGGCGGAGCGGGCGGAAGCGGCGGCGGCGCGATGCCGTTTGGCCGAGTCGCCGTGGTGTCGCTTGGCGTGGGCTTGTTGACCTGAGTTTGTGCGCGAAGGGCGATCGGCAGGCCGACGGCAAACGCCAATAGAAACACGCAGGGCCGAAATGGAATTAGATGGTGCATATATTGAGGGCCAGATCTTGTGGGGACTCTCTTGCAATTTGGGGTATCAGGAATCCGAAGCGCGAAAAACCGGGGTGCCGCGCTTCGATGCTGCCAGCGCAGCGTTTCGCGCACGATTTGGAAAGCGCGCACTGACCGCTGATCAGCGGTCAGTTCCGCACAGGTTATTCACAACGCGGCGCAACGCTGAGGGGGAACCGGCGAGTGCCGTGGCCTCAGGATATTCCGCGCGAAGTTCGTGCGTGGGTGGCATTGGCCGCTGGCTCCGCAGATAGTAGTCTGCGAGCAGCCGGCCAAAGCCCACGCGGATGAAGCCCGCCGGCACAGTCCGGATAAACCCGTAGCGCGCTGCCATGGCCGTAAGTTCACTCAGGGAGCCCGCTCCGAGCTTGCCGCGCAGGGCTTCAAGCGCCGCCTTGATGGCGTTCGCGCTCAAGCCGAGCCAGGCGGCGACCGCCTTGATTTGCCGCCCGTCGCCGATGGCGGCGAAGACGACGCGCTCGGTCGGCGTGAGTTGGCGCAGCCGCAGCTCCTTTGCGCCGGGCACGGCCTGCGCCTGTTGTAGCGAGAGGCTGAAATATCTCCGGCCGTGCAGAATTTCGCGCAGCGCCACGGAAATCATTTCCGGGGCATCGTAGGTGGAGTCGAGCACGCCGCAAATTGGCAGACCCCGGAGCACCGTATGCAGCCACGGCTCGCGATGGCGCGTAACCACAAATATGCGACGCGGAGGCCGCGGTCCGGCACTGGCGAGCCACAGGAGGTCGAGCGGATCGCCGTCGGGCGCCTCCAGCCCGGTGACGAACAGATCCGGTGCGCCCGCGGCAAGCGCCGCCCGAGCCGTCACGACCGTGTGCACGACAATACAGCGCGCCGCCGGCAACACGGTGAGAACGTGCCGCCGCAGCGACGCGCCCGCATCGCGGTCGGTCTTCAGAATAAGAACGAAACTAGCTGGCGCAGCAGCGCGGGGGGCATGCACGAGAGGTGGGGATCACGGCGAAAATTCCGCGGAGAGCCGCGATGCGCGGCAAATTTATCAACTACCGGAATTCCGGTAGAAAAATAATTAGCCTTCGCGCCTGGAAACCGGCCGCCGCAAGGCCGCGCGCCCACAGCCCCTGCCGCGTCGGCCTACGGCCGGACGCGCGCTCCCGGTCTTACACGTTACAGGTGGGATGGAGGTTAAGGGCCTGGCGCAGGGTGCTCATGGTTTGATGCGGTGCTGCACGGAGATTTCCGGCCGGGAGCGGAGATTGAGGTCGGTTGTAAAGCGTTGGCGACGGACGCGCTCGAATACGGCGAGCGCCCGCTGCCGCCAGTCGCGCGCGGGGCGCTCCCGCAGGTGTGGCGGCTGCGTCTCCGTCGGCCCGACCACCGTGGGTTTCAGGTCGAGCGCGAGTTCGCGCCCGCCGCGGCGTTCGACGCTCGCGCGCAGCGTTTCCTTGTCCGAGGTGAAAATAACGGCGCGTTTTCGCCCGCGTGAAATCGTCACATACCACTGCTCCGCGTTCGTCGCGGCGCGATTGGCGGCATCGGCGACGATCACGGTGCCCACTGTCTTGCCCTGCGAAGCGTAGGACGTGACCGCGTAGCCGCGCGCGAAGAGGCGCTGCGTCGGCAAGAGCGTCTTGCGCACCCCCGCGTCGTCTCCGACCACGAGCGCGCCATCCGCACGCATCCGTCGCACCGTGACCAGCTCGCCGTTATTGATCGCAACACCGTCGGCGGACTTGCCGTTGAACTTCAGTTGCAGCCGGTCGCCGGGCGCGATGGCCATCGGGGTCGCGTTCGCGACCACGATCCGATCTGCGTAACGAAAACTGAACGGGGAGCGCCGCCCGTCTTTGCTGAGCGCGAGCCCGTGTTCGCTCGCCGCGACGACTTCGCATAGATCGCCTTTCTTGAACCGGCCATACGACTTGAGGAAAAACACCGACTGGCCGACGTGATAAGAACGCGGGTCGCGTTTCTCCGCCGCACCGAGATCGAGCGGCTGAGACACCGTGAGCGTGTGATCCGTGCCGAGTCTTCCGGCCGCGCGCATCTGTTCGCGGATGGCATCGTTGACCGCGCGGACTTCTTCGCGGGTCTGCGCGACCACGAGGGTCTTTTCGCCGCGGCCGACGGCGGCGGCATACTCCGCCGCGACGGCGGCGCGGCGGTCCTCGGATGAAAATTCGCGGATGCAGTCCAGCGTTTCGAGCCGGCCGAAAGATTCGGCGATATGTCCCTGCGCCGCCGCCTTCACGGCGGCCCGGTAGCCGCGGATGAAACCGCGTTCCGAGGTGGACTTGCCGAGTTTCGGATCCTGCCGCCGGATCGTGTGAATCTCCGCCGGTTTGAGGCCGGAATGTTTTTCGATGGCGCGCAGCGCGTCCGACGCCGCGACCGCCCCGTGCTGGCGGGTGTCGCCCGACAAGACGATCCGCCCACCGTTGGCTTGCACGAGGCGGATTAAGTCGCGGAGCTGCCGTCCGCCGATTTGTCCGGCTTCATCGACGATCACGACCGCACCGCGCGCGAGCTGCTTCACTTCCAAAAAACGGGCGAGCGTTTCCGCGCACAACCCGTCGGCCTGCAAATCGCGCACTTGCTGCCGTTGCGGCGCGAGCACCACCACCGGGCGGCCGGCTGCGGTCAAACCGCGTTCGACTTCCTTCAGCGTGAAACTCTTCCCAGTGCCCGCACCGCCGCGAAACAGCGCGATAAAATCGCGGCTTTTTAGGATTTTACCGACGGCCGTCTTCTGCTCGGGCGACAGCGTTTCCGCCGGCACGTAGCCGGGGTTCAAGGGCGCATGTTGCCAGCGTCCATCCTTGGCCGCGAGCACGACATCCAATTCGCAGCGCAGCACCTCGCGCGAAGTCAGTTTCCGTGTGCCATCCTTGCGGATGTAGCCGCGATGTTCGACGGCTGCCCGCACCGCCGCCAAATCGAAATCCTCGCCGCGACCACGGGCGAGCGCCGCCGACCACAATTCGAAATCATGCACCACCGAACGCCGCTCAAAGAGATGTTCATCCGCCCAGCTTACTGCGGCCTTCACATCGGCGACATCGGCCGTTGCGGGAGAAGCCGGTCGCAATGTCGCGAGCGCGTTGTTCTCCGCTTCACTTAATTGCTTCACCCACGACGGTCGCAGATTCTCAGCCGTCGAGTCCTTGATCTTCCGCTTTCGAGCGTCGCGTGGGACGTGACGCCGGATCGTGTTCGCATCGCCACCCTCGCGCTCGATCCGCTTCTGCGCCTCTTCGTCGATCTGTTGGTGCCGTTTCGAGAATCGCGCGATCACGCTGTCCGGCACGTTTTTGATTTCGAAATCGCGCCGGTTGTTTTCGATTTGGTAGCCGAGCGCGCACAGCCCTTTGCTGAGTTCGTGATAGTAGAGATTTTCCGCGAACTTTTGCGCACGGAACATGCCTTGCACCTCAAGCGCCTTCCAACGGTTTTCGTGGCCGTCGAAGGTCGCGTTCAGGACGACGCAGTGCGTGTGCAAATGCGGGTCCAGCTCCCTGCTCGTGTCGTGCCGGAAAGCGGCCGCGACGATGTTGCGCGTCACCCGTTCGCCCCGTTCACCTGATTTGCGCAGCCGCGTTTCGGCGAACTTTTCCAGCTCAGCCATCGCGACCTTCACCGCCTGATCGTGGATTTTCAAAATGCGGTCATCCGCCAAAAACGCCACGACCGAGACCGACTTCGGCGGACTGATCGTGAAGTCATAAAACACGCGACGGTTCGCTACGGTTTCTCCGTCGGCATTCTGGCGGTTTGTGTTCATGCGTTGGGTCAGGCGCTCACCCGTTTCCGGATGGAGCCCTTCACACAGGCGCAGGAATTGCGCTTCACCTACTTTCCCTTGGAGGCCGAGTCGTTCGGCTCCCAGGCCGAACCATTCACAGGCGACGTGCTGGTTTTCGGCATAGTATTTTCCCTCGCAGAGGTGCTCTTGGAAATACGCCTTGGCGTTGTAGAGACTCGCTTGAACTCGTGGTGTCAGCATGGAGGTTATTTCGACTTGGCTGGTTTCACTTATGAAAACGCACCGGGCGTTTTCTTCATGGCGGACGCGTTACTCCTTGCGGAAATCCGCAAGGTTTGAGTCGGCGTAAGTCACGCGCGCCCACACCCACCTGGGGGTTGTCAGCCATGCGCCGGGAGCGCACCGCACTGGCCGCGGTGCGGATGCGACCGACGCCATTGCCGACTCTGCCCGAAAGCGCGCCGCGCTGCGCTGTTTCGGCGCGCCCTCGGGCTGGTGCGGTGCCATCGGCCACACGCACCGACACTCGGGCGCGTCCGTCGCTGCGGGCTGCCGGTTGCCTCCGGGTCCGACTCAGCGGCCCGCTGCGGCCCCGGCAGCCCTTGCGCCGCCCGGCCCGAGCCTCGATGCGGGACGCGGGCGATCAGCCGCAAGCACGCGGAACGATTAGAGCGATAGAAAATGGGGACAACGCGCGTTCACAGCTGGTGACGCCAAACCATCTGATGAGCGGATTGCGTCCCTCGCGCACCGATCGCGGGCGCCTTCGCGGGCAGACGGCGTGTCGCACTTGCGAGCGCCCTTCCGTTGCGGTTCGCCGCAAGGGGTAGGGTGTCTCATCAAAAAGAAACGAGACTTCGTTTCGTAAGTGATCGCCTTCGAGTTGGGAGATTCGACGATGATTTAAACGGAAATTCAGTTTAATCTGAGAAATGCACAGTAGTATTTTCGCGAGCACTTGGGTGCGGGCGACTACTATTCGGAGGGGCAAAAGATCGAGGGCGAATGGCTCGGCTTGGGTGCGGAAAAAGTGGGCTTAATAGGGCCGGTAGGTGAGGAGGCCTTCCTCGCTCTGTGCGAAGGAGAGCATCCGGAAACGGGCCCGCGATCGGGCTAGCGGATGAACTCCGTCCGACATGAGGACGACGGCGTGAAGGCTAGTCGGCGTGCCTTTTTAGCTTCACGATTGCGCCGCCAAAGTGCGTTTCGGTGGTAAGCCTTTACCAGGATGAATGCATTTTGGCGCTGTATGAGCAGGCCGTCCGGCAAGCGATGTTCGAACTGGAAAAGCAGGCGGAAACGCGGGTGCGCATGCTATGACATAATGGTGAAAGGCGAGCGATTTTGCTGGAGCGGCCAGAGCTGGGAATGGGGCTTTGAGTAGAATGGGCGTGCCTTGGTGGGTGGCGCCGGAGCTTCGCGCATCGGCTTCCGATGCTTGGCCACGGCGCGTGCGGCTCCGAACGCCGCCGCGCCTGACTGGGGTCGAAGACGACCCCAGCCCCGTTTTACGAGGGCACCTGGGTTGTTGCGGTAGTGTGTGCACGCTAAGTGCAAGCGGCGGGAGTTTGAATGAAACGCCCGGTTTTTGGAAATAGGCCCCGCGCTCGGAGCCGGCGCCTGGGCCTATTTCGCGCGGAGGAGTAAAACGACACGCGTGTCGTTT
>JANNEY010000123.1:0-42430 GCA_031379235.1 Opitutaceae bacterium | reverse complement strand
AGGCGGGCGCGCGGCGATCAAGATCACTCATTTCGGGAATGGGGCGGCGATTCCACTCGTTAAGTTTCTGCGCAGTCCATTCCAAGGTTTTATCCAGATGGCAGAGGTTGCAGGCGTTGGGGCGGCCATGCTCGGTGCTCTCCCGCACTGTGGGCGACGAGATGGCGTGGCTGCGCGTGGCCTTGAGCAGGCCGTAAATCGTGCGCGGCATGTGACAGTTGTAGCAGCTGCTGCCGGCCGAGTCAGCGGCGTGGTGCGTGTGCGCCGCGACATTTTTTTCGAACTTCGGGTGGCATTGGAGGCACGACTGGTTCGATTCCATCTTGGGCTTGAGCTGATCGCCGGTGCGCCAGGCCTCAAGGGTGGCGGCGTCGGTCTTCGCCGGGTGCATCTCGTGGCAGGAGAGGCAGGAGAATTTTCCGCCCGTGGCGCACGGCGAAGCCATCACGCCGTTGAGCTCCCGCCCGATCACGCGCACCTGCCCGTCGGGCCAAAACTGATCGCCAAAAAAATGAGGGTCGGTCTGCGCAAGTGACGCGCGCTCTTTCGGGTGATCCGTGCCGCGGGGCTGCGTGACCCAGCGAAGATCGAGCTCGGACTGGCCGGCGCGGTAGCTCCCACCGTCGCGCATGAACGCGACCTGGGCCGCGGGATCGTTGAACATCCAGATGGAGTGGCACTGGCCGCAGACGAGGGAGGCGGCGGGGCCGTCCATGCGCGCGGGGTTGGCGATGGTCTGGTCGGGCGCACCCGATAGGTGGAGGGCGAAACGACGCAGCGGGTTGCGGTTGGCGGCGACGTGCTCACGCCCACCAGCGTGGCACGCCTCGCACGCGATGCCAAAGTCCGCGACCTGCGTATCAAAGTGCGTCGTGCCGGGGGTGAGGCGCGCGCGGGGCTGCGTGGTGTGGCAGTTGAGGCAGGCGGCGTTCCAGTCGCCTTTGGAGTAGATATCCTGCGGGTCGGGCGGAGCGAGAAACGTGTCGCGCACCGGGACCCATTTTTTCTCCGCGATGATGTAGGCGAAGGGGAACTGCCCGAGCGTGCGGCCCTCGCCGCTCTCGAGCCAAAAAATCTGCAGTGTGTGCGAGCCCGTGCTGAGCACCAGCTGCTGCGGTTTGCCGTAGGCCGACGCGGTGGCGCCGCGGGGCTTGGTGCGCACGAGATACGATTGGTCGCGGCGCTCGATGCGGTAGTCGGTGTCGCCGTGCGTCAGTTCCAACCCGTCGATCTCCGTGGCGGGTGTGCCGGGGGCGACGACCTGCGTCATCGTGCGGTGAAACGAGGCATGCCAGCTCGCATAATTTCCCGGATGGCAGGAGCGGCAGGAGTCCGACGATACGTGATCAGCGGCGACGGCGGCCTTGATGGGGCGGTTGGCGGGCGGACGCTGCGACGCACCGGCGTCGAGGAAGGCGAGGAGGGTCGCACCTGCGGCCCACACCAGCGCGACGAGGCAGAGCCGCGACCAACACGAAGTCGGGAGGAAACGGAAACCAGGACGGGCGGAGGTGGGCGGGGTGGTGGGCAAGGGACGCGAAAGAGGATTCTGCGGCACGGCGCGGAGAAAAGCGTTTTCTCAGGGCCGGCGCGCGGCGCGCTCGCCGGCGAGCGCGATGTCGGCGGGCCGCATCCGGTCGGTGAGGCGCTTCTGGTGTCCCGCGCGATCCTCGCGGATGAAGCGCGCGATGGGATCGTCGCCCTTGGCGCGGGCGGTGGCGTGGAGGAGGAGAGCGAGGCCGGTGACATCGTCGCGCGGGGAGATTTTTTGCTGCGCGTGCATGGCGCCGAGGTTGTAGAACGAAAGGGCGTAACCGCGGTCCGCCGCCGCGCGGTAAAGCGCCATCGCCTTCGTCAGATCGATGGGCGTGCCGACGCCGTATTCGTGGCAGGTAGCAAGATTGTGGGCGGCAGAAAGCTCGCCGCGCGCGGCGAGATCGGAGAAGAGCGCAAACGCGCGCGCGGGATCGGGGCGCACGCCCTGGCCGCGGGCAAACATGTCGGCCAGGCGGAGGCCCGCCTCGAGGTTGCCGAGGGTGAATTGGGCTTCGAGGAACGCCAGCGCGGCCGGAAGGTTGCCGGCGCGGAGCGCGTTGTCGGCCGGTGCGAGGTTAAACTCCGCGACCTCGCCGCGCTCGTTTTGCCAAAGGGCGGGCAGGTAGTCGCCTACGACTTCCTTGTGCCAGTAGTGACCGGTGCGGCGGTGGGTCTCCGGATCGGTGAACGCCAGCCGGTAGCCGCGCATCCGGATGATCGTCGGCGGACGATCGGGAAACGGATCCGTGCGAAAGAGGCCCAGCACATCTGGATTCCGCGCGAGCAGGTGCGACGCAACGACCGGGATGATTTCCGAGCGCTTGCGGTTCCACGCCGCGATCTGGATCGTGGCCTCGAAGCGCGCGAACCACGGCGCAATGAACGGCGTGATCTGATTGGGATGCTGCGGCAGATAGCGGTATTCGTAGGCGCGCCACGTGCGGCCGGCGTCGTTGGAGCCCTCGAATTCGACCTGATAGCGCTCGGCTACAAACGTCGCGTAGAGCGTGTAGGCGTTTACACTGCGAAATTCCGAGACGAGTTTCACCGGCGCCGCGAGCGCAGCGGGCACGGTGAGGTTGGCGGATTTCGCGAGCAGCACGAGCGAGAGCGCGAAGTGCGCCCAGAGCGCGGTGCGCAATGCGAGCGTGCGCCAGCGCGGTGACGTGGGATGGGGCGACGCGATGGGTGCAGCGAAACGAATGAATTTCAACCGGGCGGCAGCCGCAGCGAGCATCTGATCATCGAGGAGGATCAGGCCGAGGCCGATGGAGGCAGTATTGAGCCAGCCGAAATTGCTCGTGAGCTGGATGCCGAATTGAAACGCCGTCCACGTGAGGAACGCGAACCACCGGCCGCGCCGGCCTGCAAAGAGGGCGAGCAAGGGGGCGGCCAGCTCCGCGGCAAACGTGAGCGTGATTTCGAAGAGGTGCCACGCGTGCGGCAGGTGGTGATCCCAGTAGGCGAGGACCGTCGGAAAGGGGCTCGTCTCATACATCACCTCCATCGCGGTGAAATCGCGCCAGTGCGGATCGCCGGCGGCAAATTTCACGATGCCCGACTCGAACATCACCCGGAAGAGCAGCCAGCGCACCATGAAGAGCGCGATGTGGCGCGGCGGCGAAGCGGCGCCGAGGCCCGGGCGAAAGCCGACGGGCGCAAACGGCACGCAGAGCAGCGCGACCTCGAGCATGAGGTTGTCGAGCTGGGCCGGAGAAAAAATCCGCCATGTCGCGGCAAACGAAAGAAAAAGGAGCCAGCACGCGAACAGCGTGAGCCGCGGCCAGAGGTTGAGCACCAGGGCGATGGCCGCGGCCAGGCCGGTCCACGCCAGGATCGTAATCCAGGTGGGGCTGGTGCTGAGCCAGAAAAGACTCGGGGCGGCGACGAAGGCGTCCAAGGCGCCGGGAAACATCCCGCGGAGCTGGCGGAAAAATTCATCCAGCGGCACGATGCCGCGCGGCCCCAGGAAGGCCTGGCCTTCGGCGGTGATGCCCGCGAAAACAAAAATGAACACGAGACCGACGGCGCGGAGGAGAAGCCAACGCGGCCAGAGGTAGGTGGCGTCGTTGTGCAAACCGGCGAAATCGCGCACGGCGCGCCACAGCGAGAAACGGGGGCGTCGGGCTTTTGCCGTGTTCTGGGGCGCGGACATTGGGGGCGGATTTATCGGCGCGGCGTGGCGGCGGCAATCTCGGCGGCGAGTTGGTCGCGGCGCAGGGCGGCGGCGGAGCGCAGGGCGGCGGTGCTGCGCGCGGCGAAAGACTCTTGGACGCGCACCGCGTCCTTCTGGCCGGATTGCGCGGCGAGGGCGAACCACGCGAGCGCCTCGGCTTCGTCCTGGGCGACGCCTTCGCCGCGCGCGTGCAGGAAGCCGAGGTTCACCTGCGCAGGGACGTTCTCCTGCAGCGCCGCGAGCCGGTAGTATTTCGCGGCCTCGGCATAGTTCTGCGGGACGCCGTCGCCCTTGGCGAAGCAGAGGCCGAGGAAGAACTGCGCGAGCGGATGCCCGCGATCCGCGGCGCGGCGAAACCAACGCGCGGCTTCGGTGACGTCGCGCGTCACGCCGCCTTCACCGTAGGCGAACATCGTCCCGAGCTGATGCTGGGCCTCGGGGTTGCCATGCATCGCGCAGGCACGGAGCTCGTCGAGTGCGGACGCGGCTTCAGTGGGCGCGCCGCGCTCATTGAGAAAGCTCATTGGCAGGTAGTCGCGATCGTAGGTCTTCGTCCAGTAGCGGCCGGTCGCGCGCTGGGTCGCACGATCGGTGAAGGTGAAACGATGGCCGCGCAGGCGCACGAGCTGCGCCGCGCGATCACGAAACGGATCGGTGCGGAAAAGGGCGAGGACTCCGGGCGTGCGAACGAGAAGATGGGCGGCGACGACGCGGTAGAGCGGCGACGGCTCGGCGGCGTTGCCGAGCACCTGCAGCGTGGCCTCGAAGCGCGGATAATATGGCGCGAGAAACGGGCTGATCTGATCTTCGCGCTGGGGCTGGTAGCGGAATTCGTAGGCGCGCCACGTCGCGCCGCCGTCGTTGGAGCCCTCGAATTCGACGGTGAAACGATGCGGCAGAAGCGCGCCGTAGAGCGTGTAGGCATTGGCGCTGCGGAAACCGGCGGCGAGTTGCACGACGGCGGGCAGCGGGCGATTGGGATCGGCGCCGGTGGCGTCGCCGCAGACGCGCACCATGAAGTAGAGCGTGAGGGCAAAGTGCGCGGCGACCGCGGCGCGAAAAGCGTGCAGCCGCCAAGCTGGAATCGAGGGTGGGGGCAACGGCGCCGGCAGGAGTGCCGCCGACCCGGGGCGGAAACGGCGCAACACGCTCGTGAGCATCTGGTCGTCGAGGAGCAGAAGGCCGAGGGCGATCGCGGCGGTGTTGAGCCAGCCGAAATTGCAGGTGAGCTGGATCCCGGTTTGGAAAATGGTCCAGGTGAGAAACGCGATCCAGCGTCCGCGTCTCCCACCGAAGATCGCGACGACGGGAGCGATGAACTCGGCGGCGAAGGTGAGCGCGATTTCGCTGACGTGCCACGCGTGCGGCAGCTGATGATCGAGGTAGCCGAGGATCGTGGGGAACGGTGCGGTCTCGTAGAGGACGTCGAGCGCGGTGAGGTTGAACCAACGCGGGTCACCCGCGAGAAGCTTGATCAGGCCGGACTCGGCCATCACGCGCAGGAGCAGAAAACGCATCACAACGACCGCGAGCGCACGCGGCGGCGACGCGGCACCGAGGCCGGGGCGGAGGCCGGCGGGCGCGAAAGGAATCGCGAGGAGCGCCGTCTCCAGCATCAGTTGGTCAACCTGCGTGGCCGAGAAAATTTGCCACGTCGCGACGAACGAGAGCAGCGTGAGCCAGCAGCCGAACAGCGCGAGCCGTGGCCAGAAGTTGAACAGGAGTGCGAGGGCGGCGGCCAGACCGAGCCACGACACGATGGAAATGATGCCAGATCCGTGGCCGAGCCAGAATAGGCTAGGGGCATGGAGGAAGGCCGTGACGGGGGCGGGTAACACCTGTCCGAGCTGCGAGAAAAATCCCGCGAGCGGCGCGAGTCCGCTCGGTCCGACCAAGGCGTGGCCCTCGTGGATGATTCCGGCAAACACCACGACGAACACCACGCCGATGGCGCGCAACACGAGCCAGCGCGGCCAGAGATAGGTGGCCTCGCCGAGCCCGGCGAACGAACGAAGTTGAGTGCGAAGGACGGACACAGGGGAGAACCGGGAAACGCGCGCGTAGTGTGCAGTGGGAGCAGCCCAAGCCAAACGCGAAACGCGGCGAAAAAAAAGGGCGGAGACTTTCGTCTCCGCCCTCGACGCTGTGCGCTCCGGTGAGCGCGGCGTGAATTAGAATCGCAGCGAGTTGCTGATTACGATCTGACGACCTGGTGAGGCGGCGGTCCCGCCCTCGAAGTAGGTCTTGTCGGTGAGATTCTGGGCGTTCACCGAAGTGTTGATCCGATAGCCACTGACCTCCCACGGATAGCTCAGACCACCGTCGAACACGAGGTAGTTGCCCGATTGGAAGCCGTTGGTGAGGGGATTCCAATCGACGGAGCGGGAGATCACCATCTTAGACGAGTAACGGGTGCCGAACCTGACCGAAAGGCCGCGCGCCGGGCCTTCCGGGAGGGTGTAGCTGCTCCACGTGTTGAGGCGGAACTCGGGCACGTTCTCGAGACGAGCACCGTAGTAGATGTCACTCGCGATTTTGCCTTGGGGCGTGGCCGCGTTGTAGGCGGCGGAGCCGGGCTTGTTGACGGTGGGAGCATCGACGGTCTTGGCCTTCCACATCCAAGCGCCACTGATGACGGTCTGGAAGTCGCGGCGCGGGGTCCACGTGATCTCGGCGTCGGCACCCTCAATGACGTCCTTCTGGCCGACGGTGCGCCAGCGGAGCAGGCGGCCGCCGACGAAGTTGAAGCCGGTGGGGTTTACGGTGCCGGGCTGACCAAAGTATTGGTAGTTGTTGACGCCGTTCAACGGCTCGGTCGCTTGGGCCGTGCCGTCGTCGACGCGGCGGTTGACGCGATACATGTGGAAGAGCGAGAAGGTGCCGACGATCTTGTTATCGTTGAGGCTGGTCTTGACGCCGATTTCGACATTCTGGCCGGTCTCGGGCTTGATGAGGGTGTCGGCGCCGATTGCGTTCAACTTGGAAATGAGATCGTTGACGCTGTTGATGGTGGTGCCGCGATAGACGAACGGCGTGGAGCCTAGGTTGGCCTTGGCAGCGGCAAACCAGTTGGGAACGTCGAGCGAAGAGAAACCGCCGGCGTTGGTGGCACCGTTGCGATTGTAGATCTTGCTGACCGAGGCATAGACATTGATGTCCTTCTTGATCGCGTAGGAGAGGCCGCCCATCCAGGAGGTGCCGGCGATGCGGGAGAACTGGCCGTCGCGGTCGCCCGCGTAGCTCGGGTCGAAGTTGTAGACGCCCGGGGGATAGGTCGCGGTGTCGGCGAACGCATAGTTCGGCGGAGCAAACCACGGGAAGTTCGAGGTCAGCACTTGGCCGCTGTCGCGGTGCATCTCGCGGCGAACGCCGGCGAGGATGGTGAGTCGGTCGTCGAGTAGCTGACCCTGATAGTTGATGTAGCCGGCCTGATCTTGGGCGCGGTAGCCGTCGAGGAGCGTGCGGTCGATGGCGGCAAGGGGCTTGATGTCGGGCGCGATTTCGAAGCCCGGATCAAATTGGGTGAACACTTGTTGCACGGTCTTGATGACGCCGAAGCGGTCGCGAATGACTTGGTTGACGGGCACCTGCCCGACGTTGGCGACACCGACGGGAACGAACGCATTGTTCGGATTGCCGAGCGGATTGGTCGAACCGGGTATCTGCGCGTAGAACGGGAAGAGCGGAGCTTGGGCCGCATTTGCGTTATACTGCTGGATCGAGTCGCGGAAGAATCCGCCGAAAAGAAGCGTGTTCTTGATCCCGCGCAGGTCTTTTTTGACGACCACGTCGAACTGGTGATCGGTCAGTTTCCGATAGTAGCCTGCGCTGGCGGCGATCTGCGAATTAAACAGGCGGCCGTCGGCGTAGGGATTCATGACGCCTTCGATGGAGTCGAAGCGCGAGTTGTCCTTGGTGACGACATAGCGGGCATCGAGCCAGTCGAATGGCGACGCTTCGACCGTCATGGAGGTGAGGGCGATGTCGTTCTTGGTGTAGGCACCACGCTCAGTGTAATTGAATGCCTTGTCGTGGATGCGCTTGTTATTCCGATCCTGATAGTAGGCGCCCTTGATGATCTTCGTGTAGGTGGCCTGGGTCAGGTTGCCAGAGGCGATGCGCATGTCGTTACCCCAGGTGCCGTAGCCGCCCGGATTGAAAATACGCGTGCGGTAGGCGGCGACCGGGTCGGCATTGGCGGTGAGGCCAGCCGCGGCGATCAGGCCGGGCGTGGGAGCGGCATAGGCTTGGAACCAACCGTCCGGATAGAACCAGTCCTGACGGTTTTCGTTGAACTTGTTGTCCACGTATTCGGCCTCGAAGGTGATCTTCAGCTTGCCGCTGTCGAAGGGGCTGATGGCCAGAGACGCGGTGACGTTGTTGTTCTTGTCGAACTCCCAGCGGCGGTCGCCCTTGCTGTTTTCCCAAGCACCGACCACGCGCATCGCGGCGCGCTTGCCGAACTGCTGGTTGGTATCGACGACAACTTTCGACTTGTGGTCTTCGCCCGTGACGTAGTTCACGGTCGTTGGAATCTTGCCGAAAACGGGCTGCTTGGTGACGTAGTTGATGACGCCGCCGGGGGCGCCCGAACCGAAGAAGAGGGCCGCGGGGCCCTTCACGATTTCGACGCGGTCGGCGTTGTCGACGTTCCACGAGCCGTAGCGCGTGACGCCGTTGCGGAGGAGCGAGTTCACTTGGAAACCGCGCATCGTGAACGCGCCTTGGGGCGTCGCACCGTTGGCGGGACGTGCCATGCGGAACGCGTTGTCGCCCGAGCCGGAGGACGTGTATCGGAGGATGTCCGTAATCGTGCTGGCTCCCGTGTCGGCGAGGAATTCGGCGCTCTTGATTTCAATCGCGAGTGGCGTGCGCTGCACCTCAACGCCGATGCGCGTCGCAGTGATCGAATTGGTCTTCAGGTAGCCGTAGTCCTTGTCGGTGTTGACCTGGAACGGTGACAGCACCTGCACGCCTTCATCGGTGGCGAGCGAGGGCGTGGCGGCTTTGGGTGCGGTCATCGCGCCGGCCGGTTGGGCCGCCGGCTTGATGGTCGGGGCCGTGGTCGCCTTGCTCTGGGCTTCGGCGAGCTGCTTGCGCAGCGTGGCATTTTCTTCCTGGAGCTTGCGGAGGGCTGCGGCGTCGCCCGATTGCGCGGAGGCAAACGGGACGGCGAGCAGGGCCGCCAGCACGAGAGCCAGGGATCGCCTGGCGAGGTGGGCTGGGTGGGTCATGGATGCGTTCATTTATGCGTGGGGGGTTGAAACTTCCGTATGGGAGCGGAAAGGTAAAGCGCCTATTGCGGGGAGTGAAAACCGTTGGGATGCACGACCAGCGTTGGTGAAATCGAGATGCCGATGCGGCCGGGACTGTGCCGGTTAGCGATCCGCCAGAACAGGTGGTCGACGACCTTCCTTACGAGCGTGGGTAGGTTGATGTCGATCGCGGCCGGCAGGTGATCAAGGTTGTGATAGACGACGGGATTATAGTTCCCGATGATCACCTCGAAGTCGCGCCCGGATTTTTTTCCGGCCTCGCGCAGGCCGCGGAAAAACGAGCCGCAGAAATGATCAACGGGCATGTAGAGGCCGGTTGCGCGTGGGCTGCTGGCCAGCAGCGTTCGCACGAGGGCGTCGGATTCGCCATGGGGCGGCGCGACCTCGAGGTAGCTGACGCCCGGATTGGATTTTCCGAGGATGGAATGCACTGTCAGCTTCATCTCGGCGGCGCGATCGAGGAAGGCCTTCACGCGGCGTGCGACGGCGCTGTAGTCCGGATCGGTGCTGATGACGGCGGTGACTTTGTGACCGCGCTGGGCGAGG
This sequence comes from Opitutaceae bacterium, assembly GCA_031379235.1. Classification (GTDB taxonomy): domain Bacteria; phylum Verrucomicrobiota; class Verrucomicrobiia; order Opitutales; family Opitutaceae; genus ER46. The sequence goes on along the minus strand of JANNEY010000123.1, from coordinate 32,896 downwards.
TAGTCGGCGGCCATGCGACCGTTTTCCTCGTTGTTTGGCTCGACGTAGTCGCCGGCAAACGTCGCGGAACGACGCGTCATGAACCAGACGTGCGGCAAATCCCGGAGCTTCGCGAGCGTCGTGGCCGAAGGCTCCATTCCTTGAATAATCAGGCCGTCGAGTTTCTCGGTGGCGATCCCGGCGGGCAGCTCGTCCGGCGTGTTGGAAAACAGCACGCGCAGATCGACGCGATAACGGGTGTCGGTCGATTGCACTTGGAGCAGCTGATCCTGAAACCAATTCAGGCTCGGGTTGTTCGCCTTCCCGCCGACGAACCAGACGCCGATGCGGCGCAGTTCTGAAACGCGGGCCTTGGGCCCACGGCGGCGATTCAGCGGCGCTGGCACATAGTTGTGCTCCTCCATCACCGAGCGAATGCGCGCAAGGCTGTCCGGGGCCACGATCTGCGGCTGGTTGATCGCGCGCGAAACAGTCGCGGGCGACACCTTCGCTTTCCGGGCGATCTCAGTGATCAACATGGGGTGATGACGGGCACGAATGAAATTTCAGCAAACGGAATGAAATGAGGCTGACGTGGTCAAGTGCATTTCCGGGTCAGGCCGGCCTGAAACGGCGCGTGGTCTTCAGGCTTTTTACCGCTTGAGCGCCCGCGCCCAAGCCCCGAGCAATTCGGTGCGTTCGCGCATCGCATTGGGCCAGGCGTGTGGATCGGTGCTGACGTGGTAGCCGTGGCTCATCCCCAGCTCCGGACAGACCCAGAGTTCGCCGCCGGGCTGCGGCCCCGCGAGCCAGCACGCAAAAAGATCTTCGGTGAAAGCCAGGTAGTCGCGGAACTCCGGCGTAAGTGCGCCGCTCCCGTTGGTGACCGGCACCTGGCAATGCTGGCTGTTAAACGGCCGCAGGTGAAACATCTGCGAGGCTTGGATCAATTTTGGCCAGACGAGCAGCCGCGCGGAGTAGTCGGCCGGCAGCATGTGTTTCGAGACGGCGAAGTGCGAATGATCCCAGGTCACGGGGAGGAGCTCGCCGGTCGCCTGGCGGTAGAGCCGCGCGATTTCGTCGAATTTCTCGGGCGTTTCCGTGGCGGTGTCGCGATGCGTCTCGATGTGCGGGGCGAGGCCGAGTTTCCGCGCGGCCCGGATGAGCGGCACGGCGACGCGCGCGGCTTCGGCCGGCGGGGTGTCGTGGTTGAGCAGCTGGATGTTGATGAAACGCACGCCGAGATCGCGCTGCTGGCGCAGACGTGGCAGCGCGTCGGCCACGCTCTTAGCGTCGAAGCCGCTCATCAGCCGGAGTCCGAGGCGCTCGGCCGCGGCCTTCATTTCAGGCGTGATGAAAGCGCACACGCCGTCGAAGCCCGCCTCTTTGATCGCGCGGAGTTTGCGCGCGACCGACCATTCGCGGCGGGCCGTGGGATAGCCGATCATCGACCAAGTGGTCGCGCACAAGATGAGGCGCGGGGCAGGGGATTTGGTTTTCATGCTTGGTCTGAAAAATCCTGAAAACGGTTGTTGAATGTTCTGACTGCGCGAGCTTATTCAGCGCTCCTCCCGCGTCCGGTTACGACGCGTGATTTTCCTCGGCGTATGTCACTCCCGTTCGTTCAAAGTGCCTCGTGGATTTGGTCCGCGGAAGGCACACACTCCACCCCGGCGCCGGAAAACGCGACGCCTTCGCACTATCAGGTGCGCATGTTTCGGCGCACGTTTGAAAGTGCCGGCCCCAGCCGGGCCGCGGAGCGCCGCGAGGTGCATGTGTCCGCCGACAGCCGCTATCTTTTCTACTGCAACGGCACGCTCCTCGGCCGCGGTCCCGCCAAGGGCGACGTGAATCATCACTTCTACGAGACCTTCGATCTCGCGCCGTATTTGCGCGCGGGGCGCAACGTCCTCGCCGCGCTCGTCCTCGACATGTCGCGCGTCGCGCACCGGCCGACACAGCTCGGCGCGCCGTGTTCGGTGATGACTTACGCTGGCGGGTTCGTGCTCGAAGGCGGCGAACTCAGCACCGACGAAAACTGGAAGGTCGCGATCGACACGGCGCACCGGTTCCAAAACGAGCACACCACGTTCGAGGGTTACCAAGGTTATTTTGAGCACCGCGTCGCGAAGCTGATCCCGGAGGGCTGGACGCAGCCGGATTTCGACGATGCAATGTGGTCGCCGGCCACCGTGCTCTTCAAGGCGGAGCGCCTCGAAAACCGCCGGGATCCCACGAGTCCCTACGGCCTGGTGCCGCGGATGATTCCGATGCTAGCGGAAGAAAGCATCGAGCGTTTTCGGGACGGATTTGTTGCGGGAGGTGGCGAGGCCCCGTCCGGTTGGCTGCACCTCCTCAAGCACGATTCACCGGTTACGGTCCCGCCGCACTCCACGATCGAGGTGATCCTTGATGTGGGTGAGCTCACCTCCGGATTTCCGCGGCTCGCGACCTCCGGTGGCACCGGGGCGATCGTGCGCCTCACCTATGCTGAGGCGCTGCGGCTGCCGTGGGGCACGCCGGGAGCGAAACTCCTCGGCCGCCAGCAATCCCTCGCGAATCTCGCGTCGCATTTTGCCGACGAGAGCACGGGCTGGACGTTTGATCGGCGCGGGAAAATTTCCGGTTGGGGCGATGTCTGGGAGCCGGCCGGCGCGAAGCGGGAAATCTTTGAGCCGCTGCATTGGCGTGCATTCCGTTATGTGGGCCTGAAAATCACGACGGCCGCGGTCCCGCTGGAAATTCGCGCCGCCAGTTTTCGCTTCACGGCTTATCCCTATCGCGTCGCTGCCAAATTCACCTGCTCCGATCTGCGTTTGGAAAAAATCTGGCGGGCCTCGCTGCGCACGATGCAGCTCTGCTCGCACGAGACGTTTGAGGACTGCCCGTATTACGAGCAGATGCAGTATGCCGGCGACACGATGATCACGTCGAAGATCGCGATGCTCGCGACGGGTGACTGTCGATTGAGCCGTCAGGCGATTTATCACTTCGACTGGTCGCGCCTCTCCGACGGGCTCACGCAGAGTCGTTTCCCGTCGCGGCTCGTGCAGATCATCCCGTCGTGGTCGCTCCACTGGATCACCAATGTGCGCGACTACGCCTACTGCTCCGGCGATCTTGCGACCGTGCGCGACGTGCAGCCCGGGATGCGCGCCGCGCTCGATTGGTTTCGCCGTCACGCCGATGCCGATGGCTTGCCGGCGAAACTGCCGTTCTGGAATATCACCGATTGGTGCCCGTGGTGGCCGCGCGGCGTGGTGCCCGGCGCGGATCGCGGGCCCACGTGCATCATCTCGGCGCAGTTTCTCCTCGCGCTCGACGAATACGCGGACCTCTGCCGTTTGCTTGGCCAGACGCGCGACGCCGAGGCGTTGCAGGCGGAAGCGACCGCGTTGCGCCCGCGATTGCACGCGCGCTTCTGGTCGGAGAGCGAAGGCCTGTATTTCGATCAGCCCGGCGGGCCGGAGATCAGCCAATACGGCAATGCGTGGGCGATTGTCTGCGGCGCGGCGGGCGCGGCGGAACGCGAAAAGATCCTCCGCCGTTTTCCGGCCGACCCGAAGCTCGCGCCGGGATCGTTCTTTTGGTGGCACACGGGCTTCCGGGCGCTCGATCTCGCCGGGGCCTACGATCGGATGCCGGAGTTTTTGGGGCCGTGGCATGAGATGGTGGACTCTGGTCTCGACACGTTCGTCGAGGAAAACAGCTACTGGCGCTCGCTCTGCCACGCCTGGAGCGCGCATCCGGCGCTGGAGTTCATGACGCGCGTGCTCGGAGTCACCCCGACCGCGCCTGGCTTCGCGACGCTCGAGATCGCCCCGCACCGTTGCGGGTTGGCGCATGCGAGCGGCTCGGTCTGCACGCCGCGCGGCCCAGTGAAAGTCGCGTGGCGCATGGATCGGGGCGAGTTCGCGCTCGAGGTTGAAGCGCCGGCGGCGACTCCCGTCACCGTGCGGTTGCCCGGTGGCGGGTGCCGGGAATTTGGCGGCGGGAAATTCTCGGCGAAAGTTACGCTGTCATGAGCGAGTCGCTGCAACTGCGCCACGAGCCGGGCCGCCACGTCGAGATCGCGACGGTCGCGGGGGCGTTGCTCTGGCGCTACGTTTACGCGCCGGTGACACCCGCCAACGAATCGCCGCGCCCTTACGCGCATCCGGTCTGTTCGCTTTCCGGCGATGTGCTCACCAATTTCCGCCCGAACGATCATCCTTGGCATCATGGCTTGAGCATGACTCTGACGAGCGTGGCCGGCGTGAATTTTTGGGGCGGTCCGTCGAATCGCCCGGCCGATGGGTATCAATGGCGCGACGATCACGGCGTGCAGCTGCACCGCTCCTGGCTCGTGCTGGAGCCCGCGCGGCTGGAGGAAACGCTCGCGTGGTGCGAACCGAAGACCGGGCGCGAGCTGCTGCACGAACGCCGCGTGCTGGCGACGACGCTGGTGCCCGGCGGTTGGTCGCTGCGTTGGACGAGTGAGCTGCGCAACGTCGCCGGCATCGAGCTTACCCTCGGCAACTACAGCGCGAATGGCGGCCTCGCGGGCTCGCACTACACCGGCCTGCAGTTTCGCGGCGCGCGCGATCTGCTCGACGAGCATAGCGATGCGACGATTGGCATCCGCGCCGAAGGTGGCTTGGTGGGCGAGGCGCAAGTGCACGGCACCGCGGCGCGCTGGATGGAGTGGGCCTGCCAACACGACGGCTCGCTGCGGCGCACGCGGATTCGTTTTGAAAATCCCTCGGGCCCGCTGCCGTGGTTCGTGCGGCCGGAGAGCCCGCTGGCGGCGTTTGCCTTTCACCGCGAGCACCCGCAGCCTCTTGTGACCGACGCCACCTTGCGCCTCGAACACCTGCTTTCGTTTACCACCCCATGAGTCTCGATCGCCGCACGTTCCTTCGCCGCGCCTCGCTCGGTGCGGTCGGGCTGACGGCGGGCGCGCAACTCGCGGCCGCGGATCGCCCGCCGGCGTTGCCGGCCTTCGATGATCGTGCGCCGGAAAATTTCTGGGCGGCCGTGCGCGATCAATTTCCGCTTTCTCGGCAGCTCACGTATTTCAACACCGGCGGGCTCGGTCCGGCCTCGGCTCCCGTGCTGGCCCGGGCCGCGGAAATCACGCGGCAGCTGCAGGAAAAATCCGAGCACGGCCACGCGCTGCACGAGGGCGCGCGCGCAATTCTCGCGCGGTTTCTCGGGGCCGAAGCCGCCGAGATCGCGTTTGTGCGTAACGCCACCGAGGCCAACGCCATCGTCGCCGCCGGGGTGAAGCTAGAGCCGGGCGACGAAGTGATCTTTGAAACGCATGCGCATCCCGGCGGTTCGTTTCCGTGGGCGAATCAGGAAAAGCTTCGCGGTGTGGTGCTCCGGCTGTTCGAACCGGCCGCTGATGCCGCCGGCAACCTCGCCCGCATCGCCGCGTTGGTGACGAAGCGCACGCGGGTCGTGCAGGTCTCGCACGTCACCGCGCCGACCGGAATCGTGATGCCGGTTGATGCCATCGCGCGCTGGTGTCGCGAACGCGGCATTTGGTTTCATCTTGATGGCGCGCAGTCGGCCGGGATGTTTCCGTTTTCTCTGCACGCAATGGGCTGTGACTCGTTTGCGACGAGCGGGCACAAATGGCTCGGCGGTCCGCTGGAGACCGGGGTCCTGTTCATTCGCCGAGACCGGATTATTGAGGTCGCGCCGACGCTTGTCGGGGCCTACTCGGGCGAACTCGATTTTCTACCTGGAGAACTGACGCTCGCCCCGTCGGCGATCCGCTACGAATACGGCACGCGCAACGCCGCCGCGATCGTTGGGCTGGGCGAGGCGGTTTTGTTTCAGGAACGAATCGGCCGCGAGCGGATCGCGGCGCGGGGCCGGGCGCTCGCGGCTCAGGTGCGCACCGGACTCGCGCGGTTACCGAGCGTGGAAATTCTCACGCCGATGGACGCGGCATCCGCGATGACGACATTTCGCAGTGCGAAGCTGCCCTACGATCAATTGTTCTCGCGGCTGATGAAGGACCACGCGATTCGCAGTCGGCCGGTGTCCGAACAAAAGCTGAACGCCGTGCGGGTTTCGACCCACCTCTTCAACTCACCCGCCGAATGCGACGCGCTGATCGCGGGCGTGGAAAAAATCCTGCGCACCTCGTGAAACAAAACGAAACGCTATCATTCCACCTCGACGATCATCTCGATCTCGACCACCGCGCCGCGGGGGAGCGAACCCATGCCGAGGGCCGCGCGGGCGTGCTTTCCTTTTTCCCCGAAGACGGCCACGAGCAGGTCCGAGCAGCCGTTGATCACGGCCGACTGGGCCTTGAAGTCATCCGTGGCGTTCACGAAGCCGCTGACTTTGACGACGCGCTTCACTTTCGAGAGTTCACCGATTTCCTTTTTCAGCGAGGCGAGCAGCGCGAGGGCGGTCGTGCGCGCAGCGGCGTTGGCGGTCTTTTCGTCGGCATCGCGGCCGACTTTGCCGGCGATGACCTTGCCCTCGGCGTCGAAGGGCAGGTGGCCGGAGAGAAACACGAGCTTCCCGGTGCGCACGGCGGGCACATAGTTGGCGATGGGGGCGTTGGTGGCTGGGAGCGTGAGACCGAGAGCGGCGAGTTTTGCCTCGGGTGTCTGGGCCGCATCGGCGGCGCGCAGCGGCGCGAGCACGAAGGCGGTGAAAAGCAAGGCGAAGGCGAGGGAGGGGCGCATCATGCGGCCACATTGAGTTTATGATCATCGCACGACGACTATTTTTTGTAGCGCTCGCCAGCCTCGGGCCAGCGCTGTCCGCCGCGGAGCTGAAACACGACCTTTATGTCTGCACCAACCTGAGTGGACAGGGGAGCGTGATGGGCCGGAGCGGCCCGCTGCTGAGTGGGCTCTATCGGTCGGAGGACCGGGAGAACTTCGTGCACCTCGGGCCGCACCATATCCGCACGTTTTCGCTGGCCTACGATCCGGGCGACCCAGCGCGGCTCTACATCGCGCTGCTCGACGGCATTCTCCGCACCCCGGATCGCGGAAAGACATTTCGGATCGTGACGAGCTGGGACATGACGGAGGCGAAGTCGATCTCGGTCGATGCGCAGCGCCCCGAGCACGTCTATGCCGGCATTCCCGACGGCATCGCGGTATCGCACGATCGCGGGCAGACTTGGAAACGCATGAACGACGGCATTCGCCGCGCCTACACCGAATCCATCCTCGTCGATCGGACGAAGGCCGGGCGCGTGCTGGCCGGCACGGAGAAAGGAATTTATCTTACGGAGGACGGGGCGCGCACGTGGCGCTTGGTGCAGGCGACCGACAAGGTGACCTACAGTCTGCGGCAGTCGCCGCATGATCCGAAAATTTTCTTCGCCGTGACTTCGGCCGACGGCGCGCTGTGGTCAACGGATCGCGGCGTCACGTGGAAGCGCGTCGCCGGCATTCCGAGCGAGCAAACGTTGCACAACGGCGAATTCGATCCGCGCAACGCCCAGCGACTCGTTTACTGCGGCTGGGGGGCTGGCGTCCAGGTGTCGGAAGACGGCGGCAAGACGTGGAGCGATCGCACGGCGGGCCTGCCGAAGCGCGAGATATGGAGAGTCGCGATCGATCCGGACCTGCCCGATCGCCTCTATGCCGCGCCGTATCTCGAACCTTTGCAGGTGTCGGATGATTTTGGCCGCACGTGGCGCAAGCTACAGTGGGAAAAGGCGACCGTGTGCGACCTCGTGTTTGTGCCGCGGAAATGACCATGAAAACTTTTCTCCCCTTCGTTTTGTTTTTCACCCTCGCGTCCGCCGGCACCGGCTTGCGCGCCCAGCCCGCGTTCGTGGCGCCGCCGCCGTCGACCGCGCCGGTCGAGGACGCCGCGATGCGGCGCGATCAGTATCTCGCGCGCCGGATGGAGGTGCTGCGCTGGCGCGCCGCGCTTGCGACGCCCGGTGACCCAACGAAACTCGGCCTCGCCGAGATCGCGGCTAAGCTGGCGTTGCGCGAGGATGCCGAGGCGTGCTCCGCGCAAATGGTCGAACTGATGAAGAAACCGTCGGCCGACATGTTCTGGATGTTTCCGGTGACGTGCATCTCGTATCTCGGCCGCGACCAACTCACGCCGGCGGCGAAAACGGCGATTCGCGAGGCGTGGCGGACTTACTATCCGCTCCGCGGCGACACGGAAAACCACTGGGTGATGTATTACACGACGATGCACCTGATGGCGCAGCTCTGGCCCGGCGAAGGCGAAGACCGCTGGTTCAACGGCAAGACGTCCGCCGAGATCACCGCGGAATCGCGCGCGTGGCTGCTGCACTGGATGGAACTCGCGACGACCATCGGGCAGGGCGAATACGACTGCACGCACTACCTCGGCGAGTATTCGATCCCGATGCTGTATCTCGCGACCTGGGCCAAGGATCCTGAGATGCGCCAGCGCGGCCGGATGATGCTCGACTGGGTGATGGCGGATTTCACGGCCGAGACGCTCAACGGCATCTACATCGGTTCCCACGCGCGCACGGACGACACGACGGTGCTCGAAAAATGGAATGCGCTCTCGTCGTATTTCGCGTGGCAGATGCTGGGCAACTGTCCGCCACCGGCGGCCTACGGCGGCTGGGGCATCTACTTCGCCACCGTCGCCGATCACTACGAGCTGCCCGAAGTCATCTATCGCATCGGCACCGATCGTGCAGCGGCCTACACGCACGTGGAGCGCAAGCGCACGCGGCACCGCTGGCGTAACAGCGATGTGCGCAACGCGCCGGTCTACAAAACGAGCTACCTCACGAAGGACTACGCGCTCGGCTCCGACCAAGGCGGCCTCCTCCAGCCCATTCAGCAGCACTCGTGGGATCTCACGTGGTCCGTGCCGGATCCGCGCGGCGTGCACAACACGATCTTCTCCGTGCAGCCGTTCTTCGGCGCGGATGAGCTGATGATGTATTTTACCGAGATGCCCGACTACATGCCGGCGGCGGTGACGTTTCAGGGGAAGCCAACCTACATCGCCGAGAGCAAGCTCCTCGGTGGTTCGCCCTACGAACAGATCTTCCAGCAGGACGACACGCTTATCTCGCTCAGCGACATTCCCGCGAGCGCGCCGTGGAAACAGATCAACGGTTTCTTCTCGAAGGACCTCGTGAACTTGGAGGAAGACGCATCGGGTTGGATCTTCGCGCAGGGCGGTGGCACCTATATCGCGTATCGGCCGCTCGCCGGCTACGAGTGGCGGCCGCTCGAAAAAGGCGGCAAGCGCCTCCTCTCGCCGCACGCCAAAAACGGCACGCTGTTGCAGGCCGCGGCGGCGGCGGAGTTCAAGAGCTGGGACGAGTTCAAAACGAAAATCCGCGCGCTGCCGCTCGCGATCAAACTGGAGCCGACACCCAGCGTGAAGTTCACGACGCTGCGCGGCAAAAAAGTCGAGGCGACCTACGGCGCCGCGCCGCGCGTCGACGGCCGCACGATCAACTATGCGAAGGAGTGGAAGCTCTTTTCCGGGCCCTATCTCAACGCCGAAGTCGGTAGCCGGAAACTCACGATCACGCACGGAAAACTGAAACGCGTGTTGGACTTCAATTCGCTGCGGATTACCGATGAGGTCGTGCCTTGAAGTGTGTAACGACACCGGCCCGGCGGATGAAACCGCAGAAGGAGTAAACCGCTAATGCAATTCGCCAAAAGGCGAATTGTTGAGGTGTGGCTCCGGCTCATCGCCTTCGCATCAAAGGTTGGCGCCCGCTAATCGCGGGCGGGTTTTCCAGTTCGGTCATACCGGCGGCGATTAGCCGCTGCCGATACTTGACGCGGAGGCGATGAGCCGAAGCTTCAGTCCAAAGTTTGGCCTGTTGGCCAAACTCATCAGTGGTTTCTTCCCGTCGGTTTTCTTGCGTCACGGCATGTGCTGCGGCTCAGTCGGGTGATGCGCCTCGCATTGTTTTTCCTCGCGGCTGCGGCCTGGGCGGCCGAGCCCGCCATGCCGCACGATTTTCTCACTCGGCTCTGCGATGACTTTGGCGGGCGGATGACGGGCAGTGCGGGAAATGTCGGCGCGATGCAGCGGCTCGCGGCCGAGCTGAGCGCACTCGGCTACACGCCGGAGCAGCAGAATTTTTCGATGCCCGGCTGGGAGCGCGGCGATGATTGGGTGGAAGTCGTCGCACCGTTGGCGCGGCGGTTGCGCGTGGCGTCGCTCAGCTACACGCAACCGCACGCGGCGTTCGAGGCCGCGGCCGTGGACCTCGGTGATGCGCGGGCGGCGGATTTGGACAAACTCGAGACACGTGGGCGCATCGGCGTGCTGGCGCCGAGCACGGCGCTGCAGACGAGCGAGATTGTCGCGATGGCGGTCGCGCGCGGGCTGCGTGCGGTGCTCTTCATCGATCGCGAGGGGGGCGGACAACTGCTGGCACGCACGGGGAGTTTCACCGGCGCGCCGCTGCCGTTGCCGATCTATTCGGTCACGCAGGAGGAAGGGCGCTGGCTGCAGCGCCTGCTCGCGCGCGGCACAGCGGTGCGTGTGCGGCTGGAAACGAAATCACGCTGCGTCGACACCAAGACGGCAAATCTCCGCGTGGTCATCCCGGGTCGCGTGACGTCGCGTGTGATTGTCGGCGCGCATTTCGACAGTTGGGATCTCGGGCAGGGCGCGATGGATAACGGCATTGGCATCGCGCAGCTCTACGCGCTGGCGCTGGCGCTGCGCGACGCGAAGCCGCACCACACGGTTGAACTCATCTGGTTCAACGGGGAGGAGCAGGGGCTTTTCGGCTCGCGGCACGCGGCCCTGCAGCTTGGCAACACGCCCATCGCCGCCATGATCAATCTCGACATGGTGGGTGTGCCGATCGGCGTGAATGCGCTCGGCGACGACTCACTGGTGCCCGCGCTGGAGCGCTGGCACGCCGCACGCGGCGAAACGAAACGTCTGCCGAAAGGCGTGGAGAACATCAACTGGCTCGCGAGCGATCACACACCCTACCAACTCGCCGGCGTGCGCACGATCACGTTCAACGCGCCGATCCCGCGCGAGTCCGTGCGCCACTATCACGACATGGCCGACACCATCGACAAAGTGTCGCCGCAGCTCATCGACGACTCGGCCGCGATCATCGTCGAGCTCGTGCGCACGCTGGCGAATGATGGAGCGTTGAAAGCGGAGCGACGCGCGCCGGAAGAAACGGAAAAACTTTTCACGCGCTTTGGCTTGGAGAAACGCATGAAGGCGATGGGGCTGTGGCCGTTTGGGAAGTGAGTGCGGGCCGTGGCGATCCAGCCGGAGTGGTTCGGCGCGGTGCTCCTTGCAATCGCGAGAACGCGGCGGGTGCCGGAATCGTTAGCCCTTCGCCGGCCAGTGGAGCAGGACGCCCTGGGCGGTGAGAGCGGACTGGAAATCGGCCAGCAGGCCGGGCGTGTGGCGCACGGCGCGCGGGGAAGTTTTCTTCGTGGCGCAAAAGGCCGCGAGCGCGCCGGCGGCTTCGCCGATGTTCCACTCGACGGGGTGGAGGCGGTAGCAGCCGTTGGTGAGGTGGGTCACGCCTAGGTTCTTGCAGGCGGGGAGGAGATTTTCGATGCGCCGCGGAATGAGCGCGCCGAGCGGAATTTGAAACGGGCGCGTTGTGAAATCGATGTAGTTGTCGCCGCCGCTGCTCGGATGGAGGTCGATGGCGTAGCTGCCGATGCCGACGGTGTCGGCGAAGGGCGCGGCGACGTCGCTGCCGGCGAGTTTCTCGCGGGCCTCCGTGCCGACGTGGAGTTCGGTGATCGTGAACTCGGCGCGGACGCGGCGGCTCTCGCGGATGTAGGGATATTTCGCGAGGCCATCCTCGGTGCCGACGATGTCGCGACGAAGGCGCAGGCCTTTCCAGCCGGTGCCGCCGTCGGGGCGCGGGGCTTCCGTCTGCAACCAATAGAGCAGCGCAAGGCTGAGCTGTTTGCCGCTTTCGAGGTGACGCGCGGCCTCGGTAGCGGGGACCTCGAAGAGATTGCCGAGCATGTAGTCGTTCTGCGGCCAGTTCACGAGCGTGATGTCGCCGGCGTAGGTGCCGGGGGCGAAATTCGTGCGGTCGATGAGGCGGCGGTATTTGAAGAGCCCCGTGCCCTTCGAGGGATCAAAGCCGTAGGCGAAGGGCTGGAGGGTGCGCGGCTGCGAGTAGAAGTGGCTGAGAAGTTTTCCCGACCACGGCGGCGTGAGCGACGGCACGTGGTCGCGCCAAAACGTGTAGTCGCGCGGGCGGTCGATGGTGTGGTCCTCGCCGGCGAGATAGTCGGCCGCGAAACAACAGGTGAAGGCCTGCATGTTTTGCGGGCGCGCCTCGGGTCCGGCGTGAGGCTCGCCGGTGTCGCGCTGCGATTCGGAGCCGGTGACGTATTCCGTGCGCGTCAGTGGGAGCAGTTCGCCGGTCTCGGTGGCGTCGATGAACATCGGCGCGCGCAACCCGAGTTCGCGACCGGACTCGGTGCTCCGCACGAGGATGGCGGCCACGCGATCGCCGGTGGCGTCGGCGAGTTCGGCCGAGACGGCGGTGTGGCGCCGGAGAATCTGCACGCGCTGGCCGGCGACAAACGGCGCGAGCATTTCCTCGAGCACGGCGAGGGCGACGCGCGGCTCGTGGCAAAGTTTGGAGACGGAGCCGTTGCCGGGATTGAGCAGCGGATTGGCGCGCGCCGCGGCGGTGAGCGAAAAATTGCGCGCGTAGTAATCGCGCACGCGCTGGCGAAACGCACGGTAACTCGCGGTCGCGCCGCCGGTCTCGATGCTGGCGTGCTCGTCGGGCGGCCCGGCCTGGGTGGTGTGTTGGCCGCCTATCCAGTCGGTCTCCTCGGTCACGATCACGCGGAGGCCGGAGCGCGCGGCGGCAAGCGCGGCGGCGCAACCGCCGAGGCCGCCGCCGATGATCACGAGATCGGCGGCGAGTTCGCGGGCGGGAATCTTTTTTGTGGAGGTGGGAGTAGGTTGAGCGGGGGAGCCGGACGCGGCGGGCGTTTGCGCGCGGGCGAGGGACGTAAGCGCGAGCGCGGCGGGGGCGAGCAGGCCGGCGCGGCGGAGGAAGGTGCGGCGTTTCATGGGTCGAGGGTGGAGCGCGTTGCCCCCAACGCGCTTTCGCGCGGAAATTATTCGAGCAGCAACTAACTTTCGAGGCGGATGAGTCGGAGGGACGAAGCGCGTTGAGGGCAACGCGCTCCACCTTTAATGGACTTCAATACGTGCCCTTGACCGCAAACGTCCACGACTGGCCGACCGTCTCGTGACGGGTGATCGCGGTGGGGCCGGTGACAAATTTCTGCATGTTGATGTAGGGCGTGTCGGTGAGGTTGCGCACGCTGACGGAGAGGCTGTAGGTGTTGGAGAGACGCCAGCTGCCGCCGGCATCGACGTTGGCGCGGTGCCGGCGGTAGGTCGTTCCGGCGAGGTTGGTGTTGATGTCGTCGGACCAATTCCAATTGGCGTAAACGTTGAGCCGATTGAGCGAGTAGTTGAGGCCGCCGCTGGCCAGGTGCGGCGTGAGGTTTGTGCGGGCCACCTCGGCGTAGAGGCGGGTGTAGCTGCCGCGGACGGAGAGGCGTTTGAACTTCTCACCCAGGAACGAGAGGCTCTGGTTATACTCCAGTTCCATGCTGCGAATCTTCACTCGGCCGGGGTCATTGCCGACGGTGATGAAATCGAAGCCGGCATACTCGGTGCCGTCGTAGCCGAACTCCTGCGCCGTCTGCCGGTCGGTCACGATGAGATCGGTGACTTTGCGCTCGGTGAAGGTGGCGGAGAGCTGGCCGACCGGCTCGAAGTAGTAGGCGACGCGCGCGGCGTAGTTGTCGGAGGTCTCGGGCTTGAGCGCGGCGTTGGGCGCAGTGACGGTGCGCACCGCGGGATCGTCGTTCACGATCCAGACGCCGGACAGATTGACGTAGGAAGGGCGGCGAATCGTCGAGCTGAAGCCGAACTGGAAATCGAGATTGCGGGCGAGGTTGTATTTCAGCGACGCGCTGGGGAAGAGGTTGTCGTAGTCGCCGGTGCGCTTCACGCGCGGTTGCGAAAGGAACTGGTATTGGATGCCGGGGATGGTGGTGGCGATGCCGTTGGCGGCGACGGGGAAACCGGCGGCGCGGACTTCGGTCGGGGGGCGGGTATCGGCTTCGCTGGCTTCGGTCTCGGTGCCCTCCCAGCGGAGGCCGGCGCGGAAAGTGAGGCGCTTGTAACTGGTCGTGCCCATGAGGAAACCGGCGTCGATCTGCTCGTAGAAACGGCGGCGGCGGGCGACGTAGGACTGGTAGAAGTTGTCGGCGTTCGTGCCCCAGTTTTGGCGGAAGTTCGCGGGATTGGCGCGGTAGAGATCGCCGATCGCGCGAAGATTTGGCATGAAGACCGTGCTGCCGCTCGACGAGGCGGTGCTGCCGCCGTTCATCGCGAGGGAGTATTCCCACGGAGACCGGAAATTGGCCCAGGCGCCGGATGGGGCGAGCGTGCCGCCGGGCGCGTAGTCGAAGCGTTTGGCGAGCTGATCGTCCTCGAATTTCTGCGCCTGCTGGCGGGTTTTGAGGCCGGTTTTCCAGACGATGGGCAGGCCGAGGAAAGTCTTGAGCGTGCCGATGATCTCGCCGGTGGCGAGGACGGTGCGGCCGAAGCGGCCGTCGTTAGCGGTGAGGGTGGGATTGGTAAAGCTGGCGCCGTTGGCGATATCGGGTCCGGCGGATTGGACGAAGCTCCAACCCGGATCCATCAGAGAGGAGCGCTGGGCGCGGAAGGTGACGTTGCTGGCGGTGGGACTGTTGGTATCGCGGATGGAGTCACGGCGGCCGAGCGGGTCATACCAACTGGTGGAGTCGCTGTAGGCGCCCTTGGCCTCGAGTTCGAAGTTGCCGCGCTTCCAACCGAGGCGCGGGAGGAGGGTGAAGGTTTCGCCCATTTTCGAGACGGCGACGGGGTTGACCTGCACGGAGCCGTTAATCGCAGAGGTGAAGGAGAGGAGCGGATCGGTGCCGATGACATTGGCGCGCGTGCCGGCGTTGAAGATGACGGTGCGCTGCGGCGTCCACAGGTCGGCGTAATTGTAGACCACCCCGAGACCGACGTTGAGGTCGCGGGTGATTTTGTAGTCAACGGTGAGCGTGGTGGCGAAGCGCTTGTTGAAGCGCGGGGCCCACTGGTAATTCAGCGTGGTGGGAACGAGCGGGCGCTGGTCGGTCGCGGTGATGGCGGTGCTGTAGGCGAGGGAGCTGATGAGCGCCTCCTGATAGACGTTGGACTCGCTGATGTTGAGGACGAGGCCGAGGCGCTTGTTGAGGAAGACATCGGAGTATTCGAGGATGCCACCGGGGCGGAGCTTGTAGCTGCGGCGATCCTCGTCCGGGCCGAGCGTGCGGTTGAAATTAAACGCCTCGCTATGCGCGACGATATTGGTCTGCCACGCGACGCGGCGCCCGGCGCGATCAAAGGCGCGCTTCGTGCGGAGGTTGATTATGCCGGCGGGAGCGTTGGCATCCATGTCGGCGCTGATCGTTTTTGAGACCTCGATCGATTCCATGCTGTTGAGCGAGGCCATCTCCATCGTGAACGAGCGGGCCGCACCTGAGCCGCTGTTGTTGGCATCGACGCTCGCGAGCGCGATCCCGTCCATCGTGACGGCGGTGTATTCCGAGCCGAGACCACCGAGTCGCACCGTGCGGACCTCGCCGTAGAACAGATCGAGCTCGACGCCGGGGAGATGTTTGAGGAACTCGCCGACGTTGCCCTCGGCGTTGTCGCCAAAGCTGTCGGAGGCGACGGTGTTCGTGATGTTCATGTTGCGCCGCTGATCCATGATCGCCTTGGCGGAGCCCTCGCGTTCGGTGGAGACGGTAAACGCATCGAGCTTCACGGTGCCGTCGGCAGCCGCACGCTGCAGAGTGCTGATCAAATTGAATTCATGGGCAACGCTGCCGCCGGCCGGCACGGTGAGCGTAGCGCTGGCGGCGCGATAGCCGGTGTAGTCGACGGCGAGGGTCACCTTGCCCGCTGGCACCGCCGAGAGGGTGAACTCACCGCCGGCGCCCGAGATGGTGGTTTGCTGCGATTCGACGACGGTGATGCGGGCGTTGCGCAGATACTCGCTGGTCGAGGGATTAAAAACGCGGCCGGTGATGCTGCCGGTGGCGGTGGGCTGCGCGTGCGCAGGCAGAAGCGCGAACAACGCCGCGGCGAACAAGGCGAGGAGGGGTTTGGGGATCATTTGGGGGTTGGTGGCGCGAGTAGAGCACGCTTCCGGCCGACGGTCGTCAACGGTGCAGACACGTCACCACGGTCACGAGGGAAGGGAAAATGACCTTGCGCGCGATGCCGTGCGCTCGCGAACTCAGAGTCATGTCGGCGGACATCGCCGCTTTTTCCTGACACGTTCCACCCCATGAAAACCAATCGTCGTTACTTCCTGAAAAACGCCTCCCTCGGACTCGGTGCGCTCGGCTTGGCTGCTTCGGTTTCGTTCGGGGCCGAGCCGAAAAAGAAAGCGGGCGCTGCGCCGAAAAAGGCCGATGGCGGCGGAGGGCCGAGCTTCGCCAGAAAATCGAAGATGAAGCTCGGCACCGTCACCTACAACCTCGGCCTGGATTGGGATGTCGCGACCCTCATCGCGAATTGCACCGAAGCGAAATTTGAAGGCGTGGAGTTGCGCACGGGCCACAAGCACGGCGTCGAGGTGACGTTAAGCAAGGCCGAGCGCGCCGAGGTGAAGAAGCGATTCGCTGACTCCCCCGTGCTGCTCTGGAGCATGGGCAGTGCGTTCGACTACCACACAACGGATCCGGCGAAGTTGAAGAAGGACATCGCGGACACGAAAGAGTATATTTTGCTCGCCCAGGAGGTGGGCGCGACGGGCGTGAAGGTGCGTCCGAATGGGCTGCCGAACGGCGTGCCGGTCGAGAAGACGCTGGAGCAAATCGGCCGCGCGCTGCGCGAGCTCGGCGAATTCGGTGCGAACCACGGCCAGCAAATCCGGCTGGAGGTCCACGGCAGCGGCACCCAGCTCGTGCCCAACGCGAAGGCGATCCTTGATTTCGCCAATCACGCCAACGTGGGTGCGTGCTGGAACTCCAACCCCACTGATCTCCAGGGCGACGGCTGGGACCACAACTTCAGCCTGATCAAAAATAAAATCTTCACGGTCCACATGCGCGATCTCTCGCTCGAGGATTATCCGTTCCGGAAACTGCTGAACGGACTCGTTGAGAGCGGTTTCACGGGCTTCACCTTTGCCGAAATTCCCGAAAGCAAGGAGCCTGTGCGGCTGATGAAGTATTACCGCTCGCTGTGGTTGGCGTATCAGGGGCTGCTCTGAGCCGGAGAATTGCGGTCGAGGTGGAGCGCGTTGCCCTCAACGCGCTTTCGTTTGCGACGTGGCTCCTGAAAGCGCGTTGGGGGCAACACGCTCCACCTTCCGCGCACTCGTCGTCAGTGCATGCGGTTGTTCGACCGCAACGGTGCGGCTGAGCGCCCGCGTCACTGGGCAAAAAAACGGCCGGAACATGCAGGGCGCACGTTCCGGCCGTTGGCGTTTCGCTCGCGCGAAACAGAATTACTTTCTGGCCGTGCCGAAGACTTCGATTTCGCAGTAGTGGTTAAGCTCGTCGGAGGTGTTGCCGTTGCTGATGAGGCGGACGTAGCGGCCGGTGGTGTTCTTGGCGTCGACGACGCGACCGTAGTTCACTTCCACGTAGGCGAGATCCTTGCCCTTGCCGAGCTTCGCGGAGTTGTCGTCGTCGTTGTTGAAGATGGTGGTGACGCCTTTCTTGAACTCGGCGTCGTCGGAGACCTGGATGATGACATCGTGATAGACGCGGGCCTGCGAGTGGAAGTGCCAGACCGCGACGGCCGCGATTTTGGCGGAGGCGCCGAGATCGACCTGCACCCATTGCACGCCGGGCCCGAGCTCCACGTAGGCGCCGTCGATACCGGTCTTGTCACCGTCGGTGATGTAGGAGAGTTCGCCGATGACGGGGAGGGCGTCGCTGCTGGTGACCTTCTTGCCCTTCGAGAGGAGCGTGACATCGGGCGCGACCATGATGACGGGGCGCTTGGTATCGGCGGGCTCGAGGTTGGCGAGCGAGACCGGACGCGGCGTGCCGGCGAACAGCGGCTTCGGGTATTCGACTTTAAGCGGCATGTCGGCGGCGTGCGCGACGACCGCGAGGGCGAGGGCGGAGAGGGCGTGGGTGAAGGTGCGTGGGAGCATGGTAGAAAATAAGGACGGTGTTTTTTGAATCACTGACAGGCACTGATGAACATCAATCTGGAGCCGGCATAGAGCGCAATTGGGACGGCGAGACTGGCGGCGATATTCTATGATAAGTTCGGAAACGGGCGAGGGCGTGGGGCCAGTCGATTCGAAATCACGCCACGAAATCAGTCGGGGCAAAGGTGAGCATCTTCTGGGCGGCGATGGCTTCGTTGACTTTGAGGACGGTGACGGCGCTGGCGAACGCATCCTCGGCGGGACAATTCAGCGAGACGCCCTTGCGCATGGCGTCGAAGAAATTCTCGAGGTGCGGCTGGTGGATCGCCTTGTCGAGGGTGACGGGGATATCCCAGGCGGAGAGCTGAGCGGTCTCGCGCACGTCCACCTTGGCTGGGCCGCCGGCACTGGCGCCGGCGGGAACCTTGGAGGGGATGGCGAGGCGTTGGCGGGGTTTGTCCCACGGCTTGAGACCGGCGGTGGCGCCTTCGCCGGAATCGGGTCGCGAGATGAGCTTGTTCGTCACATGCTGATCCCACTCGGGGGCGCGGGCCTCGCGGTAGATTTTCGTGAACTTGGGATTCTCGGACATCTTGAGCGCGCCTTCGTCGCCCATGAAATACTCATGGTAGCCGCCGCCGGCGCTCGTGGTGGTGAGCACCTGATAGGTGGCGCGAACGACCCCGTCCTTCGTGGGATATTCGTAGATGCCGATCGCGTTGTCATACCACTCGTGGGTCTTGTAGTAGTCGACGCCGCCGCTCGCGAGGCACATGCGGGGATTGGCGCCGAGCATCCAGTTGTAGATGTCGATCTGGTGCGAGCCGAGGTCGGAGACGACGCCGCCGGCATATTTTTTAAACCAGCGCCAGTTCCGATACTCGTGCATGTTGGCGTAGCCGTATTTCGCGAGTTTTTCGGCGGGCATTTCCTGTCCGCGTGGCACGCCGAAATCGTCGGTCACGGCGCGGTGCCACTGGCCGGAGATGTTGGTGATGCGGCCGAGCATCCGGGCGTCGCGGACAATCTTGTCGCGCGCGTGGAGGTAGCGGGGATTGCTGCGCCGCTGGTGGCCGATCTGGAGGAGTTTTTTCGTCTCGCGCGCGGTGCGGACCATCGAGCGGGCACCCTCGACCGTGTTGGACATCAGCTTCTCGCAATACACGTGCTTGCCGGCCTTCAGCGCGGCATTCGTGTGCTCGGCATGCATGAAGTCAGGCGTCGCCACGATCACCGCGTCGATTTCCTTCACGGTGGCGAGCATCTCCTTGTAGTCCTCGAAGGCCTTGGTGTCCTGGCCGAAGGCCTTCAGGCGGCGCTGCGAACTGTTGAGATTGTAGGGCCAGATGTCGCAGACGGCGACGAACTGGATGCCGGGGATGCCCCGAATGGCATTGGTGAGAATGCTGCCCTCGACGCCGCAGCCGATGAGAGCGACTTTGATCGTGTCGGCGTTGGGCGCGGCGCCGACTTCCGCACCGCGGGAGATGTAGGGAGCCGAGGCGATGACCGCTCCGAGCTTCGCGCTCGTGCTGAGAAAGTCGCGGCGGGACAGGGGGGAAGAGGGATCAATCATGGGGCGGATTGGCGCTGGCTTGGTGAAGCGGTGGCGACCGGATAGAGGATTTGGTGGGGGAACTCAGTCTTGCTTGTCGGCGATCAGCGCGTGGCGGTTGTGGCGCACGAGCGTGAGGGCCACGGCAAACATGAGCACCTGCATGCCGATCCAAGCGACGCCATCGCCTTCCTGCACCGCCATCAGGCCGAAGGCCAAGCCGACGTAAACAAGACCGCCAAAGAAGAGCGCAGCACGCGTCTTGATGCCGAGGAGAATCGCCGCACCGAAGCCGACGAGGAGAAATCCAAGCGAGAGGGCGAACCCTTGGGCGGCCCAGAGTGGAATCAACGAGTAGTTGCTGATGCCGGTCGCGATGCGGTTCATGTTCTCCGTGTAATTGGAGAACGAGAAACTCTTGTTCGCCTCAAATTTTTCCAAGCCCGCGAGCAAGGTGCGCAGCCCGAGGAAAAGCCGGAGCAGGAGAAAGGCCGCGGTATAGTCGCAGCGGTTGCCAGTGTCAGAGGAGGAGGAGTGATCGCTCATGTCGGGTTCGTTGAGGGTAGAAAAGAGAAGGACCGCTATTGCAGGAAGCTACCGGCCGAAGGCAAGCCGGGTCGCACTATTTACGGGCGGGGTGCGGGCGTGGTCCAGCCTTACCTCATGGGAAGGTGGAAAATCCCACCTTTCCTGTGCCCTGGTTCGGGCGGCAGCCGGTGCGGTCGGCGCCGCTCCGGCTGAAACGGCACGCCTTAAAACACGCCCTTCACCCCGAAGGTCCAGTTGGTCCCGTTGACCTCGGTGAACTGCACGACCGGCGCATTGGCGCCGACCTGCTCCATGATGAGGTAGGGCTCGTTGAAAAGATTGCGCGCCGAAAAGAAGACGCTGTAGCGCGCGGAGAGCCGGTAGCCGCCGCCGACATCGAGGTTGGATCGGTGGCGGTAGAAGCGCAGATTCCCTGTCACGGTGTTGGGGAAATTGTCGCGCCAGTTGAGGTTCGTGTAAACGTTGAGCTTCCGGTAGGCGTAGCTCAGGCCCGCATTCACCGAGTGCGGGATCATGTTTACGCGGCGGATGCTGGCGTAGCTGCGCGTGTAGCTGGCGCGGACGTTGAGGCCCTTGAACGGTGCCGGCAGGAACGAGAGGCTCTGCGAATATTCGAGCTCCATGCCGCGCACGGTTACATCGTTGGCGCTCGGCGTGGTCGTGATGAACGTGTAGTTTGAGAGGTCGAGCTCGCCGTTGTAGCCGAATTCCTGCGCGGTGAGGTTGTTTTGGATGAAGAGGCCGCGCACGTTGTTTTGGTAGACGTTCGCGGCCAGGAGCCCGACGGGTTCAAAGTAGTAGGCGAGGCGAGCGGCGAAGTTGCGGGAGGTCTCGGGCTTCAGCGCCGGATTGGGCAGGCGCACGGTGAAGGCATCGTAGTTGATGTCCCAGACGCCGGACACATCACGGAATGTGGGCCGCCGAATCGTGGAACTGAAGCCGACCTGTGCGTCGAAGTTTTGGTTAATCTTGTATTTCAAGGACGCGCTGGGGAACCAGTTGCCGTAGCCGCCCTCGCGGTGGACCTTGGGTTTCGAGAAATACTGATACTTGAGCCCGTCGATGGTCGTCGCGCGGCCATTCACCTCCGCGAATCCAGCGCGCACAATTTCCGCCGGTGAACGCGGATTGAATTCGAGCGAGTCGCTGCTGGTCGTCTCGCGCCGCAGGCCGGCGCGCACGAGGGCACGACCGAGGGTCGCCGTGCCCATGAGAAAGCCGCCGTCGATGGTCTCCTCGTAGTTGCGCCGGTTGCCGATGAAAGCGTTGTAGAAATTCGCCGCAGTGATCGTTTGGGTGAACTGGCTTTGGTTGTCGCGGTAGAGGCCGCCGAGGCGCACGAGATCGGGCATCCAGACGGTGCCGCCGCTGATCGAGCGGACGCTCGCGTCGGTGTTGGTGGAACCCATGTCGAAATCGAACGGGGACTTGTAGCCCGCGTAGCCGCCCCGCGTGGGCGCGCCAATGAGATTGTAGCGGAGTGATTCGGTATCGAGCCGGAAGTCACGGATCTCGTAGCGGCGCTTCACGCCGGCCTTCCAGACAATGGGAAGCAGTTTTGTCGTCCGGTAGGTGGCGATGAGTTCCCCGCTGTAGACGTCGGTGAGGGCATAGCGCCCATCATCGATCGTGATGGTGGTGGTCGTGTAGTTGGCGCCATCGGCGATGTCCGGCCCAGCGATCTGGACAATCTTCCAGTCAGCGCTGCGCAACGAGGAACGCTGCGCCGAGAATGCCACGCCGGTGTTCGTGGGGCCGCCCGCATCGCGGATCGAGCCGCTGCGGCCGCGCGGATCATACCAGCTGATCGAATTGGAACCGGCGAACTTGCCCTCGATCAACAGGTCGCCGGCGCGATACTCAAACTTCGGCACCGCGGTGATCGTCTGGCCCTGCTTCACGATCGCGGCGGGATTCGAGGCGACGCTGCCGGCCGTCGTCGTCGTGAAGCTCCGCAGCGGATCGGTGCCCACGACCGTGTTGCGCGCGCCGGTGTTGAACGTGAGCGCGCGCTGCGGGTTATTCAGATCGGCGTAATTGTAGAGAAGGGAGAGCGAGAGCACGAGGCGCTGTGAGGCTTTGAAGTCCGTGGTGAGATTGACGGTTGAGCGGCGGTTGGTGCGCGGTGCGTGGAGAAACGCGAGCTGCGTGGGCACCACGGGGCGCAGGTCCGGCGGTGCGGTCGCATTGCCGGCAAAGGGCGCATAGCTGTAGGTCATCGTATTCCGGGCGTTGGCCGAATAGGCCATCGACTCGCTGATGTTGAGGTTCACGCCGAGCCGCTTGTTAAAGAAAACGTCAGAGTAGTCGAAAATTCCGCCGGGGTGAATCTTCCGGGAGAGGCGGTCGTCGGGCCCGTGGCTCTCGTCGAAATTGAAGCGGGCGGAAAACGCCGTGAGGTTGGCCTGCGCCGAGACGCGCCGGCCCGAGCGGTCGAACGCCCGCTTCGTCTTCAGGTTGATCGTGCCGGCGGGCGCGTTGGCATCGACGTCGGCGCTGATGGTCTTCGAGACCTCGATGGACTCCATGCTCGCAAGCGAAACCTGCTCGAAGGAAAACGCGCGGGCGTTTCCGCTAGCTCCTAGGTTGGCAACGGCGCAGCCGAGCGAGACGACGTCGAGCGTCACCAGCGTGTATACAGAATCGAGGCCGCGCAGGCGGATGGTGCGCACCTCGCCTTGCGTGAGGTCGAGCTCGACGCCGGGCATGTGCTTGAGGAACTCGCCGACGTTGCCTTCCGCGACGTCACCAAAAACGTCGGACGCGACGCTGTTGGTGATGTTCATCGAATTCCGCTGCTCCATGATCGCCTTGGCGTTGCCCTCGCGCTCCGAAGAAACGACGAACTTGTCGAGTTTGACGGTGGTGTCTTTCGCCGCCGCGCTTTGCAGCGAGCTGATAAGTTCGAAATCCCGCGTCGCTGTGCCACCCGCCGTCACGCGCACGGTCGCGCTCTCGGTGCGATAGCCAGTGTAGGTGACGACGATCCTCGCCTCGCCCGCCGGCACGCCCGCGATCCGAAACGCGCCGCCATCCTCGGACACGGCGACGAGCCCCGTCCCCTCGATTTGAATCTGCGCGTTGCGCACAAATTCGCCACTGGCGGGATTGAATATCCGCCCGGAAATCGTGCCAGTGCCGGCGGATTGCGCGCGGGCGGCGAACGGCAGGAGCAGGACGGCGGCGAGAATGCGCAGACAGGGGAACGGAAAATTCATGGTCGGTGAGGGGAGCTTGGGGTGGAGCGCGCCGGGGCGGCGCGGGAGGCGATGCCAGCGCATCGCACCCGGTAGCAGCGTGCAAGCCTCGCCGTTTCCCTCAGCTGCGGTTGCGGGGCGCAAACCGCCGGCGGTATTCCAGCGGCCGAAGCCCGGTCGCGGCGCGGAAGGCGCGCGTGAAGTGGCTCTGGTCATAAAAGCCGCCGTCGAGCGCGATCGTGCCGACGGGCGTGGTGGTCTCCTCCAGTTGCCGCCGTGTCATGAGCAGCCGCACGCGCAGGATGTAATCGCCGGGGCTCATGCCGAACAGCCGCTGGAATTCGCGCTGGAGCTGGCTCACCGACAGGTGCGCCCGCGCCGCGAGTTCCTTGATCGCGATTGGTTGAGCGTAGTTCGCAAGGACGAATTCGCAGGCCCGCGTGAGCCGCCGATACTCGCCGGGCGCCTGGCCCGCGTGGTCGTAGAGCCGCATCACCCCGGCAAGGCCAATGACCGCGCCGCGCGATCCGAACACGGGGAACTTGCTCGAAACATACCAACGCGGCATGCCGTCGGCGCTCTGCACCAGCCACACCTGATCGATCAGTGGCTGGCGCGTCTCGATCACGCGGCGATCCTCGTCGACGTATTGTGCGGCGAGGGCGGGCGGGTTGAAATCGAAGTCGGTCCGACCGATCATTTCGGCCTCGGAGCTGCACCCGTGCATGGCAAAAAGACTGCGGCTGACCTTCTGGTAACGGTGCCGGTGGTCCTTTACGAACAGGTAGATTTGCGGCAGCACGTCGAACAGCTCGGCGAGGACGATGGGGTTCGTGGCGCGCAGGAGCAGTTCGTTTCCTGGGCTGGGTGCGGGCGGTGGGCGGGAGGGCACGGTGCGTTTTAATTACAAAAACTCGCGGCTGCGGTCAAAGCCTGCTTCTTGCCTCTCTGCCATACTCTGCCTTTCATGCCCCGGTTGAACGCCACCCTTCGTTTTTCGCTCTGGCTTCCGCTGGCCGCCACCGCCGCGGTGGCAGCGCCGTTGGAGTTCAACCGCGACATCCGCCCGATCCTTTCGGAAAACTGTTTCCAGTGTCACGGGCAGGATGCGTCGAAGCGCGAGGCCAAGCTGCGGCTGGACGAGCGCGACAGCGCCACGCGCGCCCGCGATGGCATCGCCGCCATCGTGCCGGGCCAGCCGGGCGAAAGTGAAATGTTGCGCCGCATCGCGTCGACGGACGCCAGCGAGCACATGCCACCGGCGGAATCGCACAAGAGTGTCACGTCCGCGCAGGCCGCTTTGCTGCGCCAGTGGATCGCGGAGGGCGCGAACTACCAAAAGCATTGGGCGTTCGAGCCGGCGCGACGGCCCGCATTGCCGGCGGTGCGGAATTCCAACTGGGTGCGCGGCCCCATGGATCGATTTATTCTCGGCCGGCTCGAGCGCGAGGGTCTTGCCCCGGCGCGGGCGGCGGCCCCCGAAGCATGGCTGCGCCGCGCCAGTTTCGATCTCGTCGGCCTGCCGCCGACGCTGGCGGAGCTCGATGCGTTTGCCGCCGATGTCGCGCAGCGCGGCGAACGCGCCTACATCGCCGCCGCCGATCGGCTGCTGGCCTCGCCGCACTTTGGCGAGCGCCTCGCGATCGACTGGCTGGATGCGGCGCGCTACGCGGACACGCACGGTTTCAAC
Source organism: Opitutaceae bacterium (assembly GCA_031379235.1). Classification (GTDB taxonomy): domain Bacteria; phylum Verrucomicrobiota; class Verrucomicrobiia; order Opitutales; family Opitutaceae; genus ER46. The sequence goes on along the minus strand of JANNEY010000123.1, from coordinate 7,757 downwards.
AACGATTCGTCGCGCACGATGTGGCGCTGGCGCGACTGGGCGATCGAGGCATTTAACGCGAACCTGCCCTACGATCGCTTCATCACCGAGCAGCTCGCGGGCGATCTGTTGCCCAAGCCCACGCTCGAGCAGCGGATCGCCACCGGCTTCGGCCGCAACCATGTCATCAACAGCGAGGGCGGCATCATCGAGGAGGAATATCGCGTCGAGTATGTCGCCGACCGCGTGCGCACGCTCAGCACGGTGTGGCTCGGGCTCACCATGGAATGCGCGCGCTGCCACGACCACAAGTTCGACCCCGTCACGCAGCGCGACTACTACCGGCTCTTCGCGTTTTTCAACAACGTCCCCGAGCACGGCGAAGACGGCCGCGTCGCCAATGCCGTGCCGATGATGCCCGCGCCGACGCGGGAACAGCAGGCCGCGCTCGCCGCGCAGGAGCACGAACTCGCGACGCTCGACGCGAAGCTCCGCGCGCCGCGCACCGCGTGGCGAATGACGACCGAAATGTCCGCCCGCGCCGAGGCGCTCATTGCGCAGGCCCGCACCGCGCGCGAGACGGCCGAGGCTGGCGCAAAGGGCGTCGCGTTGCTCACCTCCTACGAGACCCCGCCGTCCGATCCCGTGCTGCGGACGATCCCGGCCGCTAAATTCGACCTCGGCGGCAAAGCCGGGGCGACCGTTTCCTTCTGGCTGCGGCCCGACGCCGACAACCCGCGCGATGTCGCGCTCCTTTCCGGGATCGACTACAAGGGTTCGGCGGCCGATGCGCAGTATGCCAAGGGCAGCGAGGTCCGCTTGATCGACGGCGAGATCGAGGTGCGACTTAGCTCGCGTTATCCGGCCTACGCGCTCGTGGTGCGATCGGAGGCCGCGGGACTTCGCGCCGACCTTTGGCGGCACGTCGCCGTCAGCTATGCGGGCGGGAGAAACTTGGCGGCGGTGCGAATCTTTGTGAACGGGGCCGAAGTGGCGACGCGCGCGCTTTACGACGGGCTGCAAGCCGAGCCGCCCAAGCGCGACATGCTCGTCGGCGGCGACAACGCCAAGGACAGTGCGCGCTGGCGCGGCGAACTGCGCTCGCTGCGTGGTTTCGCCGGCGCGATCTCAGTTGCCGCGCTCCGCACGGAATTGCTCGCGACCGTCGACCTAACGGAGCAGGGCGACGCCTTGCGCGAAATGCTCCTCCTCGAGAGCGGAGCGAGCCAGGCCCAATTTTCCCGGCGCCACGAACTCTGGGGAACGCACCTCGCGCTCCGCCGCAGCCTGCCGACCGCGATGGTGATGCAGGAAACGCCGCAGCCCCGCGGGGCGTTTGTGCTCTCGCGCGGTCGCTATGATGCGCCCGGTGATCCGGTGGAGCCTGGCGCGCCGGAGACGCTGCTCGCGCCGTGGCCGCAGGGCGCGCCGCGCAACCGCCTCGGTCTCGCGCGCTGGCTCACGCAGCCGCGGCATCCGCTGACCGCGCGTGTGGTCGTGAACCGGTTTTGGGCGCAGCTCTTCGGCACCGGCATCGTGAAGACGCTGGAGGACTTCGGCTCGCAGAGCGAATGGCCGAGTCATCCCGAGCTGCTCGACTGGCTCGCCCGCGAATTCGTCGACGGCGGCTGGAACGTGAAGGCGCTTTTCAAATCACTCGTGCTTTCCGCGACGTATCGCCAGAGCAGCGCCGTCACGCCCGCGCTTCTCGCGCGGGATCCGGAGAACCGCCTGCTCGCGCGCGGCCCGCGCGTGCGGTTGCCCGCCGAGCTGATCCGCGATCAGGCGCTCGCGGTGGCGGGCTTGCTTGAGGCGCGGATCGGCGGGCCGAGCGTCTTTCCTTACCAGCCGGAGAAACTCTACGAGGGGATCGTGGTCGGCGCCGAGTATCCCGGCACGAAGTGGCTGCTCAGCACCGGCCCCGATCTCTACCGGCGCAGTCTCTACACGTTTTGGAAACGCACGATCACGCACCCGGCGATGACGTCCTTTGACGCGCCCGATCGCGAGTTCTGCACCGTGCGCCGCTCGCGCACAAACACGCCGCTCCAAGCCCTCACGCTCTGGAACGAGCCCGGCTACGTCGAAGCTGCGCGCCAGCTCGGCGCACGGATGCTGCGCGAAGCCGCCGACGACGCGGCGCGCGTGCGCCTGGCTTTTCGCTGTGCCACCGCGCGACAGCCTTCGGCCGACGAAACCCTCGTGCTCACCACCGCGTTGCAGCGGATGCGCGGCGAATTTGCGGCGCACCCCGACGATGCCGGCAGGCTGCTCCGGGTCGGTGCCATGCCCGCCGATCCTTTGCTCAACCCCACCGAACTCTCCGCCGCGACGAGCGTCGCGAGTATGATCCTGAGCCTTGACGAAACGATCACGAAGAACTGAGAGAGACGCTCAGGAACCACGAATGGACACGAAGAGACACGAATCCAAAAGGCAGCGCGGGCCCCTGCGTGAACCAGATTGCCTTCCTTCGTGTTCGTTCGTGTCCATTCGTGTTTCAATCAAGTCCGCCGCCTGAGCCATGTCCTGTCACAACTACGAACAGCTCCACACGCGCCGGGATTTTCTCGCGCAGACGGGACTCGGTCTCGGCGCCGCCGCGCTCGCCCAGGTCTTCGGGGGAAACGCCTTCGGCGCGACAGCGGCCGGCTCGTCGAGTGGCGGCCTGACCGGCCTCCCTCATTTTCCGGCGAAGGCCAAGCGCGTCATCTGCCTCTTCCAATCCGGCGGTCCCTCGCATCTCGATCTGCTGGACGAGAAGCCGGTGCTCGGCGCGCGTTTCAACGAGGACCTGCCTGACTCTGTCCGGCGAGGCCAGCGCATCACCGGCATGGTGGCGTCGCAGGCGAGGCTCGCGGTGCAGCCATCTAAGTTTGCGTTTCAACCCGGCGGCAAATGCGGCACGCGCATCAGCGATCTGCTGCCGCACACGCGGGAGATCGCGGACGAGCTTTGCGTGATCCGTTCGGTGCACACCGAGGCCATCAACCACGATCCGGCGATCACGTTTTTCCAGAGCGGCAGCCAGTTGCCCGGCCGGCCGAGCATGGGCGCGTGGGTGGATTACGGGCTCGGGCGGTTGAGTGAAAACTTGCCGTCGTTCGTCGTGCTCGTGTCGGTCAACGCCAAGCGCGCGGGGCAGGGTTTGCTCGCGCGGCTCTGGGGCAGTGGATTTCTCCCGAGCGGTCATCAAGGCGTGCAGTTTCGCAGCGCGGGCGAACCGGTGCTCTATCTCAACGATGCGCCCGGCATCACCCGCGAGCGCCGCCGCGCGATGCTCGACGGCATCACTGAGCTGAATCGGCTCCAGCACGCGCAGAGCGGTGATCCCGAGATTGAGACGCGCATCGGGCAATTCGAAATGGCGTATCGGATGCAGGCGAGTGTGCCGGAGCTGATGGCGCTCGACGGGGAACCGGCGCACGTGCGCGAGAGCTACGGGCCGGATGTCGCGACGCCCGGCTCCTTCGCCCGCAACTGCCTCCTCGCGCGCCGGCTCGCCGAGCGTGGCGTGCGTTTCATCCAGCTCTACCACCGCGACTGGGATCATCACGGCGGCCTGCACGACAGCCTGCCCAACATCGCCAAGGACGTCGATCAGCCGAGCGCGGCACTTATCCGCGACCTCAAGCAGCGCGGCCTGCTCGACGACACGCTCGTGATCTGGGGCGGCGAGTTCGGCCGCACGCCTTACGCGCAGGGCGAGGCCAACCGTGAGAAATACGGTCGCGATCACCACGGCAAGGCGTTCTCGCTCTGGCTGGCCGGCGGCGGCATCAAGCCCGGCATGACTTACGGCGCGAGCGATGATTTCGGTTTCAACGTCACCGAAAATCCCGTGCACATCCATGACCTCCAGGCGACGATTCTCCACCAGCTCGGCATCGACCACGAGCGGCTCACCTACAAGTTCCAAGGCCGCCAATATCGGCTCACGGATGTGCATGGTAAAGTCGTGAAAGGCGTCCTCGCCTGAGTTGCCTTTGGTTTCCCCGATCCTTTTCTTCGGCCCGAGCGCATGAACCCCCGGCTAAAATTTTCCCTGGCTGTCCTGGCCTTCGGCGTTGGCCCGCTCCACGCGGCCGAGCCGATCGATTTCAATCGGCAGATTCTTCCGATTCTCTCCGACGCATGCTTTCGCTGTCACGGCCCGGATGCCGGTTCCCGCAAAGCCAAGCTGCGGCTCGACCAGCGCGAGGGCCTGTTTCGCACGCGGGAAGATGTGACGGTCGTCGTGCCGGGCAAACCGGAGGCGAGCGATCTCTACCTGCGCATTTCGAGCAAGGAGGAGGACGAGGTGATGCCGCCGCGCGAGTCGAGCCGCCAGCTCAAGCCCGCCGAGATTGATTTGCTGAAAAGGTGGATCGCGGCCGGCGCCCCGTGGGGCACGCACTGGGCTTTTTCGGCGCCGCAGCGCGCGCCGCTTCCGGCAATCGAAAATCCCAAATCGAAAATAGAAAATCCGAACCCCATCGACGCCTTCGTCCGCGCCAAACTCGCGAAGGAAAAACTCACCCCCGCGCCCGCGGCGGAGCGCGCGACGTTGCTCCGCCGCGTCACGCTCGATCTCACGGGCGTGCCGCCGACACCGGCGGAACTCGGGGCGTTTCTCGCCGACAACAGTTCCGGCGCCTACGATCGCGTCGTCGATCGCCTCCTCGCTTCGCCGCGCTACGGCGAACGTTGGGCGTGGGACTGGCTCGATGTCGCGCGCTATGCCGACACCAACGGGTTTCAGGGCGACCCCGAGCGCACGATGTGGCCGTGGCGCGATTGGGTGGTGAACGCGCTCAACGCGAACATGCCTTACGATCAGTTCACCGTCGAGCAGCTGGCCGGTGACCTGCTGCCCGAGGCGACCCGCGACCAGAAGCTCGCGAGTGGGTTTCACCGCAACAACATGTTCAACGGCGAAGGCGGCCGCATCGCCGAGGAGACCCGGGTCGAAAACGTTTTCGACCGCGTGGACACAACTTCGACCGTGTGGCTTGGCCTCACCTTCACCTGCGCGCGCTGCCACGACCACAAGTTCGATCCGATCAAGCAGACGGACTATTTTTCACTCTACGATATCTTCAACCAGATGTCCGAGACCGGCAGCGCGAGCGGCGGCGGCGGTCGTAGCGGCGCGATTGTGCCCGTGCTGGATCTCTCGACGCCGGCCGAGGCTGAGGCGGTCAAGCGCGCGCAGGCCGCCATCGACGCCGTCGCGGTTGAAATCGAAAAATTCGAGCTGACGAAATTTCCGCGCCCGGAGGGCAAACCGGTGATCGATTCGCCCGCGGCGCAGAAACTCCCCGGCAATCTGCCGGCCACCCACGCGCGTCCCGCCGTCAATCGCCGCGATCTCAACGGCCTACTCGAGGCGTTGCCCTTCTTCCGCGACACCGAGCCCGACGCGGAATATGTGAAGCTTCTCCAGAAGCACATCGCCGCGATCCGCAAGCGCGACAGCGCGTCGAACAACATCACCCGGGTGATGATCATGGACGAGCTGCCGAAGAAGCGGGATACGTTCGTGCTCAACAAGGGCAACTACGAGAGCAAGACCGACGTGAAGGTGCTCGGTGCAATCCCCTCGATGTTTCGGCCGCAGGAAATTGGGGCGACGGCGGATCTGCCCCGCCTCAACCGCCTCGATCTCGCGCGCTGGCTCGTCTCCGCTGAAAATCCGCTGGGCGCGCGCACCGCAGTCAACCGCGCGTGGCAGGCGTTCTTTGGCATCGGGTTCGTAAAAACGGCCGAAGACTTCGGTGTGCAAAGCGAGCCGCCTTCTCACCCGGAGCTGCTGGACTGGCTCGCCACCGACTTCGTCGCCAGCGGCTGGGATATGAAGAAGCTCCACCGCACGATCGTCACGAGCGCGACTTACCGGCAATCGTCCCGCGTCACGCCCGCGCGGCATGAGCGCGATCCGGAAAACCGCCTGCTGGCGCGCGGCCCGCGGCACCGTATGCCTTCGTGGATGCTCCGCGATCAGGCGCTCGCGGTGGCGGGCCTGTTGAACGATACGCCGGGCGGTCCGTCGGTGCGGCCCTACCAGCCGGCGGGCATTTGGGAGGAGGCGACGTTCGGAAAGAAATCTTACCAACAGGATCACGGTGCTGCGCTCTATCGGCGCAGCCTCTACGTTTTCTGGCGGCGCATCGTCGGCCCGACCTCATTTTTCGATGCCGGCGCGCGGCAGGTCTGCACGGTGAGGGTCGCGCATACCAATACCCCGCTGCACGCGCTCGTGACACTCAACGACCCGGCGTTTGTCGAGGCGGCGCGCGTGATGGCGCAGCGCGCGCTCACGAGTGCGGTGCGCACGGATGCGGCGCGGCTCGACATGGTGTTTCGCGCGGCGACGGCGCGGTCGCCTGCCGCGAATGAGAAATCCGTCCTTCTCGCCCGCCTCGCCAAATTGCGCGAACAATTCGGTGCGGCCCCCGGCGAGGCCCACCAGCTCGCGGGCGCGGGAGAATTCGAACGCGTGGAATCGGTTCCGGTTGTGGAGATAGCGGCGTGGACCGCGCTGTGTTCGTTGATTCTCAACCTCGATGAAGTGCTGTCGAAAGAATGACGCCTTCTGCCGTGTAGGGCTGCCGCTTGTCGGCAGGCCGTCGCGGTTATCACGTGCGTCGCGCGACGGCTCGGCGACGAGCGCCGGCCCTACTCGAAAATAACCGCCATCACGTTATGTCTCCCCTCCGCGAAGCCTCCGCCCTCTACACCCGCCGCCAGTTCTTCGGTCGCTCTGTCATGGGTGTCGGCACGGCGGCGCTCGCCTCACTCCTCGGCCGCGAGGCCTTCGGCGCGTCGCATCCACTCATGCCGGCGCGTGGCGTGCCGGGGTTGCCCGACCTTCCGCATTTTGCGCCAAAGGCCAAGCGCGTCATCTACCTTTTCCAGAACGGTGCGCCCTCGCACGTCGATCTCTTCGATTACAAGCCACGCCTCCGTGAGTGGCACGGGAAGCAAATCCCCGACGAAATCACGAAGGGGCGGCGCTTCTCGACGATGACCGGCAATCAGACGGCGCGCCCCGTGCTCGCCGAGATCACGAAGTTTGCGCAGCACGGAAAATCCGGCGCGTGGGTCTCGGATTTTCTGCCGAACCTCGCCGGGATTGCGGACGATCTCTGTTTCGTGAAATCGATGCACACCGAGGCCGTGAATCACGCCCCGGCGATCACGTATTTCATGACGGGCTCCGAGATGGCGGGCCGACCGTCGATGGGCGCGTGGCTGAGCTACGGGCTCGGGAGCGAGACGGAAAATCTGCCGGCGTTTGTCGTGATGACGTCGCGTGACAAGGAGGCGAGCTGCGGCCAGATTTTCTACGACTTCTACTGGGGCAGCGGCTTCCTGCCGACAAAATATCAGGGCGTCGCTTTCCGCGGGGCGGGCGATCCGGTGCTCTATCTTTCCAATCCCAATGGCATGAGCCGGGAGGTGCGCCGCGGGATGCTCGACGACCTCGCGCAGCTCAATGAGATCAAGCGCGAGGATTTCGGCGACCCCGAGATCGCGACGCGGATCGCGCAATACGAGATGGCCTACAAGATGCAGGCGAGCGTGCCCGAGTTGACGGATTTTTCCAAGGAGTCCGCGGCGACCCTCGCCGCCTACGGCCCCGAGGTGCGCCGGCAGGGGAGTTACGCCTACAACTGCCTCATGGCGCGCCGGCTCGCCGAGCGCGGCGTGCGTTTCATCCAAGTGATGCACGCCGGTTGGGACCAACACCGCAACCTCAACTCCCAACTTAAGATTCAGTGCGAGGACACCGACGC
>JANNEY010000102.1:0-18088 GCA_031379235.1 Opitutaceae bacterium | reverse complement strand
AGGCGGGCGGCGGAACGGGGGGAGATGTTGAGGGCTTCGGCGATCAGGCGCCAACTGTAACCGGGGCTCGATCGGTAGGACTCGCTCTCCGAGCGCGCCTGGGTTGCGGCGCGATTCGCGGCCGGGAACTCAGGCCGGCTCGGAGATCCGGCCCCACCCACAATGGCGGCGAACAACACCTCGGCATCATCCGGCAACCTGTCGCGCGCGGCAAGGACGCGAAGCGCGGCGTGCGCGACCGCGCTGTCTGGACGCGCGAGGGCGCGGCGGAGCAGGGCTTCGTCGGCGCGGCCGAGGCGCTCCAGCGCAGAGAGGAGCGGCAGCGCTGCGGTGCCGTCGGCGCTGGATTCGATGCCGGCGACGAGGCGGGCGGCGGCGGCCCGCAATGCCGGCGCGGCATTGGCGGCGTCCTTGCGCGCGAAGAGCTCGTTGAACGCGAGCGACCGCACGACGAGATTCGGATCGCTCAGGCGCGCGACAAGGTCGGCGGGTTTCAGGTTCGCGAGATTGGGCAGCGTGGGCGCGGGCGCCGTGACGTCGAGCCCGCGCCACACGACCCGCCAGATGCGGCCGTGCTTCTGATCGCGCGCGGGGTGCGTGAGCGGCGCTTCGTAATGGCCGATGATCGGGTTGTAGAAATCGGCGATCCACAGCGCGCCGTCGGGACCGAGCTTCACCTGCACGGGGCGAAACGCCCGGTCGTCGCTCGTGAGGAAATCGGGCTGGCGCGTCGCTGCGGGCGTGGCGCCGCGCCACTCGAGGCGAGTGCGGTTGATCCGGCGGGTGACGGGATTGCCGTTGAAGAGATTGTCGCGGAACTCGGGCGGAAAATGCGTTGCCGAATAATGCGCGATGCCGGCGATCGCGGAGGAACCGTGGTCGTCGGTCGTGATCGCGGGCGCGAAGCCGAGGCCGTCGTGCTCCTTGCCGATGCCCTCGTAATAGCCGCCGGGCACGAGCAGATAGACGGGCTTCGAGTGCGAGTCGGCCGTGTAGAGATCACCGCGGGCATCGAAGGCGAGGCCGTAGGGATTGGTCTGGCCGTTGACGAACACCTCGAAGCGCGAGCCGTCGGGGCGGAAGCGGTAGGTGTTGCCGCTCGTCAGTTTCACGACGCGACCGGCGCGGTCGGTGACCTCGCTCGCGTTCGCGAAGCCGTGTGTGCCGTAGACCCAGCCGTCGAACCACAGCCAGTAGCTCGACGACATGCCGTGCGTGTCCTTGAAGCCGAAGCCGTCGTAGAGTTTCTCGCGCACGTCGGCGCGGCCGTCGCCATCGGTGTCCGTCAGCCGCCAGATCGCGGGGATGGAATAGACGAGCACCGAGTCGCCCTTCGCGCCGGGCGCACGCGGAAGCGGGAGCACGCCGACGGGGATGTTGAGCCCGTCGGCAAAGACGGTGGATTTACGCGCGCGGCCCGTCACAGGGTCGAAGTCAGAGAGCACGCGGAGCGTGTCGAGGCCACGTTCCGGCGGCTCGGGCGGCGTCGAAGCCGCGCGAAACGCGAGCGACGTGTCGCCCCACTGCGTGTCGAACGTCGCAATCGGCTCGCCGAGTGCATCGCGCTTCGCGGGCCACGGGTAGAGTTTCGAGCCCGTCACCCAGATGCGGCCGAAGGAGTCGAACGCGAGATTGAAGGGCTTTTCCAAAGCAGGCTCGGCCGCAACGAGCTGAATTTCGAAACCGGGCGGGAGGTGGAATCTCTTCTGCGACTCCTCGGCGGGAAGGAGCTTGGCGTCGGGCGCATCGCCGCGTTGGGCGAACGCCGGCAGGCCGGCGACGACGAGGAGGCAGCAGGACCGCAGGAAGGAGAGGCGCATAAGGTGCGTGGGGTGCGTCGAGAAACGCCCCGCGTGCGCGCGATGCCAACGGAATTTTTCGCGTCGTGGCGGGCCGCCGTGCCCGCCGGTTCAGGACGCGCGAAAACGCCACCCTCGGCAGACAGAGAAGCCCGCCGCTACGCTACGCCTTGCGCCAGTCGTCGCGCACGGCGCGCGTGCGGAGGGCGTTGGCCGAGGCGTCGCCGGGAAATTCCTCACGCACCGGATCCCACTTGAGCGGCCGGCCTAGCTCCATCGCGATGGCTCCAAGATGTAACGTCGTGCTGAGCCGATGCAGCGCCTCCGCCGTATACATGGGCGGCTGGCCGTTCTTGAGGCAGTCCAGGAAATCGCGCTGCTCGCGCGGGCGGCGGCGCCACAGTTTGCTGGTCTTGGGATCGTATTTGCGGCGGAGGATGGCGTCGTCGCTGGACTCGAGGCGCCCGAGCCAGCCTTGGTTGCCGATCCAACCGTCGCTGCCCTCGAAGCGGATCGAGGGCGTGCCGGCGGTGACCTCCATGGTGACGCCGTTGGCGAACGTGTAGTCGATTTTGAAGGTGCGCGGCACGTCGTTCATCGTATCGGGCGGGATCTCACCGCGGCCGGTGACGGAGACGGGGCCGGAGTCCTCGGAAAAATTGGCGACCTGCGCGGTGTCGACGAGGTGCGCGCCCCAATCGGTGAGCGTGCCGCCGGAGAAATCGCGAATCTGCCGCCAGACCTGCGGCTCGAGCAGCGAGGGCGAATACGGGCGGAACGGCGCGGGCCCGAGCCACAGCTCGTAGTTCACGCCCGCGGGCACGGGCGCGGGCGCCTCGCGCGGCACGGGCGCCTTGATCTGCAGGCCGCAGGCGATGTGGCGCAGGCGACCGATGGCGCCGTTGCGCACGGCCTCGGCCATCATGTAATACTGGATGACCGAGCGATCCTCGAGGCCGGTGGCAAAAAGCTGGGCGCCACGTTTTTTCACGGCCTCAGCGAGGCGGCGGCCCTCCTCGATGGTGAGCGTGGGTTTCTCGCAAAAGACGTGCTTGCCCGCCTCAAGCGCCATGAGCGCCATCGTGACGTGCCAGTGATCGGGCGTGGAGATGACGATCACGTCGAGATCGCGGCGCGCAATGACCGCGCGGAAGTCGGCGTGCGCCGTGCAATCGCGGTTGCCGTAGTGTTTGTGGACCTCGGCGAGCGCGACTTCGCGCTTGCGCGGCTGCACGTCACAGATCGCGAGCGCCACGCCGTCGTCCTCCTGCAAAAACGAGCGCAGATTGACGCCGAGGCCATGAGCGCCGAGCCCGATAAAGCCGAGCGTGACGCGCTTCGATGGCGCGTTCTGCCCGAGCAGTCGCGCCGGAATGAACCGGGGCGCGACAGCGGCGGCGAAAATTCCGGCGAGGCCGGACTGGAGAAAACGGCGGCGGGTGGGGGCGAGGGTCATGGCGGGAGAACTTATTTGGCCGCGGCGCGACGGCCGGCGGGGCGGATGTTGGCGCGCAGTTCGTCGTAGAATTCCTGCGCCGCCGGGAGCAGGCGAGCGGCAATTTCGGGGTGCTGCTTAAGGCGGTCGAATTTTTCTCCGAGGTCCGCCTCGAGATCGTAGAGCTCCGCGGCGACGAGGCGCTGGGCCGCGATCGTGACGGTGAGTTTCCAGCGATCGTCGCGAATGGCGCGGTATTGCACCGCGGTGGGCAGCGCGCTGCCACCGAGGTAGTGGAAATGCGCGTGCGGGCTGCGGTCGCGCGCGCCGCTGAGCACCGGCCAAAGGTCGCGGCCGTCGAGCCTGCGGTCAGTCGGGGGCGCGGCGCCGGCGAGGCGCGCGACGGTGGGCAACAGATCGAAGTTGGCGGCGACCGCGCCGGTGTGACGGCCAGCCGGGATCTGCCCAGGCCAGCGGAAGATTGCGGGCACGCGCATGCCGCCTTCCCAAGTGGTGCCCTTGCCGTCGCGCAGCGGGCCGGCGGAGCCGCCATCGATGCCGTATTGGAGCCACGGGCCGTTGTCGCTCGTGAAGACCACGAGCGTGCGTTCGTCGAGGCCGAGTTTTTTCAAATGCGCCATGATCTGGCCGGTGCTCCAGTCGAGTTCCATCATTACGTCGCCGTAAAGGCCGCGCTTGGATTTGCCGGCGAATTTTTCCGAAACGAAGAGCGGCACATGCGGCATCGCGTGGGCGAGGTAGAGGAAGAACGGCTTCTCCGTCTGCGCGGAAATAAACTCGAGCGCCGCCTCCGTGTAGCGCGTGGTGAGCTGGCGCTGGTCGGGGTTGCTCTCAATCACGCGGTCGCCGCGCATCAGCGGCAGATCGTTGGGGAAGCCGCCGCCCGGTGGATAGGGATTCCCCTGCCCCGCAAATCCCGTGTAGGCGGCGCGCTCGCGGGTGGCGCGCATGAGGGCGTCTTCGTTTTCGCGCACGGGCATGTTGGGGTGGTAGCGCCACATGTCGTTGGAGAACGGCAGGCCGAACCACGCGTCGAACCCCTGCCGCACCGGGAGCAGCTCCGGCGCGTCGCCGAGGTGCCACTTGCCGATCATCATGGTCGCGTAACCGGCGCCCTTGAGCACTTCCGCGATCGTAGTCTCGCTGGGGTTGAGGCCGAAATTGGAATGGGGCGAGGGATTGCGCGCGTGGTTCACCCGTGTGGCGTAGCAGCCGGTCATGAGCTGCGCGCGCGAGGGGCCGCAGAACGGCGCGGCGTAGAAATTCGTGAAGCGCAGGCCCTCGGCCGCGAGCCGATCGATGTGCGGCGTCTCGATATTCGGCGAACCGTAACAGCCAAGATCGGCGTAGCCTTGGTCGTCGGTGAAGATGACGATGACGTTGGGTTTCGCGGGTGTGGCGGCGGAAGCGTTGGTCGTCGCGCAAGCGAACAACGATGCCACGCACATTTTTGTCATTGCGAGGTGCGCGTAGCGCGCCGCGGCAATCCAGCTCGATTGCTTCGGCGCTGCGCTCCTCGCAATGCCAGACCGACCGAGAATAAAGGCGAAATTTTTCATGATGTGGGCGCTGTGCGCGGAGCGTCGCGGTGTCTTTGGAGCTCGGCGCGGAGCCGCTCGGCGATTTCCGGGCGTTCGCGGACGATGTTCTTCGTTTGCTGTGGATCAGTGGCGAGGTCGTAGAGCTGATCGGGCGGCGCGTCGGATTTGATTTTCCCGTCGGGCGTGATGTCGCTGTTCACGCGTTGGCTGAACGCGACGCTCCCCGGTCCGCCGCGCGGCCCGGCGAAGCCGCCGTCACCCTGCGCACTGATGTAGACCCACGAGCCGGAGCGCAGCGTGATGGCCTTGGGCGTGAACGGCGCGAGCACGAGATGCTCGCGGATCGGCTTCGCCGGCGAGCCGGTGAGGGCGGGCAAAATGTTAAAACTGTCCGGACCCTCGGCCGCGGTGAGCGGCTGGCGCCCGATCGCGGCAAAGGTCGCGAACAGATCGATGCTGCAAATGAGATCGGTCGAGGTGCTGCCGCGCGGAATCTTTCCCGGCCAGCGCGCGATGAACGGCACACGGTGGCCGCCCTCCCACGCGCCGAACTTGTAGCCGAGCAGGTCGCCGTTGGCGCGGTGGCCCGCGCGCCATGCGTCCTGCCCGCCTTCGTTGAGCATGCCCCCGTTGTCGCTCGTGAAAATCACGAGCGTGTTTTCCGCGAGTTTCAGTTCGTCGAGCGTCTTGAGCAGTTCGCCGACCATCCAGTCGAGCTCGTGGATGTAGTCGCCGTAGCGGCCGGCCTCACTCGTGCCCTTGAAACGCGGATGCGGCGTGAACGGGTGGTGGATGTTGGGCGTGGCGAAAAGGAGGAAGAAGGGCGCGGATTGTTTCTCGCGAATCCACGCGACGGCTTTCTCCGTGAACTGCGTGCCGAGTTGCTCGTCCTGATAGAGCGCATGCGCCGCCTTGCCGCCGGAGACGGGATTGGCGGTCAGGATTTTTTCGGGAAACGGCTGTGTCGGGGGCACACCGCCGAACACGAGAGGATCAGCCGGATCAAGCCCGAGCACGCGATCGTTTTCGACGAGCACAAACGGCGCGTGGCTGCTCACGGTGGGCAGGCCGAAGAACCAGTCGAAGCCGAGTTCGCGCGGGCCGGGTTTGAGCGGGGCGTTCCAGTCGGGCTGCTGGCTCTTCGGCCCGAAGCCGAGGTGCCACTTGCCGATGCACGCGGTCGCGTAGCCCTGACGTTTGAGCAGGCTCGCGATCGTGGTCTTTGCCGGATCGATGATGAGGCCGGCGCGCGAGAAGATCGGCGTCCAGCTGTTGACGCGAAACGGATATTCGCCGGTGAGCAGCGCGTAGCGGGACGGCGTGCAGACCGCAGAGGCGGAGTGTGCATCCGTGAAACGCCGGCCCTCGCGCGCGAGCCGATCGATATTGGGCGTGCGGACCTTGGTGGCGCCGTAGCAGCCGACGTCGCCGTAGCCGATGTCGTCGGTGTAGATGAGGACGATGTTGGGGCGGTCGGTGCCGGTCGCGGCGTGAAGCGAGGCCGCGGCGAGACAAAGCAGGCCGACCAATGCAGGCGCCGGGCAGCGGCGGATGAAATTAGCAACGCAGGGAGTGCTCATCGGGGTAAATGGGCGGCGCGGGTGTTCGCGGGCTACACGTCGAAGCTCGGCACCTTCATCCGCTCGCCTTCCTTGAGCGCGGATTGGTGCGCGACAATGCCGGGCGCGGTGTAGGCGATGGCCTCACGCACATCGACGAACGGTTTTCGCCCGCGCACGATCGCGTCGATGAACTCGTGGGTGATGAACGTGTGTGAGCCCTCGTGGCCGCTCTTGTGGCGCAGCGGCGCGGGCAGGAGGTCGGTGGCCCACCACTCGGGCACGGTGTAATTTTCGAAGGCCGGCAGCGCGCGCTCGAAGCCGCCGCTGTCCTTCTCGGTTTGCTTGCCGGAGCGCACGAGCTGCGCGCCGAGGCCGTTGGGATCGGGGAAAAAGAAACTCAGCTTGTCGCCGTAGAAACGCGCGCGCTCACCACCGCGATGCGCCCCGCGCCACCACACCTGCACCTGCATCGTGTGGCCGCGGTTGGTTTTGAACTGCGCGGTCTCGTTCCAGAACAGATTGCCGTAGGGGTTGCCCTTGAGCTGCGGATCGTCGTCACCCCAGCCCTGGCAGGAAACTTCGGTGAGCCGCTCGCCCGTCACGCTGATGAGGTGCGCGGTGCAGTGTGTCGGGTAGTGCATCGGCGGGAAGCCGTGGCGCCAGGTGGGCTGGCCGTCCTCGAAAAACAGGCTCTCGAGCCCGGCGTGGTGATACATCGACTCCGTGTGGTAGAGCGTGCCGAATTTTCCCTCTTGGAAAAATTTCCGCGCCGAGATCGTGGGCTGCTGCCACGCGCTTGTCTCAGCCATCATGTAGGTGAGACCGGTGGATTTCACGGTGTCGAGGAGGAGCCGACACTCGTCGAGCGACATCGCCGCCGGCACCGCGCAGAGCACGTGCTTGCCCGCCTTCAGCGCCTGCACCGCGTGCCTCACGTGGTCGGGCGCGGGCGTGGCAAGGAAGACCGCCTCGACCTGCCGGTCGCGCAATAGTGCATCGAGCGAGTCGTAGGCTTTCGCGCACCTGTAGGTTTTCTGCAGCGTCGCGCGCCGGTCAGGGCGCAGGTCACTCACCGCCTCCACGGTGCAATTCGGATGTTCGTGAAACTGAAACGTTGCGCCGAACCGCCCGCCCACAATCCCGACACGGACCTTGCGCGCCGACACGGGCTCGCCGGCAAAGGCAAAACGCGAGCCGGCGGCGAACGCGGCGGTGGCGAGGCTGGCGGTGTGGAGGAAGGCGCGGCGGGTCGGGAATGAGTCCTGAGTCATCGCAGTTGGGGGTGCTGAAGTGAAAGACGTCGAAGGCCGGACGCGCCAGACTCATTTTGGCCGCACCCATCGGGCGCATCCTTGACACCCCAAAAATCCGGTAAGACGGTAAGGCTATGACGACGACGCTTTCCTCCAAAGGCCAGGTGGTGCTGCCGCAGGCGGCGCGGCGGAAGCTCGGTCTGCATGCGGGTGCACGGTTCGCGTGCGCGGTGCGCGACGGCGGCATCTTTCTGAAGCCCGAGGCGCGCAAGACGGCCAAGGTCCGCATCGGCAAGAGCAAGGTCTCCGGACTGCCCGCGCTCATCGCCCCCGCGGGCACGCCGCCGCTCACCAGCGCGGCGGTGCGCGCCATGTTGGCGGATTTCCCGTGATTTACCTGCTCGACGTCAACGCACTGATCGCACTCGGCATCACGCATCACGCCGAGCACGCTCGGGTCGCCCGCTGGGTGCGCGGGCTGAAGGGTGACGGGCTCGCGAGCTGCCCGATGACCGAGATTGGTTTCGTTCGCATCACCTGCGGTGGAGCGGGCTTGGTGCCGGATGCGGCGGTTGCTCGGCAACTGCTGGCGCGGCTGAAAACTGCGGCGGGCATCGAGCTGCTGGCCGATGCGAACGGCGCGGTGGATCTACCCGCGTGGGTGTTGCGGCCCGCGCAAGTCACCGACGGGCACCTGCTCGCGCTCGCGGCGAAACACGGCGCGCGGCTCGCGACGCTCGACACGGGGATTCGCGGGGCGGTTCTGATTCCGTAGGGATCGCCGTAAGGAAGCGTCGCAATTCAGGCGAGCAGAGCCTTGAAATCCACGTCAAACGCCGAGCTGAGAAAACTCACGGTGACCGGCTGTCCATCGAGGGAAGCTCTCACATGCGTGGTGGTGTAGATGCCTGCCTTGCGCTTTATCTTGGCCTCACTCGCCGGAACTGCGCGAATCCAGTCCACCAACGCGACATAGTCAGAGAGCTCTGCCGAATCACAGTTCTCGGCCATGAACGGCCGCAGCTGAGTAAGCGGTTTGGGACCAATGTGAATCTCACGAATCATCCGCGCATCCTCCTTGATGCGTCCGATGCCGACAAATCCGTGCCCTTTGAGATATGCGGCAAAGACATCGCCCTTGCGGAATCCGCAAATCGCATCCCGCCACCTTCTGCCTTGCCCAGCGGAGATGAAACCCAATGTCCGGCAATCCTCCCATCGCCTTTCCGGCCCTTCCCCGACGTTGAAATAGTAAAGACGGTTCTGGAAATCGAATCCGGGAATCTCCCGGTGCATCGTGTCGTGCGGACGAAAATGATCCGAGAAATGCCCCGCCATAAGATTGGTCGTGAACTTACCCAATCTCCACAGAAGGGTCGCCTCGATCCAGAGCGCCTGCTCTTCAGATAGCTCTTTAGCGATCACCCGGACAATTGGTTCGCCTCCGCTTCGTCGTATTTCCGAGATTCGTTTTACCTTGGGGATGTCGCCTTCTTCGAACAGATGCTCACTCTTTCGGCTCCCTTTACCTTTGCCGAAGTAAAACTCCTCGAAGTTCCGAGGATCGACGTAAACATAGACGTAGTAGTCCGACATAACTGGATCAGATGGATTGCCGCGTCGCTTTGCTCCTCGCAATGACAAGCTGGGCGGAACTACTTCGGCTCCGTCGTGAGGAAGAGGAGGAGTTCGACGGCTTCGCGGGGCGGCAACGCTTCAAGGAGGCCGGCGGGCATTAACGACTGGGTGGTGACTTCCCGGGACTTGATGTCGGCCTTGGGGACGTTGACGGTCTCGGTCATCGTTCGGACGAGGAGCGCGGTATCCGATTCTTTTTCGATCATGCCGGAGATGACGGCGCCGTCGCGCTTCGTCACGAGGTTGAGCTGGTAGTCGGTGCCGACGACGGCGTTGGGGTCGACGATGTTTTCGAGGAAATACTCGAGGCCGTTGCGCCAGGTGCCGTTGAGATTGGGACCGAGTTTGCCGACAGAGGCGCTGGCATCGGCTGCGTGGCAGGAGGCGCAGGCGCGCTCGAAGACGGCGCGGCCGGCCTTCACGTCGTAGGACCAGAGCGGCGCCTCGCGGTAGAGATCGCGGATGCGCGCGATGCTGGCCTTGGTGTCGGCGGAGGTTTCCGCGGTGCGGCCCCAGACGCGGTCGAGCGCGCGTGTGACTTCGGGGCTGCGCAGGTTGCGGAGCTGGCGGGCGTGAAGCGCGGTGAGGTTTTTCTTTTCAAACGCGCCGGTCTCGACGGCGCGGAGCAACGGCAACGCGAGCGCGGGCTTGCTCGTGAGGGCGGCGAGCGCGGCGGTGCGGTCGGCGGCGGGGAACGCGGCGAAGTTCTTAATGAGGCCGGCGGAGACCGCGGCGGCATCGGCCGCATTGGCGAGGAGCGGGATGACGGCGGAGCGGAGCTGCGCGTCGTCGAGGAGCTTCACGAGCAACGCGGTAGATTCGGTATCGCCCGCGCGGCGCAGAAGATCGACGGCGCGACGGCGCTCGGCGAGCGGGGTAGCGGTGTCGGCGAGCCGCGCGCGGATAGGAGCGAGCACGGACTTGTCGCCAAAGAGCGCGGAGAGCTGCTCCCATGCACCGCGCACGGCGTTGTCGGTCGTGCCGGCGAAACGCCCGCTGAGCTGTGCCCAGGCGGCGGGCATCGCAAGGCCGGCCTCGGCCTCGAGGGAGAACGCCAGGATGCGCAGCGCACGCGCGGCGTCGGCCGCACTCGTGGACGAAGCCGCAATGCGCGCGACAATCTGATCGCGGCTGGCGGCGGTGCGCGCGGCGAACCACAGGATCGAGTCGGCGAGCGAGGGCAGCGGCGTGCGTGCGGCGAGGTCGAGGGCGCGCGGCACGTCGGCGCCAACGGCGGGTGCGAGCGCGAACCAAATCATTTTCGGGAGGTAGCGGTCGTCGCGATCTTCGGTGTGGGCGGCGAGGGCGGCGGCGACGGGCCAGCGTTGGGCGAGCGGGAGCGCGGGCACGGCGCTGGCGACGGCGAGGCGGACGAGCGGCGAGGGATCGTTGGTCGCGAGGCGCGTGAGTGCGTCGGCGGAAATCGCGAGGGCGGAGGCGCGCTCGGTGCCAAGCTGGATGGCCCAGCCGCGGATGATTTCGGAGGAGTGCGCGAGGGCCGATGTGATCTGTGCACCGTCGAGGTTACTCGTGACGTGCAGCGTCCAGAGCGCGCGGAGTTGCGCAACATCCCCGCCGGAATTGTCGGCGGCTTGTTTGCGCAGCGCGGTAAGCGCACCGGCATCGATCGCGCGCGTGGCGGCGCGCTCTTGCAGCACGCGGCGCGCGACACGGACGAACCACTCGCTCTTGTGCGTGTGGAGCGCGACGAGCTGCGCGTCGGTCATTGCGGCGAGGTCGACCTTGGCGGGCTTGTAGGTCGCGGTCCATGAGACGCGGTAGAGACGGCCGTTGGTTCGGTCCCAGAGTTCGTCGCGCGGGTTGTGGCAGTGTTGGGTGTCGCTCCAGTCGATCGCGTAGACCGCGCCGTCGGGTCCGTATTGGAGATCAACCGGGAGGTAGGTCGCGTCGGGGACGAAGCTCAGGTCGTAGCCGGCATGGAAGGTCTCATAGGCCGCGCCGACGCGCGTGTTGATCTGGTGGTTGATTTGGTGGCCGTGGAGATTGTGCGTGAAAAGGTGGTCGCGGTAGGTGTCGGGCCAGTTGTCGCCGAGATAGATCATCGTGCCGACGTGCGAGTGGCCGCCGTAGACGGCCGTCGTGCCGGGCTTGCCGGCGCCGCCTTCGCCGCTGTCGTAGCGCGCGGAGGCGAGGAGGAAATTTTTCAGCTCGGGCGCGAAGTCGGGGCCGCGATTGGAGACGAACGGCGCGAAGTTGCTATTGCCCTGGTTCCAATAGTGGCCGTTGCGGATGACGTAGGTCGTGCCGCCCTGGCCCCAGAAGCTGCGGCAGTGCGTCATGAAGAGGTGGCCGACGCTGTTAAAATCGAGCCCCCACTGGTTGCTGCCGCCGTGCGCGAAAATTTCGAATTCGTGGCGCAGCGGATGGTAGCGCCAGACGGCGGCGCGGACGCGCGTGCGCTCGGAATCGGGCGTGCCGGGCTTGCCGACGAGTGCGTTCGAGAAGACGCCGTGGCAGCCGTAGAGCCAGCCGTCGGGGCCCCACGTGAAACTGTTGAGCGTCTCGTGCGTGTCCTGAAAGCCCCAGCCATCGAGGAGGATTTGCGGCGGGCCGTCGGCGCGGTCGTCGCGATTTTTGTCGGGGATGAAGAGCAGGTGCGGCGCGGCGCCGACCCACACGCCGCCAAAACCCACCTCGAGGCCGCTGACGAGATTCAGGTTTTCCGCGAAGACTTTTTTCGTGGCAAACGAGCCGTCGCCCTTCGTGTCTTCGAAAATCAAGATGCGATCCTTGCCCTGGCCCTCGGGCTGGCGGTTCGGATAACCAAACGCCTCGGCGATCCAGATGCGCCCGCGCTCGTCGAAGCAGAACGCCACCGGCTGCGCGAGGTCGGGCTCGGCGGCGATGAGCTCGGCTTGAAAACCGGCTTGGAGCTTCATGCCCGCGACGAGTTTTTGCGCGGCGGCGTTCTGGACAGCGGTGGGCTTGGCGGGATTGTCGCGCAGGTGCCAGAGCACGGGGCTCGACGTGAGGCGAGAAAGATCATCGACGCCGGCGACGCGCTTGAGCGGCGGGTCGCCGTTCTTGCGGGTGACGCCGATGCTTTTTTCCGAAGAGCCCTCCTTCGCCGAGGCTACGGCGGGGAGGCCTGCTGGCCTCGCGGGTGGCAAGGCGGTGCTCCCGATCTGCGTGAGCTGGAGATTGCGGAACTGCACCTTCATCGGGCCGGGACCGCTGTGGAGCTGGAGTGCGAGCAAGCCGGCGTGGCGCGCGAGCTTCGCGTCGTGATCGTCGAGGACGGAGACGCGCGTGCCGTTGAGCCAAACCTCGGCGTGCGAAGCGTAGGCGACGATGCGGTAGGTGTTCCACGCGGGCGCGGGGCGGAAGAGGGATTTGTAGTCGTCGGGCTCGCCGAATTTCTCCGTCCACTTCCGACCATCGGGTGCGATGGAGAGGCGCGTGCCGCGCGGCGCGAGGATGCTGCGGCCCTTTTCGTCATGGATGTTGCCGAGGTAACGCTCCCCGAGGTCGATGTCGGCCTGGTAGCCCTTGGCCGCGCCGTCGGGCAGACGCTCCGAGCGGAACTGGATGCCGGAGTTGGAATTCCCCGGCCCGCTGATCCGGAATTCGGCGGTCAACTCGAAGTCGGCGACGTCGCCCTTCCAGTAGAGGAATTCGTTTTTCGCGAGCGTAGCGCCCGCGGCGATTTCACCCGTGATGGCGCCATCCTCGACGCGCCAGAGAGACGTGTTGCCTTCCCAGCCGGTGAGCGTGTGGCCGTCGAAGAGCGATTGTGTGGCGGGGGTGGCGGCCTGAGAAACAAGTGTGATGAACGCGGTGGCAAGGCACGCCGAGGGGAGAACGGAGCGGAGTTTCATGGGGCGAAAGGTAATCGCCGCAGAAAGCGCGGCGAGGTGAGCTGGGGGATCAGAGGAACTGAGTCAGGCGCTGCGGCGCTGCGGATGCAATAATCCTCAGAATAATGTCCGCTCGGGCCTGATGCGTAATGAGGGCGGAGAAAAGCGAATAAAGGATGGAGAACCGAGCGCGGATGTGGGCGGAATTCAGGAAGCAAATAACGGCCTTGCACCAGCGCACGTGAAGCGGCTCGATCAAGTGCCGTTACCCTACCCGAAAAGGCACTCGTGCAAGGGCCCATATCATCGTTTGGCCAATCAATCCCATGAAAGAAAAACCAAAGATAATCATAGAGAATTGTGATGCGTCGAACAACGGCGCCGACGGAATACGAATCGTTGGCAACCTCGACGCTCACGTGAGCGGAACGAAGGCCACCGGGAATGCGGGTAAAGGGATTTCGGTTTCGATGAATGAAAACGACCATAAAGATGCCGACGAAAAGTGGTGGAAAAAGCCAATCGGCATAGTCACCTTATCATTGATCGGCGGAGTCCTACTCTTGGTGATTACAACGGCGATTAAGCGCTATTTTCCGAGTTGGTTTTGATATGAGTCCTGCAACCGTTATCGTGACCGTTAGCTCGGACCATACAGTATGGTGACTGCTGGAGGTGGAGCGGCTTTTTTGAAGGTCCTGCTTCGGTAGGCAGAAAACGAACTCTGAAATTTTTCGCCGTTTTGCCGACACACGATTCGCGTTGAACAAGCCGGTCGGGGGTGACCACGACATTTCACCGGCCGCAATTATTTTTTCGGCTTCAGCCTCCGCCCCAGCGAAGCGTCGATCTCCTCCAGCTCGGGCTCGGGGATGCGGGTGAAGGCGATGCGCATCGGGGCGTAGTCGGTCGCGCCGTGGGCGCCGCCGAAGTAGACGGAGTTTTTGCCGAAGGTCTTGTTGAGCGTGTCCACGGCGGCGTGCAGGCGGGCGCGGGTGTTTTCCGTTTCGGCGGTGAAGAGGTCGGAGGTGTGCGCGGAGCCTTCGAGGAGGTCGGCGAGGATGATGCCGACTTGCAGCGGCGCGAGGAGGAGGTGGGCGCGTGGGCGGGCGGCCCAGAGCTCGTTCACGACGCGCGTGAAGTGCAGCGTGTCCTGCGTCTCGTTGAAGCGGCGGTCGCCGCTCCAGTTCGTGCCGTCGCGGTAGCGGACGGAGACGTGCAGCGAGCCGGCGTAGTGGCCGGTGTGGCGGAGGCGCATCGCGGCCTTTTGCAGGAGGCGGTGGAGCACGGCGAGGGCGGTGGCGTCGTTGCGGCCCGACGGCGGGAGCACGTGGCCGTGGCCGACGGTGTTGTGCTGCGAGACCTCGCGCTCCTGCAGGCCGCCGTTCATCCACGCGTGGAAACGCGCGCCCTCGACGCTGCCCCAGATGGCGCGAAGCTGCGCGGCGCTCGTGGCGTAAAGCTGCGCGACGGTCTCGATGCCGGCCTTGTGCAGGCGAGTCTCCATGGCTTCGCCGATGCCGCAGAAATCCGTGAGCTTCAGGTGGAGCAGTTTCCCCGGGATGTCGGCGTCGTCGATCACGACGAGGCCGTTGGGCTTTTCCATGTCGGAGGCGACCTTCGCGAGAAACCAATTCGGCCCGATGCCGATGGAGCAGCGCACATGCGCACCGGCCTCACGGGCGATCTTGGCCTTGATGTCGAGGGCGAGCTGACGCGCGCGCTCAGGCGCGGCGGCGAAATCGGCGGTGAGCTCGCATTCCAGCTCGTCGATTGACTGCACTTTTTTCACCGGCACGCAGGACTCGATGATGGCCTTCAGGCGGCGGTGGTAGTCGATGTAGACCTCGGGCCGCGACTCGACGATGGCGATGCCGGGGCAGAGCCGGCGCGCCTCGGCGACGCGGACGTTGCGCTTCAGGCCGAGCTTCTTCGCCTCGATGCTGATGGCGACGCAGCCCGTGGTCTCGGCCATGACGGGCACGACGCCGACGGGTTTGCCGCGCAGCTCCGGCCGCTCCTGCTGCTCGACGGCGGCGAAGAACGAGTCGAAGTCGATGGCGAGATTGCGCAGCACGGCAGCCGAAAACTGAGCCGCGAAAAACCGCTGTGCAAGCCGCCCGCTTCAGTGGTAGTAGCATCGTTTGTCATTGCGAGGAGCAGCGCCCGGCGCGGCGACGAAGCAATCGAGCTGGATCGCCACGGCGCGCTTTGCGCACCTCGCGATGACAAGGAAAAACAACATCATCACTCCATGCGCATCGCCGTCCTTTCCGACACCCATGATCGCTGCCCGGCGCCTCTGCCGGAGCGGTTGCGCGGAGCCGACGAGATCTGGCACCTCGGTGACGTGTGTGATCCGGTGACGCTGGTGGAATTCGAGCAGTTGGGGCCGCCGCTGCGCGTGGTGCGAGGAAACTGCGACGAGCACCACGGGTGGCCGCTGGACCTCGAACTGAAGCGCGCGGGCGTGACGTTTTACCTGACGCATATTCCGCCCTCACGCGTGCCGAAGGGGGTGCAGGCGGTGTTGCACGGGCACACCCATGTGCCGCGCGACGAAGTGATCGATGGTGTGCGCTGGCTCAACCCCGGCTGCATCACCCGGCCGCGCGGCGGTTCGCACGCGAGCTTTGCGTGGCTGACGGTCGAGGCGGGAAAATTAGTGAGCTGGGAAATCGTGCGCGTGTAGACTCGCGCACGCACGCACCGGGACGATACTGCCGCATGCCTAGCATTGACCCCAAGCTCTGGCCCAACCTGCTCAGCGGCGTGCGCATCGCGCTGATGCCGGCTCTGCTGATGGTGGCGCTGGGCGGTTCGCGCCCGTGGTTTGTCGGGTTGCTAGCGGCCGCGCTTGCGACCGATGCGCTCGATGGATTTTTTGCGCGCCGGTTCAACGCGCACACGGAATTCGGGCGCAAGCTCGACAGCGCGGCGGATTACCTGACGTTGATGACCGGGCTCGCGGGCATCGGATTGCTCTGGCCGGACATCACCCATCGCGAGCTGCCCTGGATTGCCGTCGGGCTTACGGCGTTTTTCGGGGTGGTGGTGCTGGGTTTTGTGCGGCTCGGCCGCGCACCCTGTTACCACACCTGGTGTGCGAAAGTGGGCGTCGTGGCCTGCGCCCTGTCGCTGATTCCGCTGCTGGCGTCGTGGACAGCGGGGCCGTTTCACGGGGCGATTGGATTGCTCGTGCTCGCCGGCATCGAGGAGATGGCGATTGTGCTGCTGGTGCCGGAGCACACCGGGCAGGTCGCGACGCTCTGGCATGCGTGGCGGCAGCGGCGTGACCGCCAAAGATAATTCTGGCGCAACCGGCCGCGTTGCGGCACGACCATCGCCACAGGCGGCAAGAAGCCGCGTTTCACCCCAACCCCACCATGGCGATCACGCGACGCGATTTACTGCGCACCACCGGACTTCTGGCGGGCGGTGCCGTGCTGGCGGCCGAGGGTATGACGCCGGCGGTTCCGGCCCCTGGCGCAACTGGCGGCGTCGCGGCGGCGGACACGCCCGCGGATATTTCCGACTACGAGAAAATTGCGCCGGCACGCATGTCCCACCTCGCGTGGAACTACATCAGCGGCGGTGCGGCGGACGAGCTCTCGCTGCGCTGGAACCACGAGGCCTATGCGCGCCTGCGCCTGCGGCCGCGTGTCCTCGTTGATGTCTCGCAGCTCGATACGCGGGTGACGCTGTTTGGTCGCGAGCTGGCCTTCCCGATTCTCCTCGCGCCCACGGCGTATCACAAACTCGCGCATCCCGACGGCGAGGCCGCGACCGCGCGCGGCGCCCATGCCGCGGGGGCGCTGATGGTCGTGAGCACCTCGGCAACGACGAGCCTTGAGGACGTCGCGCGCGCGGCGCCGGGGCCGAAGTGGTTTCAGCTCTACGTGCAACCCGACCGCGATTTTACGCGCGAGCTCATCCGCCGCGCCGAGGCCGCGCGTTACGAGGTGCTGGTCGTCACCGTCGACTCGCCCGTGCTCGGGGCGCGCTACCGGGAGACGCGCACGAAGTTTTCCCTGCCGCCCGGCGTCGAGCGCGCGAACCTCAAAGGCCTGAAAACCGCGACGGGCGGCCACCGGGCGACGGAAGACACGATCTACAGTGCGCTGCTCGATCCGAAACTCACGTGGAAGGAAATCGAGTGGCTCCGCACGATCACGAAACTCCCCGTGGTGCTCAAAGGCGTGATGAACGCCGACGATGCGGCGCGCGGCGTGGACGTGGGCGCGGCCGGCATCATCGTTTCCAATCACGGTGGGCGAAACCTCGACACGCTGCCCGCCACGATCGAGGCACTACCCGAAGTTACGGCCCGGATCGGCGGCCGCGTGCCCGTGCTGGTGGACGGCGGCATCCGCCGCGGCACCGACGTGCTCAAGGCGATCGCATTCGGCGCCTCGGCGGTGCTGATCGGCCGGCCCTACCTTTACGGCCTTGCCGTCGGTGGGGCGGACGGGGTGGCGCGCGTCGTGAATATCCTGCGCCGTGAATTCGAGATGGCGATGGCGCTCACCGGCCGCACCGCGATCCAACAGATCGACCGGGATGTGATTTGGCGATGAGCGGCAGAACGCCGAAATTTTTAACCACGGATGGACACGGATAAACGCGGATCAAAACGGCGCATTGTGGCCTCCGGGCTGCTGACTCACCGTGGGGCGCCCCCGTGCTTCTGCGCCGCCTCCGCCCGGATGTTTTTTTCTGAATCCGTGTTTATCCGGGGCCATCCGTGGCTAATTTCTGCCTGGCCCGGTAGAGGGGAAAGCAACCGCGGCGTTGACGAGCGACCGGCATTTGCTCACTTCGGAAACTGAATGAACGACGGTGGGCTCCAGACCCTGCTCGCTTTTTTCGCGCCGCCTACGGCGGCGCGCCGTGTGCCGCCGGTGGCGGTGCACCCCGCGGCTGCGCCAGCGCCGACGATGGATGGCATTGTTTTTGAGCGCAGCCGGCGGGCGCATAGTTACCGCCTGACGCTGCGCCGGGACGGCACGGTGGTCGCGACG
>JANNEY010000088.1:0-7085 GCA_031379235.1 Opitutaceae bacterium | reverse complement strand
ATCTTCCGAGTCGTTCTCAAGCCGGTGCCATGGCACCGGCTTGAGAACGACTCGGAAGATCCGCCGCGCTTACTACTTCGCGCGCTTCGCGACCCACTCACGTTTGGCCGTGGCGCCATCGCGGCCGGGAGCCTCGACTTCGCCGGTGATGGCGTCACCCGCGAGCTTGCCGCTGTATTTCGAGACCATCTTGTTGCCGTTAAACTCGCGCTCGACGGAGAAGGACACGGTGTCGCCCTTGACCATCGCGTTGCTGATTTCGGTCGCAACCGGATCGCCACCACGGCCCGGGGTGGTGAGCTTACCGGTGAGCTTACCATCCTTCATCGCGAGGGTGAGGGTGGACACGCGGGCCTCGCCCTGACCGCCACGGGCGGGCTGGCTCCAAGTCCAGTTTCCGGAAGCATCCGCGGCAAAAGCCGCGGCGGACATAAGACAGACAGCGGCAAAAGCCGCGAGCGAACGACGAAGTGATTTCATGGGATTTGGGTTATTGTTGCTGTGACTGACGTGCTGACCGACCGGCCAGCACGAAATCGGTTGCGTTTGCCGAGGACTATTTCGTCGGCATCGGGAGGTCGGCCGCGCGCGACGGCATCGGCGCGTAGTCGGGCACGGGCACCTCCCCGATCAAATCGGAAACCGCGATCTTACCACCCGTCGCCATGCTGCGATTCGCCGCGATCCCGACGAGGATTGAGCAGGCGCCGGCACGCTCATCGGCGGCGCGCAGGTATTTGTCGGTCGCCGACTCCGGCAGGAAAATATCCTCCAACATCAGGCGGTCGCCACCGCCATGATCACCCGCGGCGCTCCACGGTTTCACGTCGTAGCCGGAGCCCCGCAGCGGGATGACGCGAATTTTGACGCCATCCGCAGCAATGCCGCCCTGCACGGTTTCAGTGCCGTTGATGTAGACTGATTCCACAATGCTGTGCTCAAGGCGGCCCTTCGTGCCGTTGAACGCGATGGTGTAGCCCTCCCACGCATTGAAGGCGTTGAGCGAGTAACTGAGCGTCGCCCCGGTGTCGTAGGTCACGAGCGCGTTCATCGTGTCCTCAATGTCGATCTCCGGGCGGAAAATGCAGCGGTCGCGCCAGTAACCATCGTGGTCCTCCTGATCGAGGTAGAGCGCTTTCAGGGTCGGGCTGGCACCAAGGTCGAGTTGAAAACCACAGCGACTCCTGACCTCGCAGCTGCGGCAACGCTCATGCGCCCCACCCAACCCCAGCCGCCGCGCCATCGCCGGCGTGTAGAATTCCCGCTTGCCCGTGGCGACGACCGAAACCGGCACCGCGCCCAGCCACCAGTTCACGAGATCGAAATGGTGGGTGCTTTTGTGGACGAAGAGACCGCCGGAATTTTCCTTTCGCGCATGCCAACGGCGGAAATAGTCCGCCCCGTGGTGGGTGTTGAGCAGCCAGTGAAAATCCACCGACAGCACCTCGCCAATTTCCCCGCTCATCAGCAGATCCTTCACCTGTGAGCGCGGCGGCGAATAGCGGTAGTTGAAGGTCACGCGGCAGCGCCGCCCAGTGCGGCGGCGCGTTTCCAGAATCTGCCGGCACTTGGCTGCATCCGTGGTCATCGGCTTTTCCGTGATCACGTCACAACCGGCCTCCATCGCCCGGATGATGTAGTCGTGATGGGAGGCATCGATCGTCGTGACGATCACGACCTCGGGCCGGCCCTCCGCCAACATCCGTTCGAAATCGGCGGCGAGGTAGCCCGCCGGGACCGTGGCCGCATTGTTCGCCGAACGCCGGCGGGCGAGTTCAATGCGACCGGAATTGGCATCGCAGAGCCCGACCAGTTCAGCATGTTGCGCATGCACCTTCTCGATCGCGTCCTGATACAACACATGCCGCGAACCCAGGCCGACAATCGCATAGCGGCGGCGGCGGGTGACGACGGCGGAGCGTGGGCTGGAATCGGACATTAGGCAGGGACGGGGCAGAAATGGAAAAGCCGGTTATTCGGCACGAAGGCCCAACACCGGGCAAGCGCCCTTTGTCGGAGGAAGTAACCGGACGGTTTCAACCACAGACCCGCAACGACCGCCATTGCCAGACAGTCGGGCCACGGCAGGAACAATCCCGCCCGAGAGGGCGGGATTAGAGAGAAAACAACACGGCAAACACGGCCGTGCCTTGATGCCCGGCCTACTTGGTGAGCTTGGCGACCCAATCGGTCTTAATCGGTGCACCGCCGTCGCGACCCGGACGCTCCACCGATCCTGTGATCGTGTCACCAGCGAGCTTGCCGGAATACTTCGTGACGAACTTATTGCCGTTAAAATCGAGCTCAACGTTGAAGGCGACCGCTCCGTCCTTGAACGACGCGGCCGAGATCGCGGTGTCAGGAATCTCGAATTGCCCCATCGACGCGCCTTTGAGCGTGCCGGTGAGTTTGCCGTCCTTGTGTTCGAGGGTAAGCGTCCGCTCGATGCCGGGATTACCGCCGCGGCCAGCCGCGGTGAATTTCCAAGTGCCGGTCGGCGAGGCGTCGGCGGCAAATGCCGTCGCGGCGAGAAAACAAGCGACGAGGGTCGCGCTAATGAATTGGCGGAGGGAGTTCATGGGGATGGGAGTTCGGGCGCAAGACGCGCGCCGCGGGAAAAGTATCCGGGGTGGAGAACTTATTACGCCTCGGTGCGCAGTTGCTGCAGCAGCGCCTGAATGTAACCGAAGCAGAACGCGAACGCCTTCTGCCCCTGCGGGTCGCCGAGGATCTGCGGCACATGGTCGGGCATGATCATACCGGAGTAACCAACCTCGCGGTAGGCACGGAGCGCCCGCGGCATGTCCACATCGCCTTCGTCGGGAAAGGTCTCCTCAAATTTCAGGAAGCCGCCGCGGATGTTGCGGAAATGGACGTTGAAGATTTTCCCCCGCCGTCCGAATTCGCGAATCACGTCGTAGATTTGCTCGCCGGGTTTTTCGAGCATCTCGGAGACAGTGCCCTGGCAAAAATTGATCCCGTGGTAGGGACTCGCCTGCAGCTCGACAAACTTGCGCAGGCCCGCGGGCGTGCCGAGCACGGTGTTGACGCCACGCCAGCCCGACTCCGGCGGCATCGCCGGATCTTGTGGATGACACGCGATCTTCACCTTCGCCTCCTCGGCGACGGGCACGAGCTTCTGCAGGAAATACTCGATGCGGTCCCAGTAAATCGCGTCGGTGATGCGGCCGGCCTCGGTGAGCGGCGGTTCCTGTTTCGACTTGGAAAAATCAAACGCGCTCAGGCTCGCGCCGCCGCGGCCGATGGTGCGCTCGGTCCGCACGACGCCGATGAACGTGAGGTTGTATTTCGCCATCGGAATTCCCGCCTTCCCACAGTTGCGGATAATCTGGCGAAAATGCTCCAAGGTCCGGTCGCGCTCCGGATCCTTCGCGAGCAGAATTTCGGGATGCTCCGAGCGCGTGATGTAGCCCGAGCTGAGCGGGAGCGACACGCAGTCGAGCTTGATGCCAAACGACTCGACGTGCTGCCGCAGCCGCACGAGCGCATCGACGCTCCACGCCTCGGTCTCATGCGCGCGCCCGATTTTTCCGCTGCAAATGTTCTTCACGCCAAACGCCGCCAGCGCGCGCAGCGTCGTTTCCGAATGATCGTGTTGATGGCCGGCGTGCATGAGCACGGGGCGCTTCGCATCCTTGGCCGCGGCCGCGCGGGTCGTCGCACCGCTGAGTCCAAACAGCGTGGCCCCAGTGGCAGCCGCGCCGAGAAACTGCCGCCGCCGCATCGGCCCGCGCGGGTTCATGGCTTTTGCTCGATCAATCCGATCACGATGCGACGCGCCGCCATCGCGGGCGTGCCGTCCTCAGCGAGGAGTTTTCCATTCGGACCGTAGACTTTGAAGTGGGGGATTGATTGCAGCTGAAATTGTTTCGCGACCGGCGATTTCCAATCAATGCCTTTCAAACCAGCACGGTTGATATCGACCTTCACCACGACCACGTCAGCCCGGTTCGCGTGGAGCTTCTCCAGCATCGGACTCATCTGCACGCACGGCCCGCAGTAGTCGCTGTAGAAATCGAAAATCACGGTTTTGCCGGGCACGAGGTAGTCGGCGAGGTTCACTTCCTTGCCCATCGCCACATGTAGCGGCTTGGCGGGCTTCGCGGACTTGGCGGTGTCGGGCGGGGGGGCGGCAAAAATCGGCAGCACGGCAAGTGTGGCGATGGCGGCAAGCAGGGTGCGACGTTTCATGGTTCCTCCGGTTGGGTGGTTGGACTGAGCGGGCGGGTCTTGCCTCCCTCGCGGCTGACGGTGAGTCAAACGCATTCCCAGCGCCGCGCCGCCGGCCGCGAATCGCCGTTGCCATCCGCGGCGCAAAATCCGCAGGCTTTTCCCCACTCCCATGCCCCACCCCCAACTCCGCCTCGCCGTCGTCGCGCTTTGCGCCGCGCTGTCGGTTTTCACCGCCTCCGCCGCCGACAAGAAAGTTCTCCTCATCGCCGGCCCGCCGAGCCACGGCCCCGGTGCGCACGAGCACAACGCCGGCATTTTGCTCATCCAAAAATGTCTCGCCGGCATCCCTGGCCTCAGGACGGAGGTCACGCTCGGCCAGTGGCCGGGCGATCCCGCGGCGTTCGACGGCGCGGCAGCCATCATCATCTACGGCGACGGCGGTGAAAAACACCTCGCCCTCCAGCAGGATAGGCTCGGGCAACTGGAGCGCGCACTCGCGCGCGGCACGGGCCTGGGGCTGCTCCACTACGCCACTGAGCCCACGCTCGAAAAGGGCCAGAAGGAATTTCTCCGCTGGGTCGGAGCCGCGTTCGAGATTCACTGGTCCGTGAATCCCCACTGGGACGCCAAGTTCACCGCCCTACCCGCCCACCCGATCACGCGCGGCGTGAAGCCGTTCACGATCCGCGACGAGTGGTATTTTCACCTGCGCTTTGTTGAACCTCGCCGCGGCCTCACGCCCATCCTCAGCGCCGTGCCCGATGCCTCCACGGCCGAGCGTCCCGACGGCCATCACTCCGGCAATCCCACGATGCGCGCCGCGGTCGCGCGCGGCGAGCCGCAGACCGTCTCGTGGGCTTACGAGCGCCCCGACGGCGGCCGCGGCTTCGGTTTCACCGGCGCGCACTTTCACTCCAACTGGGGCCAGGAGGATTTCCGCACACTCGTCCTCAACGCCGTCCTCTGGCTCGCGCAAATGGAAGTCCCCGCCAACGGCGTGCAGTCCTCCCTCACCGCCTCCGAGCTCGCCGCCAACCTCGATCCGAAACCGGCGCTGAAGAAAGCCGCCGCCAAAAAGAATGAGGCGAAGAAGGAGTAAGAAAGCACCCGCTGGTCACACATCGAGTTCTTGCCTGAAAACCGCGATTGACACTCCCCCTCCCCTCCGCCTTTTTCGGCGCTCGCAGATGAACCTTCATAGCCCGACGATTACTTCGCGCTCCGCCCACGTTTCCGTGGTCGTCGCCTCCGTCGTAGCTATTATCGTGTCCGCCGTTACCGGCGCACCGCGAGGGTTCTAAACGTCCAAAAGACTTTTGCCCCTCCGGTGTCACACCGGAGGGGCTTTTTTTCGGCCCCGTCCGGTGACAACGCGAGTGGGCGATTCATTTACCATGAACGCTCCCACCCTCCGCCCCACCCACTACCGCCTCGGCCTGACTCGCGCCGATCAGGAACCGCTCCGCCATCGCGCCGAACTGCCGGTTGCGCGCGGCGCTTGGCCGCGTCCACGTCCCCCTGTCACCGTCCACGACTTTCTCCTCCCCAACCCTCGCCCCGATCTTACGACCGACCTCACCACGCTGCGCATGATCGAGGTGGCGTGACGTGACGACCTGCTCTGCCGCGTTGCCTGCGACGCAGGCTGTAGTTGTAGGGCGGGATCTCCCGACCTCGCCGGAAAACATGCCACCTCACCGCCAGGCGGGGGAAAGGAATCACGCGCACTGACCACGAAGGACTAAACGCGGGGTCAGGAGACCCTGCCCTACAACAAACAAAATAGACGCGACACGCTCAGCCGGTCGCGCGACTGTCGGGCCGTAATTGCAGCGAACCCCATGTCTTCCCCGCTCCCCCTCCTCTGGACCGACGTTCCACTCCACGCCGACGCCCTCACCGCGTTGACGTCGCACGTGCGGCTCGCGGGACCGAACATCCCGCCTGCGCTGACCGTGCCCGGCGATTCAGCGGTGGCCGACGCGGCGATTGTCGGTGTGCAGCGGAACTGGGACGCGGCGGCGTTTGCCGCAGCACCGCGGCTGCGCGCAATCGCGCGCACGGGCATCGGCTATGATAATGTCGATGTGCCCGCGGCCTCCGCCGCCGGTGTTTGCGCGCTCAACACGCCCGATGCCCCCACCGAGTCCACCGCCGAGTTTGCCATCGCGCTGATGTTTGCCGTCGCGCGCCGCGTCGCCACCGCCGATCGCCATTCGAAGACCGGCGCATGGAAACTCGACGCCCACGTGCTCGGCTTCGATCTCGCGGGCAAGACGCTCGGGCTCGTCGGCTTCGGCCGCATCGCGCGCCGCGTGACGGAAATGGCGCGCGCAATTCGCATGAATGTCTGTGCGCTCGATCCGCTCGTGGCCGCTGAAACGATGGCCGCCGCCGGCGTGACGCGCTGCGCCTCGCTCGACGAACTGCTGCGCGGCGCACGCGTGCTCTCGCTTCACGCGCCGCTCATCCCCGCGACCCGCGGGCTCATCGGCACCGCGCAGCTTGCGCTGCTCCCGGCCGGCGCGATTCTCATCAACACCGCGCGCGGCCCGCTCGTCGATGAAGCCGCGGTGCTCGCCGCACTCGAAAGCGGCCGCCTCGCCGGCGCCCGCCTAGACGTGTGGGAACGCGAGCCCGTCGCCGCCGATCATCCGCTGTTTCGCCACCCGCGCGTCGTCGCCACGCCGCACATGGCGGCCTACACCGACGAAGGCCGCCGCCGCAGTCATGTCGCCGCCGCCGAGGGCGTGCTCGCCGTGCTGCGCGGCGAGCGATCCGCGCTGCTCATCGATCCCGCGATGTGGGAGCGGCGCAGGAAGTAGCGGCGGGCGTCCCTGCCCGCCGTGGTTTGGCGAACGCCCTGAGCCGGCGGGCAGGGACGCCCGCCG
>JANNEY010000011.1:0-14787 GCA_031379235.1 Opitutaceae bacterium | reverse complement strand
CGAGATTGCGGCGGACTCGCGCGTATCGTTGGTGTCTTTTTTGAAGGCAAAACCGAGCACCGCGATTTTCTTGTCGGCCACCGTGTTAAACAAGGACCGCACGATGCGCGCAGCGAAGCGGTGCTTCTGCCAATCGTTCATCTTCACCACGCTTTCCCAGTATGCCCCGACCTCGGGCAGGCCGAAATGATCGCACAAGTAGACCAAGTTGAGGATGTCCTTCTGAAAGCATGAACCACCAAACCCCACCGAGGCTTTCAGAAATTTGGGACCAATCCGCGTATCGCGCCCGATGGCATTCGCAACTTCATCCACGTCCGCTCCGGTCGCTTCGCACAATGCGGAGATGGAATTAATCGACGAAATGCGCTGCGCGAGGAAAGCGTTGGCCACGAGCTTGGAAAGCTCCGACGACCAGAGATTGGTCGTGATAATCCGATCGCGCGGCACCCAGTTGGCATAGACATCCACCAGCGTCTTGATCGCCACCTCGCCGCCCGGGGTGCGCTCGCCGCCAATCAGGACGCGATCGGGCAGTGTGAGATCGGCCATCGCAGTGCCCTCGGCGAGAAACTCCGGATTCGACAGCACCTCGAATTTGAATCCACGCGCATTGGCCGCGAGGATGTCCTTGATGGTCTCGGCGGTCTTGACCGGAATGGTCGATTTTTCGACGATGATCTTCGGACCATTTGCGTGCTCCGCGATCGTGCGCGCGACCGACTCGATGAAGCGCAGGTCGGCTGCGCGGCCCGCACCAAGACCATAGGTTTTGGTCGGCGTATTGACCGCCACAAAGATGATGTCAGCCGCCTTAATCGCGCCATGAACATCGGTGGAGAAATGCAGGTTCTTCCCGCGGTGCGCTTTTACCAACTCATCCAGGCCCGGCTCGTAGATCGGCAACGTATCGGAGTTCCAAGCGGCGATGCGCGCAGCGTTCATATCAACCACCTTGACCTCAATGTGAGGCGCCTTGGCGGCGATCATTGCCATCGTCGGACCGCCAACATAGCCTGCGCCAATACAACAGATTTTCATGGAAGAGTATTTCGATCTTCGCGACGGCTCCGGCGAAACCAAGGCTGATTTTTCGTCAACTCGCAAAAAAGGCGCGAATTACTTCGCGCCTTTTGTTTCTTAAATCGATTTCCCGCTACGCGGGGTTCGGCGCGTGAGCGCCCGGCGGGAGTGATTCCGCGGCCGGAGTTCCCTTTTCCGGGAGCTTCTTGTCCGGGGCCGGGGTTTCCAGTTTTGGCGGAACGATCGCGACGATGGGCGAGCGGATTTCACCGAACTGCATGATCTCGAGCACGTGCTTGCCTTCGATTGTCTCGAATTCCAGGAGCGCGCCGGCGATCTTGTCGAGGGCGGCCCGATGACTGAGGACGATCTCCTTCGCACGTTTATATTGCTCGTCGACGATCCGGAAAACCTCCGCGTCGATCTTACGGGCGGTTTCCTCAGAATAGGTCTGGTTGCGTGTAATTTCGCGCCCGAGGAAAACCGTGTCGTTGCTTTCGCCAAACGCGATCATCCCCAGCGGGCTCATGCCCCAGTCGCAAACCATGTGGCGTGCGATTTTGGTCACCTGCCGGATATCGCCAGCCGCACCATTGGAAATATCGTTGAGGACGACTTCCTCCGCAATCCGGCCCGCGCAACCGGTGGCAATCCGGATTTCCAGCTTTTTCTTTTCCTGGGTCAGGATGTCCTTCTTCGGAATATACATCGTGCTGCCGAGGCTGCCCCCGCGCGGGATAATCGTGACCTTGTGCACCGGCAGCGAACCGTCATCGAGCACTGCCGTAATCAACGCATGGCCGGCCTCGTGATAGGCCGTGAGTTTCTTTTCCTCGTCATCCATCAGGCGGCGCCGTTCTCGGCCAAACTGCACCTTCTCCCGCGCATCCTCGACGTCGATCATCTCGACTTTTTTCTTGTTGCGCCGGGCCGCGAGCAGCGCGGCTTCGTTGAGTAGATTTGACAGGTCGGCACCCGAGAGTCCAGGCGTGCCGCGAGCGATGACCGACAGGTCGACGTTTTCGGCGAGGCTGACTTTCTTCGCATGGACGCGGAGAATTTGTTCGCGACCGTTGAGATCAGGCAGGTCGACATAGATCTGGCGGTCGAAGCGACCAGGACGCAGCAACGCGCTGTCGAGCACGTCGGGGCGATTCGTCGCCGCGATGATGATAACGCCTTCGGTGGTGTCGAAACCGTCCATCTCAACGAGCAGGGAATTCAAGGTCTGCTCCCGCTCGTCGTTACCGCCGCCGACACCCGCACCGCGCTGACGACCGACGGCGTCGATTTCATCGATGAAGATGAGGCAGGGCGCGCTCTTGCGCCCCTGCTCAAACATGTCGCGCACTCGGCTCGCGCCGACGCCGACAAACATCTCCACAAAGTCCGAACCGGAAATGCTGAAGAACGGGACGTCGGCCTCGCCCGCGACGGCCTTCGCGAGGAGCGTCTTACCCGTGCCCGGAGGCCCAACCATCAAAATACCCTTCGGGATGCGGCCACCCATTTTGGTAAATTTTTTCGGATCCTTCAAAAATTCGACGACTTCAGAGACTTCTTCCTTCGCCTCGTCGCACCCGGCGACATCGCCAAACGTAATCTTGTCGCGGTCGCGCGTGAGAAGCTTGGCACGGCTCTTACCGAAGCTCAGCGCGCCGCGACCAGCCTGCCTGAGTTGGCGCATCAGGAGAAAATACACGAACGCGATCACGAGCACGATGGGCAGCACGTTCACCGCGATGGTCATCAGCGCAGTTTGCGGCGCCTGCTCAATGAAGAGCTTCGACTGCTGAAGCCGCATCATATTCGCGTCCGTTACCCGACCGGCCGCCCGGAACGGCTTAAAGGGCCCGGTGTCGTCTTTCCGGCTACTGCCAGTGATAACTTGCGCATCGCGCCCACCGCTCAGATCGGGACGGATGATCGCGGGCAGCTTGGGATTAGATTCTATATTGTTCGCCTCAGACCGTTCAATTACGTCCTGAATCGTCAGGATTTCGGGCTGGGTGCTGATGCTATTGGTGCCAAAGAGCAGCGCGAGCACAGCGGCTACAAGCAGCAGCCAGAAGATCAGCATCTTCGGTTGAAAGCGATCCGGGGGCACACTCTTGAGGGGCCGACGGGATTTTTTGGGATCAGGTTCGGACATTTACGATAGGGACTGAGGTCGGACCGTGGATGTTCCAGCGCGATAAGTCAATTGGTGCGCCTGCGAAATAAGTCTGAACGCGATCACTTGCGCTCGAAGCGCAGGACCGCGCCATCCGTAACGGCAAAACCCAGTCGCCCAAGACTATGCCGGGTGCGCCGGCCACTCTCCCCCGCTTCAAGCAGGGCCTGAAACGCCGCCCGTGAAATATCGCCGGCTCGCCGTTCGCCGAGCAGCCAGCGGTGCAGCCCCCGACGCCAGAGAGCGCGCGGCTTCCCTTTGAGATTTGTCAGCCGCAACGTGTGCCCTGGCCCCATCACGTCGAGTTCATCGAGCCAGGCCTCAAGCGCAACGTCGTCCTCCTCCAGCAGCAGACGCGAGCGAGCGGCTCCCGCGAGCGCGTCACGTTGCGCGGCCTCGTTCCACACCGGCAGGACAGACTGGCGCACGCGATTGCGGAAAAACCGATCCGTGGAATTGCTCGCGTCCTCGCGCCACCCCACGCCGACGGCCCGTAAAGCTCCCGCGATCTCGGATTTTTTGAGCGTGAGCACAGGCCGTAGGTGAACGCGGCCGCGCGCCACCGTCTGCACCGGTCGCG
Organism: Opitutaceae bacterium; assembly: GCA_031379235.1. Taxonomy (GTDB): domain Bacteria; phylum Verrucomicrobiota; class Verrucomicrobiia; order Opitutales; family Opitutaceae; genus ER46. Next base: position 11,011 of record JANNEY010000011.1, on the reverse strand, counting down.
GCGCCGCGAGCCCGCCCGCGCCGCTTCCCCGCGCGAGCCGCATCAACATGGACTCCGCGATATCATCCTGCTGATGCCCGAACCAGATCACGCGCGCATGCGCTGAAAAAAATTTCATCCGGGCGGCCCGCGCTTCGGCTTCACTCGCGTCGCGGTGACTGCCCGACCACGTGCCGCTCGTGAAGGTGACGCCCAGTTTCGCACAGACCCGCCGGCAGAAGACGGCGTCGGTCCGCGCGTCAGCCCCACGCAGTCGATGATTGAAGTGGAGCACACGCAACCGCCCGCGTCGTTCAGGCCAGTGCGCCCAAACTAAAAGCAGCAGTGCGAGCGAGTCCGCGCCGCCGGAACACGCGATTCCCCACAGTGCGCGGCGCGACGAGGCTTGCGCCCACGCCACCACCGCCGCGTCCAATCGCTCGCGCGGGAAAATCGCTGCGAGCTTCGCCGCCGCCTCACGCAAAGGTGAGATACTCCTTGCCGAAATACGGCACGAGCGCCGCCGGCAGTTTCACGCGGCCGTCCGCCTGCAGGTTGTTTTCAAGCAGCGCCGCGAGCACGCGCGGCACCGCAAGACCCGAACCGTTGATCGTGTGAACGAGTTCCGGCTTGCCCGTGTCTTTCGAGCGATAGCGAATCTGTGCGCGCCGCGCCTGGAAGGCCTCGAAGTTCGAGCAACTCGAAACCTCCAGCCAGCGTTGCTGACCCGCCGACCACACTTCGAGGTCGTATTTTTTCGACTGCGAAAAGCCCAGGTCGCCGCCGCACATGAGAAGCACGCGATAGGGCAGCCCCAGTTTCTGCAGCAGCCGCTCGGCATCGAGGCGCAGCTTGTCGAGTTCATCGTAGCTCGTCGCCGGATGCACCCATTTGAGCAACTCCACCTTGTCGAACTGGTGCAGCCGGTTCAGCCCGCGCACATCTTTGCCATAGCTGCCCGCCTCACGGCGAAAGCACGGCGTATAGGCGCAGCGATAGATCGGCAGCGCCGACTCCTCCACGATCTCGTCGCGGAAGAAATTTGTCAGCGGCACTTCGGCCGTCGGCACCGCATAAAGGTGATCGGGGGTCGTCTCATACATTTGCCCTTCCTTGTCGGGCAGCTGACCCGTCGCCGTCGCGCTCGCCGCATTCACAAAGATGGGCGGATTCACCTCGGTGTAGCCGGCCTTGCCGTCTTCATCCAAAAAGAAATGGAGCAACGCCCGCACGATGCGCGCGCCGTCACCGACATAGAAGGGGAAACCCGCGCCTGTTACCTTCGCGCCGCGCGCAAAGTCGAAGAGTTTCTCGAAGCCGGGAATCTCCCAGTGCGGTTTCGCCGACGCGGAGACGGCGTTCACGTCACCATTCGTCGCGAAGACCACGTTCTGCTCTGGGGTGCGCCCTTCCGGCACGCTCGCGTGCGGCAGATTTGGGATCGAGAGCATGGCCTGCTTGAACTTCTCCGCCGTCTCATTCAGCGCCGCCTCGCGCTCCTTGGCCTGCGCCGAGACCGCTTTCATCTCTGCCACTTTCGCGATGAATTCCGGCGAACCCTTCGGGAGCGCCGCCATCGCGGTGTTGGCCGCCTTCTGCTTTCCGCGCAGGGCTTCGACTTCCTGTAATTGCGCCCGCCACGCCGTATCGATCGCGAGCACGGCGTCGAGGTCGACTTCGAGATGTTTCTTGGCAATCGCCGCCCGGACGAGGTCGGGCGTTTCGCGGATGAGCTTCGGATCGAGCATGGAAAATAAAGCAGAGCCGGACCGCGGGCCGGAATCAAACCATCACTTGAACCGAGCCCGCGCCCGCTGGAGCCGCGAGTAGACGTCCTTCGCGGAAAGCAGCTTCAAGTCGCCGACGGGGGCCTGCACCACGACGTTGCCGGGGGCGTTCAGCGGATAAGGCCCGAAAAGCTGCGGATCGGTCGGCCCAAAGATGCCCAGCACATGCACGCCGAGCGCCGCCGCGAGGTGCATGGGGCCGCTGTCGTTGGCGATTACCCAATCGGCGCGCTTCACCAGCGCAGGCAGGGAGACGAGGCTGGTGTTGCCGGTCACGTTGGCAAACTGGGCCGCCGGAAATGCCCCGCGGTCATGCACGTAGCCGCTGCCGGCCCACACCACCTTGCGGTTCTTGTCTTCGCGCAGCAGCAACTCGGTGAGTTGCTTGAAGCCGCCCCAGCATTTCTCCGCGCGCCGGCTGTCCACAAACATCACGATCGGTTTTCCGCCGCCCCGCGAATCGGCAAAGCGCAGGTTGAGGCTGTCGACCTCGCGAAATTTTACGGTGCCGTGCAGTTCCGGCTTCGCCCCGAACACCGCGCAAAATTGCAGGAGAATATCCAGGGCGTGACTGCGTTTCCCCGCCGGCGGCAGCGGGACTTTCTGATCGTAGAAGACCCCGGACCATTCGCGCGCGTCGGAACGGCCAACCTTTTTTTCCGCCCGCACCCGCGACGTCATGAGCCCCGTGCGCAACAGGCCCTGCATGTCGAAAACATAGTCGAAATTCGTTTTCCGGATTTCCTTCGTCAGCCGGATAAAACCCTTCGCCCCCGCATTGCGCTCGAAGACGTAGACCTGATCCACCGCTTCACACGCCCGCACGATCGGCGCAAAGATCTCCCGCACCACCCACGAAATCCGCAGATGCGCCACCTGCGCTTTGAGCGAGGTCACAACCTGCAGCGCGTGCACGATGTCGCCCAGCGACGAGGGTTTGATGATGAGAAGTTCGGTCATGAGGCCGCGCGCAGTCCGCACTGCTTCCTCCCGCGGAAGCGATACGTTTCAGGGACTTTGCGCCCGGAAATCAAATTCCAAATCACGCGATTCACCATTCCTTCTTCTGGGCCGCCGGGCGAAGATGAGTTGCCTCGCTCGATTGAGCCCGCAATCACGGACGCCGCTTGCTGCTTTTCCTGCTCAAAGTCCTCGGTTGGCTCGCGGCGCGCATGCCCGAGCCGATACTGCATGTTTGCGCCGCGATTGCCGGTGATTTTATTTTTTTCTGTCTGCGCCGCCGGCGGCGGCTCGTTCTATCCAATCTCCACCATGCCTTCCCCGAAAAGCCCGCACGCTGGCACCGCGCCATCGGCCGCGCCAGTTGCCAGCGCTTGGTGGAAACAGCGCTCTTGTCGCTCGCCACTCCGTTCCTGAACGAGCGACGCTTGCGCACGATCGTCTCGGCCACTCCGGAGTTGCTCGCCCTCTACGCCCGCCAGCAACGGGATCCGGCCGCCACGCTGATCTGCTCGCCCCACATTGCCTATTGGGAGGCGCAGACCGCGAAGCCGCTTATCGTGCCCGGCGCATTCCCGGAGTTCGGTATCATTTTCCGTCCGCTGGATAACGCCGCGGCCAATCGCTTCGTGCAGGCCTCGCGCGAGCGCTTCGGCATGCGGCTGCTTTCCCGTCGGGACGGTTTCGCCGAGGCCCTGAAAATTCTCCGTCGCCGCGGTTTCGTCGGCGTGCTTTTCGATCAAAACGCCGGCCTGCAGGGCGCACTCACCACGCTCTTCGGCCGCGTGTGCTCGACCACGGAACTGCCCGGGCTCATGGCGGAAAAATTCCATGCCCGGGTCTACGGCATCTTCCCGCGCCGGCTCGGCTTCTGGCGCGTCGCCATCGGCGCGGAGGAGATTCCGCACGACGGCTCCGGCGCGGCCGTCACGCTCGGTCTCAACCGCTGGCTCGAAAATCTTCTCCGCCGCGACGATAATCTCTGCGCTTCTTGGCTGTGGGCGCACGACCGCTGGCGCAATCAGGACATCCCGCAAAAGCGCCTCCGCCTTGAAGCCAAGCGCAACCTCCTCACCGCCGATCTCGGGGCGAGGGGCCTCGCCACCCTGCCCCATCGCACGCGCATATGGGTTCGCCTGCCGAACTGGCTCGGCGATGTCGTGATGGCGCTGCCGTTGCTCCGTGCGCTCCGCGCCAGCCGGCCCGACGCCGAAATCACGCTGGTCGCCAAAAGACAGTTTCTCCCCCTGCTCGAATCGTGCGCGGTCGCGGACAAACTGCACGCCCTGCCTCCGCGCGGCTTCGGCTATTTTTGCCACTTCTGGCGACTGCGCGGCGAATTTCCTGACGTGTGGCTGCTGTTCACCCATTCCCTGCGCGGCGATCTCGAAGCCCGGCTCACGGGTTGCCGCCAGCGCTTTGGCCTCGTGCGCCCCGGCAAATCGCGCCCGTTGCTTTCGCATGCCTTTCGGCTTGCCGCGGATTTCGACGAACGCACGCATCACCAACTCGAACTCTGGGAAACCTTCCTCCGCCACTTCGGGCTCGCAGCACTCCTCGACCGCTCGCCGCTTTCAACTTGCAGCCTTCAACTTCCAGCCCATCGGCCCATCGCGCTAATTTGCGGCTCCGAAAATACCCCCGCGAAACGCTGGCCCGTCGCCCATTGGCGCGCTCTGATCGCGGCGTTCCCGCAGCAACACTTCGTGCTCCTCGGCACCGCCAACGACCAGGTAATCACCTCCGGCATCAGCGCCAGCTTCGATCCAGCCCGGGTTGAGAATCTCGCCGGCAAAACCGATCTACCTGGCTTCGTCGCGCAACTCCAGGCCGCGCGCGCACTCGTCACCAACGACACCGGCGGCATGCACCTCGCCAATGCCTTCGGCGTGCCGTTGATCGCGGTCTTCGGGCCCACCAATCCGATTCGCACTGGGCCGGTTTTTTTATCTCCTGCGAAAATCCTCCAACCGCCCGGCTGTCCCCCAACCGGCGGGGGCGCGCTCGCCGCTCTCTCACCTGAAATTGTCGCCGCAGCCTTGCGTGCATCGCTCCAGACGCCACTGTCCTGACCCGCTCCCCTCGTGCCGCTCCTGACTGTCACCGACCTCCGCACTTATTTTCACACCCGCAGCGGCGTCTATCGCGCGGTCGACGGCGTGAGTTTCTCGATCGAGCGCGGCGAGACGCTCGGCATCGTGGGTGAATCCGGCTCCGGCAAGTCCGTCACCTGTTACTCGATCATGGGCCTCATCCCGCAGCCGCCCGGCCGGATCGAGAGCGGCACGGCGATGTTCGACGGCGTCGACCTGCTGCACAGCACGCCCGCGCAAGCGCGCGCCATCCGCGGCAAACGCGTCGCGATGATCTTTCAGGATCCGATGACGTCGCTGAACCCCTACCTGCGCGTCTCGGATCAGCTCATCGAGCCGCTGCTCATCCACGAAAAAATATCCAAGGCCGCCGCCCTGAAACGCGGGCTCGAAGCCCTGGAGGCCGTCGGCATCAACGACGCCGCGCGTCGCATCAACCTCTATCCGCACGAATTCTCCGGCGGCATGCGCCAGCGCGTGATGATCGCGATGGCGCTGATCACCAAACCCGAGTTGCTCATCGCCGACGAACCGACGACCGCGCTCGATGTGACGGTGCAGGCCCAAATCCTTGAGCTGATCAAAAAAATGCAGCGCGAGCTCGGCATGGCCGTGATTTTTATCACGCACGATCTGGGCGTGGTGTCCGGCCTCTGCGATCGCGTGCAGGTGATGTATGCCGGTCGCATCGTGGAGACGGCCGATACGCGCACGCTGTTCCATTCGCCGCAGCATCCCTACACGCGCGCCCTCCAGCGCTCGATTCCCGCGCTGCAAAACAAGGGCGCGGAACTCTACACCATCCGCGGTCTCCCGCCCGATCTCTCCAAGCCGCTTCCCGGTTGCGCCTTCGCTCCGCGATGCGAATTTGCCGTCGAGCGCTGCCATGCCACCAAGCCTGAACTCACGCCAGTGACGCCCGCGCACGCTCAAGCGTGTCTCCGGGTTCAGGCCGGTGAACTCTGATCTCACCACTTATGCACACTAATAAAGGGAAATGTTCTGGAATTCAGACCATCGCTGTCCCGTTTTTTCAGAATTTCTAAAATTCCCTTTCATCAGTGCGCATTAGTGGTGCAAAAAAATGCCCGACCCCATCCTCCAGCTCCAAGACGTAAAAACGCACTTCCCCCTGACGCGCGGCTTCATCTTTAAGCGTCATGTGGGCACGGTGAAGGCGGTCGACGGCGTGACGCTTACGTTGCAACGCGGCGAGGTGCTTGGGCTCGTCGGCGAATCCGGCTGCGGCAAATCCACGCTCGCCCGCACCATCATGCAGCTCGTGCCGACCACCGGCGGCACGGTGATTCTTGAAGGGAAAAATCTTACCTCCAGCGATTCCAAGGGTGTCCTCGGGATCCGCCGCGATCTCCAAATGGTGTTTCAGGATCCCTACGCCTCGCTCAATCCGCGGCTCACGATTTTCGCTTCGCTCGCCGAGCCGCTGCTCGTCCACAAGGTCTGCCCGGCGGGCGAAGTCCCAGCCCGCGTCGCGGAGTTAATGAACGTCGTCGGTCTCGCCCCGCGGTTCATGCAGAAATACCCGCACGAATTTTCTGGCGGCCAGCGCCAGCGCATCGCCATCGCTCGCGCCCTCGCCCTCCAGCCAAAGGTGATCGTCGCCGACGAACCGGTCTCCGCCCTCGACGTTTCCATTCAGGCGCAAATCCTCAATCTCCTCGCGCAGCTCGTGCGCCGGATGAATCTCAGCCTCGTCTTCATCGCGCACGATCTCTCGGTCGTGAAGCATATCTCGGATCGCGTAGCCGTCATGTATCTCGGGAAAATTGTCGAGCTTGGCCCGGCACTCGACGTCATCGACCGACCGCAGCACCCCTACACCCGCGCCCTCGTCAGCGCGATCCCCACGCCCAACCCCGACACCGAGCGCACCCGCCAACGCATCGTCCTCCCCGGCGATCCGCCCTCGCCGATCAACCCGCCCGCCGGCTGCTCGTTTCACCCGCGTTGCGCCCACGCTTTGGCGAAGTGCAAAGCGGTCGTGCCCCCGCTCACCGCCTTCGATGCCACGCGCGAGGTGGCCTGCGTGCGGCTCGGGGAAATCTAATCTCAAGCAGAAGCCCGCGATGCCCCGAAAAATCCGTCAGCTTATCTCCGATTTGGAAGCCGCCGGTTTCGTTGCGGTTGATGGCGGCAGAGGCTCGCATCGCAAATTCCGCCACCCCCCGATTTCAGGGTGCCGTGATTTTGAGTGGCAAAACGGGAACCGATGCACACCACTATCAGGAGAAGCAGGTCCGTCACGCCATCCGCGAAGTCACACCATGAAAATCGAAGACCGTTACTTGAAATTTGTCCGCTGGAGTGACGAAGACCGCGCCTATGTCGGCTTCTGCCCTGACCTTTTCCCTTGGGGAGGCGTTTGTCACGGTGCGGCCGAGGAGCCGGTTTATCGGAAACTGTGCCTTTTGGTGCGCGAAGAGGTTCAGCAACTGACGAACGATGGGAACACTCTGCCGGCCTCGAGCACTCGGGCAATGCGAGACGCCGTGCTCGCTTAGCCGAGTTGCCATTGTCCTCACGCAGCTCTTCCCGTCGCACCTTCGGTCGGCTGTGAGACGCACGTCATAGCTTTCCCCCATGCCCCTCTCCCGTCGCGACTGGATCAGATTTACCGGCGCGGCCTCCGTGGCCGCTTCGCTTCCGCACTCCGCTTCGTCCGCCTCCGCCCCCCTCGCTGCCACGGCGGCTCCCGCCGCTGGCGCGGCGCCCCTCATCCGTGATGCCGAGCAGCCGATGTTCAACCTGCCCGCGCAGTTCTCCGCGCCCGTCAAAATCGAATCGATCGAGATGCTGAAGAACGGCACAAACTTTTTCGTGCGCACGCGCTCCACCGACGGCGCTGTCGGCATCACGGGCACGAAGCAGGTCGAGGACTTCCTGCCGATTTTCGAGAAGCTCGTCGCGCCGCAGTTTATCGGCAAGGACGCGCGTCAGCTCGAGTCGCTCGTCGACGAGGTCTATCGCGCCAACTACAAAATCGCCGGCCTCCCGTTCTGGTGCCCGGTCGCCTACGTTGAGCAGAGCCTCCTTGATCTCCTCGGCAAAGTGGCGCACAAGCCCGTGGGCGCGTTGCTCGGCGGCATCGTCAAAACCGAGGTCCCCGTCTACCTCTCCGGCTCGGACCGGGTTCTTTCCGCAGAGGAGGAGGTCGAGGTCTACGTGCGCGGCGTCGCCGAGACCGGCGCGAAGTCCGTAAAATTCAAGATCGGCGGCCGCATGAGTCGCAATCTCGACACCTATCCCGGCCGCACCGAGAAGCTGCTCAAACTCGCGCGGGAAAAGCTTGGCGACAAAATTGTCCTCCGCGCCGACGCCAACGGCTCCTACGACGTGCCCCACGGCATCCGCATCGGCCGCATGATGGAAGACCTCGGCTACGATTTCTTCGAGGAGCCCTGCCCCTACGAGGAGCTGTCCGAGACGCAGGCCGTCGCCAAGGCGCTGCGCATCCCGATCGCCTACGGCGAGCAAAACTACTCGCTCTGGCAGTTCGACTGGGCGCTGCGCAACGGTGTGATGAAAATCGTCCAGCCCGACATCAACTACAACGGCGGCCTCATCCGCGCCAAGCGCGTCGCCCGCATCGCGGAAAGACTCGGTTGCGACATCGTGCCGCACAACACCCAGACCGGCGCGACCTCGGTCAACATCGTGCAGTTCTCGTCGTGCACGAAAAACACCGGCCCGTTCATGGAGTATCCGTGGCGTGCGCCGCAAAAAAAGCCGACGTGGTTCAAGCCCGATTTCAAAATCACCGACGGCAAACTCAAGGTCCCCTCCACCCCCGGCATGGGCCTCGAAATCGATCCCGACTATCTGAAGCAAGCGACCGTCATCGCGAAAATCGACAAACCCGCCAAGCGCGGCGGCAGCGGCTCGGGATCGGGCGGGTGAGTCGAAACCCAGCCGCGCTATTTCTTCGGCGCGGCCTTTAGGGCCGCGAACATCTGGGTAAACTGCGCGCGGATCGTGTCGTCACCCACGTGCAGGAAGCCCGCGCCGAGCACGTCAATGGCCTCCGTGGTTTTTCCGTGCCGGCCGAGCGCGCGCGCCACGCGCAGGCAGACGCGAGGCACCGCGATGAAAAGCTGCGCGCCGCGGACAAGGCGCTGCACATCCTCCGCCTTCGGCGGGGCCGAGGTGCGCGCGCACGCATCAGCCCAAAGTTCGATCAGTTCGGCGATGGCCGGCTCCTGATCGAACCCCACGCGCAGCGGCTCGATCACCGGCGCGATTTCGTCGGCCGTGAATTGCCGCGTGGCCGGCTGGCCGCGCACGAGGTCGCCCCAACGCAGCCGTGCCAGCTCGTAAGCCGCGCGCGGGCGCACGACGCCCCCGGCCACGGAGCGCTCGAGGAATTCACGCGCTACCGCCGCGTTGCCGGCATCGAGTTCGCAGAGCCCGAGCGAGGCCAGCAGGCGCAGATCGCGCTCGCCCGCATCGTAGGCGCGTTGCAGCATGCGCCGTCACCGAGAGTTCGCGGAGCCGGACACCGCGGCCCGCGAAAAAGAGGCGGTTCACCTCCTGCGCGAATGACGGCCGCGACCCCGCTTCGGGCGGCGGCTGCACCCAGTTCGCGACGTTGAGGATCGGCTCGAAGGCCACCGCGCAGCGAAACGCCGGCGGCTGCAGTTGCGCGGTGCGGAGTGCAAAGTAACCGGCGAGATCCTTGCAAGACGGAGCGGTCCCGCCCATGCGAGACCCGCACCGCCGGCGTCACGCCCGCGGCAAACCGATCTGCCGCAGCGCTTCGTAGGTCGCGACGCCGGCGGCGGTGCTGAGGTTCAGCGAACGCAGCGCCGGGTTCGCGTGCGGGATCGTCACGCGTTGCATCTCACCAATTTCGTCGTGCAGCCACGCCGGCGCGCCGGAGCTTTCGTTGCCGAAGACGAGGCCGTCGCCATCCGCGTAGCGGACATCCCAGAAACTCGTCTCCGTTTTCGTCGTGAAGAGCCACAGCCGTTTCGGTCCGTGCGGGCTCGCGCGAAACTCCGGCCAGTCCGCGTGCTCCTGCACGTCGAGCTGCTGCCAATAATCCATGCCGGCGCGGCGCAGGTTGCGGTCGTTGATCACGTAGCCGAGCGGGTGGATGAGGTGCAGGCGCGAACGCGTGAGCGCGCACAGGCGGCCGATGTTTCCCGTGTTCGGCGCAATCTCGGGCTGGAAGAGCACGACGTGCAGCATGGCGAAATGATTTCGGGCCACGGCGGCGAATCAAGCGCGGGCTCGCGGATTGCCTTTTGCCCGCGCCGCGCCCAGCCTCGGCCGCATAAACCGAGTGCAATCCCCGCCCGCCAAACCCATCGTCCTCGTTGACGACGAAAAGTCCTACAATGATCTTCTGCGCAGTATGCTCGCGGAGCATCTCGACTGTCCGGTCTATGGTTTCTCGCGCCCCCGAGAAGCGCTGCAAGTAATCGCGAGCCTCGATCCGGGCGTGATTGTGACCGACTATTTCATGCCCGAGATGAACGGCTTCGAGTTCATCCGTTGCGCGGCGCCACTGGCCCCCGGCGCCACTTTTGTGATGATCAGCGGCAACAATCTCACCGCCGAGCAGGAAACGATCGCCCGTCTGCCCAATTTCAAGGCGCTGCTGCCGAAACCGTTCGGCTGGGCCAAGCTCGCCGACGAGATCCTCCGGGCGTGGCCGGCCGGCCTCACCCCTCCGCGCCGGCGCGAGCGCCCGGCCACGGCCCAGCCCCCCAACGCCGGTTAGCGGCTGCGTCGGTTCCGCTCCTCGAGTTTGCCCAGTTCGCGCAGCAAGCGCTCGGCCTCCTGCGCGACGCTGCGCTCGGGTTGTTGGCCCAGGAGTTCATGCAGGCTGCGCTTCGCCTCGGCATGGTCTCCGCGGTTGGCGAGCTCGACCGCCGCGGTGATTTTTTTCGCGTCGAGGGCGCGCTGCCGCACGCTCGCGAATGACTGCCGCTGCACCGCATCGAGTGGCCGGGCGAGTGCCCGATCGGCGACGGCGACGACTTCGTCGAAGCGATTTTCAGCCGTGAGCCGATTCACCTCCTCGACGTCGGCGCGGAGCGTTTCGCTCGCGAGGATGCTGCGGGCGTAAACCATGCCCGGTTCCGTGGACTCCGGCTGCCGGGCACACAGGCGCTCCAGCCGCGCCCGTCCCTCCGCGGCGCGCCCGCCGCGCCACTCGCCCACCGCGAT
>JANNEY010000060.1:0-65077 GCA_031379235.1 Opitutaceae bacterium | reverse complement strand
AGCTTCGGCAACATGACCGATCCGGGGCAGGCGACGACGACGGCGAGTTCCGTCTACCGGCAGGGCGCCGGCGGCGCGTGGCTCGCGCTCATCACGCTTTTTCTCACGCCTTACTACTGGTTCATGTATGTCTGGTTCCGCCGCGTGCGGCTCACGACAATGGCGGACCTCTTCGCGGATCGGTTCGGCAGCAAGTTTCTCGCGACCCTCTACGCCGTCACGATGCTGATGATCGCGATCATTAGTGTGATTGCGGGTGGAAATGTCATGGCGCTGAAGACGCTTCAACCGCTGATGGTGAAGGAGGCCGCGGCCTACACGCCCGCGGAGCAGGCGATGGTGACAAACTACCATGAATTTTCCGAGCTGCGGAAACAGCGACAGGCCGCCGCGCTCCCGCCCGCAGCCGAGGCGCGCTACGATGCGCTGCGCGACACCTACAGCCGCGGCGAGCTCCAGCCCTACGTCACCTACTTGCAGCCGGTGGCGTTCTATCTCGTGTCCACCTCGCTCGTGGCGGTGTTCATCATGCTCGGCGGCCTGAAGGCCTCCGCCGTCGTCGATGCGATCCAGGCAATCCTCGTCGTGCTCATTTCGCTCGTGCTGATTCCCTATGGGCTCGCGCGAATAGGAGGCGTGACCGCGCTGCACGAGAAAGTGCCGGCGGTGATGTTCAACGTCTTCGGCGGCGACGCCGCCTCGGAATACACGTGGTATTCCATCGGCGCCTTGCTGCTCGTCCAACTCATCGGCATCGGCGGCGCGCAGCACCACATGGCGATCGCGGGTTCGGCGAAGGACGAATATGCCGCGCGCCTCGGCGTGGTGACTGGCGGCTTCAGCAAGCGCTTCATCACGATCGCGTGGGCCTTCTGCGGCCTCATCGCGATCGCGCTCTTCGGGCCCAATCTCTCCGATCCGGATCAGGCGTGGGGGCTGATGACGCGCGAGCTGCTGCCCGTGGGTCTCATCGGCATCATGATCACCGGCATCCTTGGCGGAAAAATCGCGCTGCTCGGCGCGCAGTCGGTCGTGCTCTCCGGGCTCGTGGTGAAAAACCTCTACGAGCCAATCTTTCCCGGCCGCACGGAAAAACACTACGTGCTCGTTGCCCGGCTCGCGGTGCCCGTGCTCCTCGCGGTGGGCGTGCTGATCGGGCTCTTCATGAACAGCATCGTGGCGATTCTGAAGTTTGCGATCGTGCTGCTCCTCGTCTGGGGCGTCCCGATCACGCTGCTTTTCGTCTGGCGCCGCGTGACCGAGATCGCGGTGCGCGTGCAGGTGTTTGCCACACTCATCCTCATCGCGGTTGTGCCGTGGCTGGTGTCGTCGATTCCGTCGCTCGCGCAATCGCCGGCCCTCACGGTCATGACGCGCGAACGCATCGTGACGACGCAGGTGGCCGCCACCGCCGCTGATGTCGCGGCCGGGCGCGCGGCCGCGGTTGGCGTGATGGTGGAGAAGACGCGGCGCATCGAGCCCGTCGCGGTGTTTTTCGAGGAAGGCGTCGTGCGCTCCGATCCGAAGAACCCGGACTCGCCGAAGACCGGCAAGGGGCTGTTCCGCACCGAAGTCTATCTGCTCTCGCTGCTCGGCTGCGATGTCGCGGGTTTCTCGGCCGCGGCGCTGCTTACCACGCGCTACCTCGTCGATCTGCTGCTGCCCATTGTGCTCATCATCGGGGTGAGCCTCCTGACGCGCCCCACGGATCCGGCGCGCGTGGCGCGGTTCTACGCGCGGATGAAGACGCCCGTGGCCGCGACGCTCGAGGAGGACGAGCTGGAAGTGCGGGCGAGCTACGCCAACCCCGCGCGTTTCGACGGCGAGAAACTGTTCCCACGTTCGAACTGGGAGTTCACGAGATGGGACAAACGCGACGCCGTGGGCTTCATCGCCTGCTGCGCGCTCGTCGGCGTCGTGCTCGTCGTCCTCAAGGGCGTGCTGACCATCGGGAGTTGAAACGATGAACGCATACCAAATCTTTAGGTTCTTCGCGACTCTGCTCCTGAGCGGGCTTGCCGTGACGAGCGCTCCCGTCTGGCAGACTTCGCCGCGCGCCTCCGTGCTCGTCAGCGGCGGAGCGATGATGAGCGGAAATCAGTTCGCCGCCAGCACGCTGCCGGGAATGCGCGAACACTTTGCCGGCTGCCGGCGCATCGCGCTCGTGCTGCATGCTTCGCACCCGGCGGACCGCGACGCGATGGAGGCGCGGCTGCAGAAGGCGTTTGCGCACCTGCTGGGTAGCCCGGAGCTGAAGGTCGATTCGCTGCACCGGCTTGGTCCCGACGCGGCGCGTGAGTTGCTGGCAAAGGCGGACGGAATATTTGTCGGTGGCGGCGAGACGTTCGTGCTGCTCGGCGACTTGTATCGGACGGGACAATTGGAGCTCATCCGCGCCCGCGTGCTGGCGGGCGTGCCCTATGGCGGTTCCAGCGCCGGCGCCAACATCGCCGGCCTGCTCATCGGCACCACGAACGATTTTCCCACGGCCGATGTTCCCCACCGCGACGCCCTCGGCCTGCTGCCCGCGACCATCAATCCGCACCATCCGCTGCCGGAAGCCAAGGCCGACTACGATGCGCGCGCCGGCAAAATCAAAGGCTACCTCCGCTTCAATCCCAACGAGACGGTGCTCGCCCTCGCCAACGCCACGATCGTGCGGCTGCACGCTGGCCGGGCCGCGTTGATGACGGGCACGGGCTGGATCTACACTGCGGCAGGCGCACGCGAATTGAAAACGGGCGACGCGGTGCCGGAGTTGGCGCCCACGCGCCGTTGATCGCTCTAGGGCGCGTTCGCCTGACCCCGCCGCCTTGGGGAGTGCGAAATAAGAAAAGGCGGGGTCGTGAGACCCCGCCCAAAAACCAGGCTGGATGCAGCGCGGCTCAGGCCGCCGCTACAATCGTCACGCTTTCGACCGCCACGCGTTCGACCGGCGTGCTCTTCTCGCCACCGACACCGGACTTGGTGGGGATGTTGGCGAGTTTGTCCAACACGTGCGCACCCTTCACGAGCGCACCGATGGCGGTGTTTTGGTTGTCGTGGAACTTGGCGTCGCCGTCGCTGATGAAAATTTGGCAGCCAGCGCTGTCGGGATGCGACGAGCGGGCCATCGAGATCACGCCCTTGACGTGCGGCTTGGCGTTGAACTCCGCCTTCACCTTGTAACCGGGATCACCGGTGCCCGGCATGCCGCTCGCGCCGACCTTCGTGTTCGGGCAACCGCCCTGAATCATGAAGCCCTTGATGATGCGATGAAACGCGGTGCCGTCATAAAAACCCTCGCGGGCGAGTTTCTTGAAGTTCTCGACCGTCTTCGGCGCGACCTCGGGCCAAAAGGCGAGGGTCATTTCGCCATAGGCGGTTTTGATCACGGCGTGTTCGTTGACGGCGGTGGTTTTGCTCATGGAAGCCCAGCAGCGAACGCGCGGGCCGCGCCGCCGCAAGAACCAATTTGCCAGTGGCGCGCCAGCTGCTGGAGTAGACCCATGCAAAGAATATTCTCTCGTGCGTGGTTGGTTGGGCTCGCGGCGATGTTCGGCGGCGCGCTCGCGCTGCCGGCGGCGGCGCTTATCCGACCCAAGGTCGTCGTTGTCGCGATGTTCGAAGCGGGCAAGGACACGGGCGACCAGCCAGGGGAGTTTCAGTTCTGGGTGGAGCGGGAAAAACTCACCGAAGTGCTCCCGTTTCCGCAGGGCTACCGCGATCTGCGCATGAATGCCGACGGATCGATTCTGGGCGTCGTGACAGGCGTCGGCACGGCGAAAAGCGCGGCCACGATCATGGCGCTGGGGCTCGACCCGCGTTTTGATTTTTCGAAGACCTACTGGCTCGTCGCCGGGATCGCCGGCATGGATCCGAATGACGGGCCGCTTGGCGCGGCGGTGTGGGCCGAGTGGGTGGTCGATGGCGACCTCGGCCACGAGATCGATGCGCGGGAAATCCCGGCGGGCTGGACGACGGGCTTTTTGCCGCTGCGGAAAAAGAAACCCTACGAACTCCCGGCCGATCGCAGCGAAGGGGAGGCCTACCGTCTCGATCCCGGTTTCGTGGAATGGGCCTATCAACTCACCAAGGACACGCCGCTGGCCGACACGGCCGCGATGCAGAAGCGACGCGCGCTCTACACCGGATTTCCCAAGGCGCAGCGCCCGCCGCTGGTGATGAAGGGCGACACCCTTTCCTCGATGACCTACTGGCACGGCAAACTGCTCAACCAGTGGGCCAACGATTGGGTGAAGTATTTCAGCGATGGCGCCGGCAACTATGTGACCACCGCGATGGAGGACACGGGCACATTGCAATCGCTGACGTTTCTCGCCCGCGCCAAGCGCGTCGATGTGCAACGCGTGCTCGTGCTGCGCACCGCGAGCAACTTCGACATGCAATGGCCGGGCGGCGACGCGGCCGAGAGCCTGAGCGGCGAAAAACTCGGGCCCGGTTACTCCGCGTATTTGCCTTCGTTGGAAGCCGCGCATCGTGTCGGCAGCGTGGTCGTGCACGAACTCGTGACGAATTGGCCGCGCTACGAAAGCGCCGTGCCGCAAAAGTAGTTTGGCCGGCCAGCTCGCTGAGGAACGCAGTTTGGCAGCTCGGCGCCAAAGCGCACGCAGGCGAGCTGACCTAGGCGCAATCTCCGCCTACGCCGGAAACGCCGCGTCGACGAGCTCGCAAAAATGGTGGATGAGAAAGAGGTGCGCCTCCTGCGTCGCCGGGCCGCATTTCCCTGGAATAATCAGCTCGCAGGTGGCCAGCCCCTGGGCCTTGCCACCGCCCCGGCCGAGAAAGGCGAGTGAGTCGATGCCGACTTTTTTCGCCTCGTGCAGCGCGGCGATGATATTGGCGGAGTTGCCGCTCGTGGTTAGCACCACGAGCAAATCGCCGGGACGCGCGAAGCCGGCGACCTGGCGGGAAAAGGCGTGCTCGTAACCGTAGTCGTTGACGACGCAGGTGAGCAGCGAGCCGTCGGCTGAAAGGGCAATGGCCGGCAGTGCACGCCGCTCGCTGGCGTAGCGCCCGACGAGTTCGGTCGAGAAATGCGCCGCCTCGGCCGCGCTGCCGCCGTTGCCGCAGATGAGCAGTTTCCCACCGCGCCGCAGTGTCGCGAGAATCATCTCCCCCGCGCGATCGATCGCGGGCCGGATCTCCCCGAGGGATTGCAGCGTGCGGACGGTGTCAGCGAGCGAGGATTCAAAGGAGCGCATGGGAAAAGTAGTGAGTAGCTAGTAGCGGGTAGCGAGCCTGCTTTCGGAGCCGTTTTCTACTCGCTACCCGCTATTCGCTACCCGCTACTTGGCCGCGATGCGCTTGCGCAAACTCACGGTCCGGCATTTTCGCAACATTGGCTTCGCCGCGTTGGAATTTTCCGGCCGCCGGCATTTTCTCCTGGGTGCAAACGGGCAGGGGAAGACGAACCTCCTGGAGGCCGCGGGCTTTCTCACGGCGCTGCGCTCGTTTCGCTCCGCGGATCACCGGCTGTTGATCGGCCATGGGGAGCAGTGCGCCGCGCTGGCCTTTGCGCTGGAGCATGAGCGCCAGAACGAAACCGAGGTGACGATCAAGCTGCGGCACGAGGGCAAGGAACTCTGGTGTGATCAGGCCCGAGTGGCCAAGCTGGCGGAGCATCTCGGACGTTTTCCCACCGTGGTTTTTTCGTCGCAGGACATGCTGCTCGTGCGCGGGTCGCCTGGCGGCCGCCGGCGCTGGCTCGACCTGACGCTCGCGGCGATGGATCCGAACTATCTGCGCGCGTTGCAAACCTACACCCGGGCCCTTGCGGAGCGAAACGCGTTGCTCAAATCGGGCCGCCCCAGCGAGGCCGAACTCGACGCCTTCGAGCAGACCCTCGCGCCCGCCGCCGCGCAGTTGATCGCGCTCCGCATGGCGGGGCTCCAGGCGCTCGAATCTACTCTCAAAGTTGCCTACGCGCGTCTCAGTGATGACGCCGAGCCCGCCACTCTCGTCTATGAGCCGAACTTCGCCGAGGCTTCGGCGGAATCACTGCTCGCTAAACTGGAGGCGAGCCGCACGCGTGACTTGCAATTTCGGACCACGCTTACCGGACCTCACCGCGACGACTTCCGCTTCACGGTCAAGCAGACGGCGGCCAAAGACTTCGCTTCGGAGGGCCAGCAACGCTCGCTCGTGCTCGCGCTGCGTATCGCGCAGGCCGAGTGGTTTCAGGTGAAGAGCGGCGTGCGCCCCGTGCTGCTCGCCGACGATGTGCTCGGCGAACTCGATCCCGTCCGCCGCGCGCGCTTTTGGTCCGCGATCGATCATGAGTCGCAAATCATCGCGACCGGCACGCGCCTGCCCGAAGCCGAGTTGGGCGCGTGGCAGGTGTTCGACGTGAAGGACGGGGTGTTTGCGGAGAAGGAGGCCAAATGAAACGAGAAACGCGGCGCGATGGCGCGCATTTCTCTTTCTTGCAGGCCGCGTGCGCACGTGGCTTTTTCGGCGGCGGCGGGAATACCGCCGTTCCGGATCGCCGGCACTCCTGCTTCCGGCTCTCTCCTTGCAAGAAAGTGAGATGCGCTCGCCGCGATACTTCCGCCCCAACGGGGCGACAGTCGAAAGCCCGGGGCAACGCCCCGGGAAACTCGACAAATGCAAAAGTGAGCCCTGAAAGGGCGACACTCAGTGATGCGCGGTCACGCCCTTTCAGGGCTGATTTTTTTGTGCGAATGATTTCCCAGGGCGCTGCCCTGGGCTTTCGACTTGCACCCCGTTGGGGCGCAAAGCAGGCGCGTCGCGTCGCGTGCTTTTCCGCATGACTCTCGAACCGTGGCAATGGGCCGTCGCGATCCTCGCGGCGCTGATCGTGGGAATTTCGAAGTCCGGCATTGGCGGACTGGGCATTCTTGCGGTGGTTCTCTTCACGCTGATGATGCCGGCGAAGCAGGCGACGGGCACGGTGCTGCCTCTCTTGTGCTTCGGTGACATCGTGGCGGCGACGACCTACGGACGGCATGCGAAGTGGGTGCATGTGTGGCGGCTGTTTCCGTGGACGGCGGGCGGGGTGGTGCTGGGTTGGCTAGCCTTTGACCGGGTCAACGACCGGCAGGCGCAGGCGCTCATCGGTGCGATTATCCTTGGGCTCGTCGTGATGCAGCTCGTCCGCCGGAAATGGGGCGGGCACGAGACCGAACACGGTGCGTGGTTTGCGCCGACCATCGGCGTGCTCGCGGGCTTCACGACGCTGGTCGCCAATGCCGCCGGGCCGCTCATGGTGGTTTACATGCTCGCGATGCGGCTGCCGAAACTCGACTGGGTGGGGACGAGCGCGGTGTTTTTTCTCCTGCTGAATCTCTTCAAGGTGCCGTTCATGGTCGACCTCGGTTTGATACACGCGACGAGCTTTGCCTTCAACCTCTGGCTCGCGCCGGTGGTGCTCGCAGGGGCGTATTTTGGCCGGAAGCTCGTCCTGAAGATCGATCAACGGGCGTTCGAAAACCTCGCGCTCGCGCTCAGCCTGATCGCGGGGCTCAATCTCGTTTACAAAGCATGGCACGGATGAACGTCAGGCAAATGTGGGCGGCCAAGCTGGCGGGAAAACCGCGGCCAGCGGCGCAGGGCGTGCCCGCGAATGGAGCGGTGTCAGGGCAGGCGTCCTTGGGGGTCCGCGCGCGCGTGGCCTTTGCTGGAACCGTGCTCGGCATCGACCCTTCGCTGCGCGGCACCGGCTTGGCGTTGATAGAATTTCAGGCGGGTCGGCAACCCGTGCTGTTGCGCTGTCAGACGGTGAAGGTCCACGCGAAGCTGCCCATGGCGCACGCGCTCGGCGAGATTCATCGGGCGGTGGCGGCGATGTTGGATGCGGCCACGGACGTGCGGCACGTGGCCCTTGAGCAGACGATCTTTGTGCAGAACTTTCAGACGGCGCAGATTCTTGGCGCGGCCCGCGGTGCGGCGATCTCGGCGGCGGCGTTGCGGGAGAAGCCGGTATTCGAGTATGCGCCGCTCCGGGTGAAACAGGCGGTGGTCGGCGCCGGGCGCGCGAGCAAGGAACAGATGGCGCGCACGGTGATGGCGCTGCTCGGTCACGGTCGCACACTGGCCCTCGACGAGGCCGATGCGGCCGGCGTGGCGTTGTGTCACGCCTTCACGTGGCGGGAGTGATACCACCGGCTGGTGAAAAATTGACTTTTGAGGGTGGCGTCGGGACCTCCGGGCCCGACGGTTTTGGCCTGCGGTACACCCGGGGCCGGGCCCGGAGGTCCCGACCCCACCTCGATCCAACTAAAGTCCAGAAATCATGCGACGTTGGTATTAGCCAATCACCGTTTTCAGCATCTTGCCGACGTCACCGACGCGGTAGGGTTTTCGGAGGAAGCCGCAAAAGCCCATCGCCATGAATTTTCGCTCGATGTCTTCGTGGTCGTAGCCACTGGCGACGATCGCGCGCACATCAGGGTCGAGTTTCTTCAACTCGTGGAAACATTCCTCACCGCCCATGCCGCCGATGATCGTGAGATCCATGATCACGGCGTCGTAGGGGCGATCGACGTTGAGCGAATCGCGGTAGAGTTTGATGGCTTCCGCGCCGTCGCGGGCGAGCCGGCATTTATAGCCGAGGCTTTGCAGCATGTGGTCGGTGAGGGCGCCGATTTTGGGATCGTCGTCCATGAAGAGGATGTTGCCGGTGCCGAAACGCATGGTGGGCGCGGGGCGGGCGGCGGCTTCGATGGGCTGGGTGGCCTTGGGGAGATAGACGGTGAAGGCGGTGCCGACGCCCACCTGCGTATCAAGCGCGATCTGGCCGCCGTGTTTGCGCACAATGGAAAGCACGGTGGCCAGGCCGAGCCCGGTGCCATGCTTCTTGGTGGTGAAAAATGGATCGAAGATCTTCTCCACGTGCTCGGGCTTGATGCCGCTGCCGTTGTCGCGCACATCGAGTTCGACGTAGTCGCCGGCGGCGAGCGAGGGCACCTGCTGCTCGGCGAGAGTCACGTTGCGCGCGTGGATTTGCAGGCGCGGCCGATGCGGCGGCGGCGGCATGGCCTGGAGGGCGTTGATGATCAGATTTTGAAAAACCTGGAGGATTTGCGCACGATCCACGCGCACGGGATCGAGCCCCGGCGCGACCTCCAGATCGATCGCGGCAGCTGAAGCGGCGGCGGCGACCTTGATCGAATCTTCCAAAATGGGACGCGCGTCGCAGACAATCTGCACGCCACCGCTGCCCTTGGCGAACGCGAGGAGCTGGCGCGTCAGGCCGCGCGCGGTGTCGGTGGCCTTCTCGGCATCGCCGAGCGCGGAGTAGTCGCGGTTGTCTTTCGCGAGGGACACCGCTCCGAGGATCGTGGTCAGGAGATTGTTGAAATCGTGCGCGATCGCGCCGGCGAGCAGGCCGAGTGACTCGAAGCGGTTGGCCTTCACGAGTTCCTCGGGCGTGAGTGTCATCTCGTTCGGATTGCGGAAAATGATCACAACGCCTTGCGGCTTGGCCTGAGTGTCGCGGATGGCGCGCGCCGTCCAGACGACGGGCTGTGCCAGTTCACTTTCGTTGCCCAGGGCCGCGCCGGCCGGGAGCAGGGAGTGTTCGTCGATCAGTGGCAGCAACCGATCGGAAGCGAGGGCGCGCTCGATCGGATTGTCCCCGGGCAGCCCACTCTGGCGATTGACGAGGCGAAACAACCCACCGAAGGCCTCTCCACGCAGGCTGGTTTCTTCTACCCGCAGCAGACGAGCCGCCGTAGCGTTGGCAAATTTCACGTTGCCGGCCGCGTCAGTGACAATCACGCCCTCAGCGAGAGCCGCCATGACTTCAGGGGGCAGGGCCTGTGGCAAACCGTCCGACGGGCTCATGCCGACGGGCAGGGGACAGGCGAAACCCACCACGCGGGCGAGCTCACGCTTGCGGCTGACCGTGCGATGCGCGCCGAACACGGCGGGCAGGCTCTGGCCGTTCTTCGCGCGCAAGCGCACCACTTCGAGAAACGAACTCTCGCCGGGCGCGCGCGACAGCAGCCACGCCACGACGCCGTGTGAAGCCTCGTCGGCCGGAAGTGCGGCGGCAAGGGACGCGACCTCGGGCGCTAGTTCACCTTCGGCGTAGCCGAGCAGGCGTTTCCAGGCGGGCGAAAACCAGAAGACGCGGTTGGCGAAATCGAGTTCGAAGGCCGCGAGCGGCCCGCTGCCGCTGAGATCCTCGAGGCGCGCATCGTTGGCCGCGAGCGTGTCCTCGATTTCTTTGCGCTCGGCAATGTCCAGCTGCAACCCGGTCACGCGTTCGAGTTCACCGTTCGCTGAAAACGTCTGCACGCCCAGACATTGCACCCAGAGCCATTGCCCGAGCCGGCGCCGCATGCGCAGTTCGGTATTGAACGGGCGCACGCCGTGCCGTGACTTTTTCCCCATCTGATCCGGCGCGGCCGCCGTATCGTCGGGATGAACGAGCTGGCGCCAGGCGTCGATCGTGCCGGCGATTTCCTCGCCGACAAAATCGAGGCTTTTTTTCCAAGCCGGTGAAAACACGGCGCGGCCCGTCGTGCAGTCGAGGTCAAAGAAAGCGACCGCACCATGTTCGGCGAGTTGGGCGAGTCCGGCGGTGACCGGGTTGCTCGCGGGCGGGGCCGCAGCCGGCGGCGATTGCACGGTCGCAACATAGCCGGCCGCGGGCGCCCCCATCAGCATCTCGATTCGAACCTGCACTGCGCGGGGCGGTTTTTCCCGGGGGAGCGCGGTGAGCGTCGCCTGCCGATCCAAGGTGTTACCGAGCAGGGCATCCCATTGCGCAATCAGAAAATCCGCGTCACGCGAAACGACATCGAATTCGAAAAGAGCAACGAATGACTCGCCCAGTAACTCGCTGCCTCCCGTCTGCCAGAGCAGGCGGGCCGAGACGTTGGCCGCCGTGATCCGCCCTGTGGGATCAAGCAGCAGCACCGCACAGAAATCCGAGCCGAGGTCGCGGGACTCGGCGGCAGGATGGGGCTTATCGGGCTTGGAGGCGGGATCGATCACGCGCTGGAACGAGTGAGCCACTGCGCGACGCGCTTGGCGAGAAAATCGATGAAAGCGGGATGATCGTTAAGGCAGGGGATATGAGTGAATGACTCTCCCCCGGCGGCCTGAAAATCTTCCGCCCCGCGCACGCGGATTTCTTCCAAGGTTTCCAAACAGTCGGTGACAAAAGCGGGTGTGATCACGAGTAGTCTTTTCTTGCCCTGATTGGGCAGCTCTTTGAGTGCAGCATCGGTGTAGGGTGTGAGCCAAGGCTCGCCCCGAATGCGGGATTGAAACGCAATCGACCAGCGGGCGGGGTCGAGGCCGGCGCGCTCGGCGAAGAGCTGCGTGGTGCGCGTGACCTGCGCCTTGTAACACGTCGCGTGGGATGGCGAGCAGGTGGTGCAGCAGTCTGGCACCGCGAGGCAGTGCGCGTGCGAGGAGTCGGCCTTCGTGAGGTGCCGCTTTGGAATACTGTGGTAACTGAACAGCAGGTGGTCGTGCGGCTGCGCGAGAAAGGGCTGCGCGCTTGCGACGAGAGCCGCGATGTAGTCCGGGTCGGCGTAGAACGGCAGCTCGCAACTCACCTTCATGCGCGGCGCGATTTCCGCGGCGAGTCGCCGGGCCTTTACCACGACGGTTTCCCAACTCGACATCGCGTAGTGCGGGTATTGGGGGAAGAGCAGGACTTCGTCGACACCCCGGGCGACAAGGCGCTGCAGCGCGTCAACAATTGCGGGATTTCCGTAGTTCATCGCCAGCTCGACGGGGAGCGGAGTGCGCTTTTGGAGCGCCGCTTGAGCCACCTTGCTCGTCACGATCAAGGGCGAGCCCTCCTGGGTCCAAATGGTGGAATAAGCGTGGGCGGAATTTTTCGCGCGAAAGGGAATGATGATGCCGTTGACGAGTGCGCCGCGGAGGAGCTTCGCACCCGGCTTGTCGATGACGCGCGCGTCACCGAGGAATTCACGCAGGTAGCGTTTCACATCGGGCACCGCGGTGGAGTCGGGCGAGCCCAGATTGAGGAGAAGAACGGCGCGAGACGGCATGGAATGAAAATACGTCGGGATAAACGCCGGGTTGTCAAACGACGCCAGCGCCCGCGCCCGGCCTGTTTTTGAGATCGGCTTTCCCGTAAAACGGGCTCTACTTCGCTGCGTCAAACACGAGGTCCGTGAACTTCCCCCATCCGTGTCGCGCCGTCAGGCCCTGCTCCGGCCCAATCTTCCGGGATTGGTCGCGCAGGATTTTCCGCGCTCCGCTTTCCACCATGAAAATCGCAAACATTCGATTCTGCGCGGTGCTGTTCCTCGGCCCCGCTTGGGTTATCGCCGGCCAATTGCCGTTTCAAGCCACGGCCACCAGCGCTGATGCGCTGCCCGCCACCACCATCACCGCGGCTTCGGGCAAGTATTTCGACTTTCTCGATACGCTCGTGAATAGCCAAGGTGCGTTTCAACCGCTCAATAACCGTCCCTACACCGCCGCGATGACTTTTCTCGGCGTGCCCAACGCCGTGCGCTATGTCTCCAACGCGGCTGGCACGTCCGTCAATGTCTTGCTCACGCCAACGGGCTTCACGCGCACCTTCACCGGCGCGTCGAAGCAAGCCGTGGACGACCAGATTAAGCAGTTCTTCAAGAAGGATGGCGGCCCGGTCGTCGCAGATTTTCTGAAGGCCGTCGCGCGCACTTCGCCGATTGCAGTGACAGACGGTAACCCAACGGCGGCCACCGCGGTCGCGGCGGCGGCGGTGTTCACGAGCCAAGGATTCACCTCGGCGGATGAACTCGCGGATGCCAGTGCCGCGGCCGGAGGGGCTGCGCCCAAATTTGGCGGGTTGTCGTTCGGATTGAACGCCGGCCATTTTGAAGCGGGTCCGTTTGAAGGGAAATTCTACGATTTTTCGGCCACGCTCGCGGCCTTTGGCGGCGGCATCATCCGGCTCGAGATTCCCGCATCCCTGAACTTTCTCAAACTTGACGGCGGTTCCAAGGTGGGCGGCGCCGCCATCAATGTCTGTCTGCCAATCCAGCTCCACAAAATGACCAAGACTGATCCGTGGAATTGGCGCGTGACGCCGCTCCTCGGCCTCGGGGCCCGCGGCTCGGTCGATCTCGCGAGCCTCGCCCCGCTCTGGCAGGGTGGGGTGATCAACACCGTCGACTACCGCGCCACCGACAAACTCGTAGTGAGCATGGTGAATCAACTGACGCTGCACAAAAGTCTCGGTGTTTCGTATGACGACCTCGATTTCGATCCGCGGATTAACCAGCAGATTCTCAAAAATGGCGTGCGCTGCTCCACGCCTCTTTCCCCTGTCATCACTTTGGATGGATTCGTCGTGCACACGCATTTTTTCAAGGAAGCGGCAGTGAATAATTTTTGGACGCTCGGTGGCGCGGGCACCTATCGTCTCACGCCCAAATGGAATCTCGCTCTCGGCTTCAACTACGACACCGGCGACAATTTCAAATCCTACGGCTTTGGCTTCAGCTCAGCGTGGAAGTGGTGACGGCAACGTAAATGCGGGAACGCGCGGCGCAGCACAAGTGCGCGTATGATCGGTTACTCCAGTCCGCCGCAGAATTTCAACTGCGCGATCAGCCGGTGCACGTTTTCCGGGGCGATGCGATCCGTGATGACGGAGCGGGGATAGTTGGGCTCCACATCAAGGCGCACGCCGGCCTCGGACCCGGGGCGCACAAAATCCTCCACAAAATCCATTCCGCCGCGCGCCCGCATCCACCGCCAGTAGGGATCGGGGTCTTCCGATTCGATCACGATCTCGGCGTGCAGGAAAATGTGGCAATACAACGTGAGGTCGCGGAACGACGCGAACCACGTGGGTGGTGTCACTAGTTGGTCTCGAATGATGAGGGACATCGCTCGGGCTCGTTGCATAGCAGCCGTGTTGCCATTATCGGCACGCGGGGCAGTTTTTTGAGCGGGAAAAAATCTGCGGTCGGCCCCGGTCGCTGTGACTTTTGACTTTCGTCGGCGCACATCTGGCTTCATCGCTGTTCTTTCCTTTCACATGACCACTCCGCGCAAGCCCGTCCTCCTCGTCATCCGCGATGGCTGGGGCAAGAATCCCGATGCCTCGCAGAACTCAACCAACGCTGTCTATCTCGCAAAGAAAGCCTGCGATGATCGGCTACACGCCAAATACCCGCACACACTGATCGCCGCCTCGGGCCTCGACGTGGGGCTGCCCGACGCCGTGATGGGCAATAGCGAAGTCGGCCATGAAAACATCGGTGCCGGCCGTATCGTCGATCAGGAGCTCGTGCGATTGAACAAGCTTTTCTCCGAAGGTAAACTCGCGGGCAATACCGTGTGGCGGGCGGCCATTGCGCGCGTGAAGTCGCGGCCGGGCGCGCGGCTGCACCTCATGGGCATCGTGAGCGACGCCGGCGTGCACGGGATGTTGGAGCATCTCTACGGAATCTTGCGGCAGGCGAAGGCTGAGGGCCTCGGCACCGCGCAGGTGTGCATCCATGCGTTTACCGACGGGCGCGACACACCGCCGAGCAGCGGGCTCGGCTATGTGAAGCAGGTCGACGCGCAATGCCGTGCGATTGGCATCGGCGCGATTGCGAGTGTGTGCGGCCGTTTCTGGGCGATGGATCGCGACAACCGTTGGGAACGGGTCAGCAAAGCCTATAACATGCTCACCGGCAAAAAAGCCGACGCCACCGCCCCGAGCGCCGCCGCCGCCGTGCAGGCTTACTACGACAAGCCGCTCAACGATTCGCAAAAAGGCGACGAGTTCGTGCCGCCGACTTGGATCACCGGCGCGGATGGCAAGCCGCTGGCGACGATTCGCGACGGTGACGCCGTGCTTTTCTACAATTACCGCGGCGACCGTCCGCGTGAGATCACGAAGGCGTTCGTGATTGATGGCTTCAAGGATTTCGACCGCGGCGCGAAGCTCGATCTCTATTTCGCGACGATGACGGAGTATGAGAGCGGACTCCCGGTGAATGTAATTTCGGGCAAGCCGGAGAAATTGAAACACATTCTCGGCGGCGTCGTGAGCGACGCCGGCCTCGCCCAGTTCCGTTGCGCCGAGACGGAGAAAAATCCGCACGTGACGTTTTTCTTTAACAACTACCGGAAGGATCCGTTTCCCGGTGAAGACCGGGCGTGTCCGTCGAGTCCGAAGGTGGCAACTTACGATCTCCAGCCGGAGATGTCCTCCGTCGAAGTGACGAAAGCAGCAAAGGACGCGATCCTATCGGGTAAATATGGGCTCATCGTCGTGAACTTCGCCAATCCTGACATGGTCGGACACACCGGCTCGTTGCCGGCGACGATCAAAGCCGTGGAGGCGACTGATCGTGGCGTGGGTGAATTGCTCGTCGCCTTGGAGAGCGTCGGTGGCCGCGCGGTGATTTGCGCTGATCATGGCAACGCCGAGCAAATGTGGGACCCGACGGTGAACGGTCCGCACACCGCACACACGCTGAACCTCGTGGAAGTTTTCGCGGTGGGCGAGGGGCTCGTCGCTGGAAAAACCAAGATGCGCTCGGGCGGCCGGCTTGCCGACATCGCGCCAACGGTGCTCGCGTTGATGGGCCTGCCGAAGCCGGCGGAGATGACGGGCGAGAGTTTGGTCATCGGCTGAAGTTTTGCGCCGGGCAGCCCGCGCAAGTGGGCGCGGGACCGGCGCAGCCAAGAGCGCGTGGCGCAGTCGCCCGCGCGCACGGTCGGCCGGCTCGGCGGTGGCACACGGATTTCCGGAAATGGATGCGCTCATTGCCAGGGCCACTGCGCCTTGCCTGGGAAACACCGCTTCTGCCCCGGCGGCGCGAAGAACCGCGAATTCGCGCACGTAGCCGGTGCGGGCGGACAAGCAGATGCGTGGGCTCAGTTCACGTGTGCCGAACGGATAATTTTCCGCCTTGCACGAATGCTGCAGGCGCTGAAGGCGAGGGTGCGCGTTTTAACATTGGACCGCGAAGCCCGCGAAGAGCGCGAGAAGCGCAAAGGTCCGCCACTATTTCAGGCCGTCCGCGACCGATGGTTCCGCCGCCAGATAATCACCGCGGCAGCGCCAATGAGCACGACTGAGACCGTCGCAATCAACGTCCAAAAGTGAGTTTTTGAAATGGCGTCGTGCAAAGCGCCGATGTCTTCGGAGAAGCGCGACCACAGCCAATGCCCGAGCCACACAAACGCGGGCACGCTCAAAAGGGCGGCGAGGCCATCGTAGGAGACGAAGCGCGCGAAGGGCACATGCATCGCGCCGGCGGTGCAGAAGAACGGGGCCCGCAGGCCGGGTAGAAAGCGCGCGATGAAAAGGCCCTTGTTCCCGTGGCGCGCGAACATCTGGCGCACCCGCTCTTGTTTCGCCGCGGGAAAAATTCGTTTGATGCCGTTCATGGCGAGGAGCCGGGTCCCAAATTTCCAGCCGAGCAAAAAGATGATCGAGTCGCCGAGGAGCACGCCGGCATACATGATGAGCGCCGCGACGAGCCACGGGAATCCCACGCTGGTGGCCCAGATGCCCGCGGTGATTAGGATGATGTCCTCGGGAATAGGAATGCCGAGGCCGCAAAGCAGCAGAATGAAAAACAGCCCCCAAAGCGCGGCCGGCGAGCTTTGGATGTATTGCAGCAGGGATTCCAGCATGGGTCAGGGGTAGAAGCGGAAGGCAGGAAGGACGGTTCTCAGCTATCCGGCAAGCCGCAATCGCGCTGGCGCGGGAGACCCGCCGCGACCTGGAATTTGGATTGTGAATTAGTGTTTGCGCCGACTGCTGGCGTCGGACTTTCTGATCCGTTTCTCCCGAAAGAAACCTCTATGAAGCGCACCCATCATTGTGCCCAGCTCACTCCAGCCGACCTCGGCGCGAACGTCTCGCTCCTCGGCTGGGTGGACACGATCCGCGACCAAGGCGGCATCATCTTCGTGGATTTGCGCGACCGCAAAGGCGTCACGCAAATCCAGCTTGAGCCGCGTGATAACGCCAATCTTGCCGAGCAACTGAAACAGCTGAAGCCGGAGTCGGTCATCGGCATCGCAGGCAAAGTTGTGAAACGGCCCGCGGGCACGGAGAACAAAAATCTGCCGACCGGCGAAATCGAGATCGTGGCCTCATCGCTGGATATCCACAATATCTCCGACACGCCGCCTTTCCCGTTGGACGACGCCGGCGGCGACAAGGTCAACGAAGACCTGCGTCTCACGTATCGCTACCTCGACCTGCGGCGACCGAAGATGCGGAGGAATCTCCAGGTGCGGCACAAGGCCGCCAAGTCGATTCGCGATTATTTTGACTCGCAGGAGTTCATCGAGGTCGAGACGCCGGCGCTCTTCAAGAGCACGCCCGAGGGCGCGCGCGAATATCTCGTGCCTTCGCGCATTCACGTCGGCCAGTTTTACGCGCTCTCGCAGTCGCCCCAACAGTTCAAACAGATCCTGATGGTGGCGGGCGTCGAAAAATATTTCCAGATCGCCCGCTGCTTTCGCGACGAGGATTTGCGCGCCGATCGGCAGATGGAGTTCACCCAGGTGGACGTCGAGGCGTCGTTCGTCACGCGCGAGGATATCTATGCGCTGTTCGAGGGGATGCTAAGAAAGCTCTGGAAGGACGTGCTCGGCACGGACATCGCGACGCCGTTTACGCGCATGGCGTTTCACGACGCGATGAATCGTTTCGGGGTCGACAAGCCCGACGTGCGCTTTGGCCTCGAACTCGTCGAGCTCTCGACGACCTTTGCGAATTCGGCGTTCAAGGTCTTCCAATCCACCGTCGCCGGCGGCGGGGTGATTAAGGCGATCAACGCAAAAGGTCTCGCCGACCTCACGCAGGGTGAACTGAAGACCCTTGAGGAAATCGCCAAGTCCCTTGGCGCGAAGGGTCTCGCGTTCATCAAGGTCGAAGGCGGCGAATGGAAATCACCGATCGTCAAATTCTTCTCCGACGCCGAGAAGGCGGAGCTGAGCGCGAAGCTCGGCATTGCGGAGGGCGACATGGTGTTCTTTGCCGCGGCTCCGTGGGAAAAGGCCTGCGCGATTCTCGGCCGGTTGCGGCTTGAGGCCGCCCAGCTCCTCGTGAAGCGCGGCAAGCTCACGATCCGGCACGATGATTGGAAATTCCTCTGGGTGATCGATTTTCCGCTGATGTCGCACGACGAGGCGGAAAACCGCTACGTGGCGACGCACCATCCGTTCACCGCGCCGGTGCCGGAAGATGCGAGCCTGCTCGACACCAATCCGAAGGCGGTGCGCGGTCAGCACTACGACGTGGTCCTGAACGGCATGGAGCTTGGCGGCGGTTCGATCCGCATTCACCAGCCGGCGCTGCAGAAGAAAGTTTTCGAGGATGTGCTGAAAATCCCCGCCGATGTCGTTGAGAGCCGGTTCGGCTACATGCTGAAGGCGTTTACCTACGGTGCACCGCCGCACGGTGGCATCGCCTTCGGGCTCGACCGCATGTGCGCGCTGCTCTGCGGCACGACGAGCATTCGTGACGTGATCGCGTTTCCGAAAACGCAGAAAGGCCAGGACCTCATGGCCCAGAGTCCGACGCCCGTCACGCCCCGCCAACTCAAAGAGCTTCACATCGCGATTGTGCAGCCCGAGTAGGCGTGTTGGGCCGGTCTCCGCACGGCCTTCCTTTCCGAACGATAGCTTGCGCCGCACCGCGCGAGATATCAAAAGACTG
Organism: Opitutaceae bacterium; assembly: GCA_031379235.1. Lineage (GTDB taxonomy): Bacteria > Verrucomicrobiota > Verrucomicrobiia > Opitutales > Opitutaceae > ER46. The sequence goes on along the minus strand of JANNEY010000060.1, from coordinate 46,455 downwards.
CGCAGCCCCTCCCAACCTCCATGAAACTCATCATTGCCATCATCAAACCGTTCAAGCTTGAGGAGGTAAAGGAGGCGCTCGCCGCCGCTGGGATCGAAGGCATGACGGTGACGGAGGTGAAGGGATTTGGCCGGCAAAAAGGCCACACGGAGATTTACCGTGGCAGCGAATACACGGTGGACTTCCTGCCCAAGGTGAAACTTGAGGTAGCCGTCGGAGATGAAATCGCCGGTAAAGCAATTGAGTTGATCGCGAAGGCCGCCAAGACCGGCAAGATTGGTGATGGCAAAATTTTCGTGCTCCCGCTCGAAGAAGTTGTGCGCATCCGCACTGACGAGCGCGGTGAGGCTGCGGTCTAGTTTCGGGCCACGCGGCGTCGAGGTGCTCTACTGCTGACGGTGGTCGTGTCGGCGGCTCGTCCGGGGACAACTTTAGTTTCGTCCGACGAAACGGTTAACCGCTGCGTCATAACGGGGGTGTAGCGATTTCATGGGTTGAGTGTTTTCGATGAATTATTTTCATCGCGACTTCCCCGCATGCCTCGCCCCCCTCTCTCGTTTCGCCGCCTCATTGTGGCGCTCGCCATCACCTGCTGTTCCGGCGCGCTCGCGCAGCCAGCGGCACCCGTTACGGCGCCACCCGTTCAGCCGAGTATCGAGCAGCGGCTCGCGAGCCTCGAAGCTTACATCAATAACACGGATCCGAGCGCGGCGCTCAAGGACCAGGCGGGCAACGTGCCGCGTGGTCTCACCACGCCCGTTTCGGGAGTTCCCGGTCCGGGGCACAACGCCTGGATGATGCTGAGCGCCACCTTGGTTTTGTTCATGACGCTACCGGGACTTGGCTTATTTTACGGTGGGCTCGTGCGCACCAAAAACGCCCTGTCGGTCATGGCCTGGTGTTTTGGCATCACCAGTCTCGTTACCGTGTTGTGGTGGGCGGTGGGCTATAGCCTCGTTTTCGGGAAAAGTTTTAACAGCCCCTTTCTTGGCGGCACGGAGTTTTTCTTTTTCCGCGGCGTGGGCAGCACGCCAAATCCCGACTATTCGCCGTGGGTTTCGCAGAGTGTCTTCGCGGTCTATCAGCTCGCTTTCGCGATCATCACGCCGGCCGTGCTCATCGGGGCCGTCGTGGAGCGGATGAAATTTTCGGCGGTGCTCGCGTTCAGCGCCCTCTGGCTGCTGCTCGTTTATTGCCCGATTGCGCACATGGTCTGGGGCGTGAACGGCTACATGAACGGCCTTTCGAACCCCGCCGCCGGGATCAAGGCGATCGATTTTGCCGGCGGCATGGTGGTCGAGATGGCCTCGGGTTTCTCCGCCCTGATCTTGTGCCTCATCGTGGGCAAGCGGCTCGGCCACGGGCGCACGCCGATGCCGCCGCACAGTCTGTTCATGTGTGTGGTTGGCACCGGCATCCTCTGGATCGGCTGGTATGGTTTTAACGCCGGCTCGGCCGTGGCGGCGGATGGCGTGGCGGCCAACGCCTTCCTGACCACCACGCTCGCAGCCGCCGTGGCGGCGGGAACTTGGGCTCTGCTCGAGCATCTCGCGCGCGGCAAGGCGAGCGTGCTCGGTTTCTGTTCGGGGGCCGTCGCGGGTCTGGTGACCATCACGCCGGCGTGCGGTTATGTCGATGCCACCGGTGCGATGATCGCCGGTCTGCTCGGGGGCGCGATTCCCTATTTCGCCTGCACGAAGATCAAAAGCCTCTTCGGCTACGACGATGCACTCGACGTGCTTGGCGTGCATGGAGTGGGTGGTTTTGTCGGCCTGCTCGTGACGGGATTTTTCGCCACTGCCACCGTGAATCCCAACCTCTCGACTAACCTGTCCAAGCTCGTGGGCACTTCTCTCTGGGTGGAGCAGGCCAAGGGCATCGCGGTCACACTGGCTTGGGCAACGATTGGCACCGCGATTATCGCCGGCCTCGTCAAATTTGCGCTGGGGATCCGCCCGACGGTTGAAGCTGAGATCGAAGGTCTCGACATCAGCGACCACGGCGAGGAGGCCTATATTTTCGACGCCAAGTCCTAAGCATAAAACCCAACTACCCATGAAACTCATCATCGCCATCATCAAGCCGTTCAAACTCGAGGACGTGAAAGAAGCCCTCGCCGGCGTCGGCATCGAGGGTATGACCGTCACCGATGTGAAGGGCTTCGGCCGGCAGAAGGGCCACACCGAGATTTACCGGGGCAGCGAATACACCGTGGATTTCCTCCCGAAGGTGAAAATCGAAATCGCGGTCGGCGACGAACTCGTGGGCAAAGCCATCGACGCCATCTGCGCCGGCGCAAAGACAGGCAAAATCGGCGACGGCAAAATTTTCGTGCTCCCGCTGGAGGAGATCGTGCGCATCCGCACCGACGAGCGCGGCGAGACCGCGGTTTGAATCGGGTGAACCGGCCTGCGCCGATTCTGGCGGCAGCGGTTCGCCGCGCCCACTTTTAGCTATTTTTTCGCGGGCGCCGCCTGGGGTGTCGCCGCCGTCACCATCCGGATGACGTGGTAGGTGGCGCGGGTGGTGCCCACGTTACGCATCCCGTGCAGGTCGTTGGACGCAAAAAAGAAAATCGAGCCCGGCCCGCCGATCTTTGCTACACCGTTGATCGTGGCCTCCACCGTGCCTTCCTTGATGAGGACGATTTCCTCGTCGGGGTGGCGATGAGCGGCGTGGGGGGCCTCGCCGGCATTGATCGTGGTGATGTGGCTTTCGAGATTTTTAAGCGTGACCGTTGAACCGTTGAGCACGCCGCGGCGCTCACCCACTTTGGACGTGGTCATCGCGAGTTTGGTCCAATCGAAGACGCCGGACGGGAGTGTGGGCGTTTTGTTGTGCGCAGCCGGCGCGTGGGTCGCCTTCGTTGCCAGATTGATCACCCAATAGGTCGCGCGTCCCTCGCCGACGTTGAGCACCCGATGGGCATCGCTGGACGCATAAAAAAATGTCGAGCCGACTCCGGCGACCTGGGTCTTCCCGTTGATGTGCACCTCCACGGTGCCTTCCTTCATGATAATCAGCTCTTCCTGCGGATGGCGGTGCGGCTCATGCGAAGCTTTGCCGGGATTCAGCGTGGTGATATGGCACTCGAACACGTCGAGCGTCGGCGTGGCGTGATTGGCGACATCGCGGCGTTCGCCGTTGGGCGATACTTTCGCGGGGAGGTCTTCCCATTTGAAGACGGCTGAACCCATCACCGGCTTGGGCGTGAGGGCGGGAGTCTGCGCAGACAAACTCAGGGCGGCCAATGCGATGCTGGCGACCAAGCCGGCAAGTTGGAGAAAACGGGGAGGATTCATGGGGCAGGGGAGAGGTGGCAGGACGGGCCATGCGAGGCAACGCGGACTTTCGTGGTGACATCGCGCGCGCGAACTCGCACTTTGCCCGCCCCTCGTGACGCACCTCGCTTTCTACGCTGTCGTAATCGTCCTCGGTATTCTAAGCATGGGCTTCCAGCTGCTGGCCTCGCGGCTGCTGAGTCCCTATTTTGGCTCTGCCATCGACGTCTGGGCGTGTCTCATCTCGACTTTCCTCGCGGCGTTCAGTGTGGGTGCGATGCTCGGTGGTTCGATCAGCAATCTGCCCGGTGCCGCGCGCTGGCGTTGGCAGCTAGGCTGCGCCATCGGCGCGGTGCTGTCGCTTCTGCTTACCGCTCGGTTCGGTCGCGGGTTGGTCGACACGATCGCGGTGAATATGGAACCGGGTAAACTGCCCGTGCTGCTTTCGTGTGCGGTGCTGTTTTTCCTGCCGGTGCTGGCGCTCTCCGCCTTCACGCCGCAGTGCGTGCAATATCTCGCGTCGCGCGGCACGCCGCCCGGCAAGGCGTCCGGCCTCGTCTACGGCATCAGCACCCTGGGCAATATCGCCGGCGTGATGCTCACGGCCTTCGTGCTGATCCCGCACGCGCCCGTCTCGACGCTGCTGAATATCTGGCTCGCCGTGGCCGTTGCGAGCCTCGCCGCTCTGCTCGCACTGCTGCGCGCGCCCGTCCCGTCTTCGTCCCCATGAAACGTCTGACCCTGTTTTTCGTTGGATTGCTCACGTCCGCCGCGCCGGCGACCGCGCAGGATTTCGTCGAACATCACGACACAATCTACAACAGCCTGACCATCGAGCGTCGCGGCCAAGTCGTCGAGCTCCGGGCACGGGCCCGCGGCAGCGAAGCCCTCGAGTCCGCCGTCGATCTCACGGATCCGAAGAAACTCGTGGTGCACTACACGCGCTCGCTCTACGGCGCGTTGTTCCTCCAACCGAAACCACAGCGTGTGCTCATGATCGGGCTCGGCGGCGCGGGGTTTCATCGGCTGTTTGCCGCGGCGTTTCCCCAGTCGCTCCTGCAAACCGTCGAGCTCGACCCCAAGGTGCTCGAGCTCACGTCCAAGCACATGGGTTTTGCGCCGACGGCCAATACGCCCGTGAAGATCATGGACGGACGGATGTTCGTGAAGCGCGACCGGCAGCAGTGGGATTGGCTAATTCTCGATGCGTTTCGCGGCGGTTTCGTCCCACCGCACCTGAAGACGGAGGAATTCTATCGCGAGTGCGCGGCCCGGCTCAGCGATCGCGGCGTCTTCATCACCAACCTCCACGCCTCGAGCGAACTCTACTTCTCGGATCTCAAAACCATTCAGGCGGTTTTTCCGCAGGTCGTGCTCTTCGAAACTGAAGGTCGCGGCAATGTCATTGCCTGCGCCGTGAAATACAAATCCCCCGATATCACCGATCCCGCCGCATGGCCGACGGCGGAAGCGGTCAGCTCGCCGGAATTCACCGGCCGGCTGCTCGATATGGCGGTAATTCGCAAAGAGCACATTCGGATCCCCGTGAACCGCGTGCGCAACGGCCGCGTCCTGACCGATGATTTTGCCCCGGTCGAATTTCTCGACGCGCTGAAGTCCAATAATTCCGATTCGAAAAAATAGGCGTCGCCTTGTGCGTCACGCCGCCGCCCCGATGACCCCAACCCCTGATTCCGCCGCCCTCAATCGCGCGCGGCACAAAGCCTACTGGCGGCTCCTTCCGATCCTCTTTCTCGCCTACGTCATCGCCTTCGTCGATCGCGCGAATGTCGCCTTTGCGAAGCTCACGATGGTGAAAGACCTCCCCGGTTTCGACAACTCGGTGATCGGTTTCGGCGCGGGCATTTTCTTCATCGGCTACTTCCTGCTGGAGATTCCCGGCTCCGTGATCGTCGAGCGTTGGAGCGCGCGGCTGTGGATTTCGCGCATCATGATCACGTGGGGCTTCATGGCGGCGATGACGGCGTTTGTGCATGTCCGCATCCCGGGCTTCACCCATGTGTCCGAGCTGATCAAGAGCGGCGTCGTGGCGGGCTTTCGCCCCTTCACCGGAGTTGAAGTCGAAGGACTGGCGTGGCTCGGCACGCTGTCGCGCGACCTGGTCAAGGAGCTGGACGGGCCCAACGGCATGTCGATTTTTCAGTTCTACCTCGTGCGTTTCCTCCTCGGGCTGGCCGAGGCGGGTTTCTTCCCGGGCGTGGTGGTTTTCCTTTCGCACTGGTTCCCGGCGCGGGATCGCGCGCGGGCGCTCGCGCTTTTCTTCATGGCGACGCCAGTCGCGCAGATCGTCGGCCCGCTGATCTCGGCGTCGATGCTGAAGATCGGCATGACGGAGACGGTCAATGGTGCCGTGGTCACCCATCCGCTCGTGCTGGGACTAAAAGGCTGGCAATGGGTCTATGTCGCGTGGGGTGTGCCCGCCGTGATTTTGGGCGTCGTGATTTTATTCATTTTGCCGGACAAGCCGCACAAGGCGCGCTGGCTGAAACCTGACGAGCGCGAGGCGTTGGAGGCCGAGCTGGCGAGCGACGCGGTGAAGTCGAAGAGCCACGTCTCAATGTGGGCCGGCCTGAAGCACCCCAAGGTGCTGGCGCTTTCCTTCGCCTATTTCTGCACGGTGACGGGTAGCTACGGCGTAGTATTTTTCCTGCCCAGTATTTTGGACAGTTGGTATAGTCTGAAATACTCCCAGCTCGCGTGGCTCACGACTCTGCCCGCCCTGATGGCCCTCGGCGGCCAGCTCTTCGTCGGCTGGAATTCCGACCGCACGAAGGAGCGGCGCTGGCACACCGTGCTCCCGATCGTGATCGGCGCCGCGGCCATCGCGGTCGCGCCCTTCACGCGCGGCAACCTGCCGCTCACGATCGTCTGCTTCATGCTGGCGCTGGGCGGGCTCAAGGCCTACTTGCCGGCGTTCTGGACGCTGCCGTATGTGTTCCTTACGAGTTCGGCCGCGGCGGCGAGCATCGGCATGATCAATTCGGTGGGCAATCTCGGCGGCCAGCTCGGCCCCTACGTGCTGGGCAAGGTGGAGCACGTCACCGGTTCCTACGTCGGCGGGCTGTATTTTCTCGCGGGTTCGATGATGGTGTGCGCGACGATCGTGTTTTTCCTCGGGCTCGGCGGAAAAGAGAAACCGCCCGCCGCGTGAGCGCCGTTTTTGTTTTGAAGCCGGAAATCGAGCCGCCATGAACAGCGCCGTCTTCACGATTTCCTAGCTTCCTCATTAATTTCCCATGTCCCTTTTCATCGGCATCGATTCCGGCACGCAAAGCGTCAAAGCCGTCGTCCTCGATCTCGACACCCGCAAGGTCGTCGCCGAGGCGCGTGCTCCGCACACCCTGATCGACGGATTGCCCGTCGGCCACATGGAGCAACGCCCGCAGGAGTGGGCCGACGCGATGGATGCCGTGATCCTCGAAGTTGCGGCCAAAATCGATCGCGCCCGCGTGCGCGGCATCGGCGTGTCCGGCCAGCAACACGGCTTCGTGCCGCTCGATGCCGCCGGAAGAGTAATTCGTCCCGCCAAGCTCTGGTGCGATACCAGCACGACCGCCGAGTGCGCGCTCATCGCGAAGAAACTCGGCGGCCCCAAGGCCGCGATTCGCCAAACCGGCAACCTCATCCTCCCTGGTTTCACCGCGCCGAAGATCCTCTGGCTGAAACGCCACGAACCCGCGAATTACAAGCGTCTGCGGCACGTGATGCTGCCGCATGATTTTCTGAATTTCCATTTGACCGGAAATTACTTCATGGAGTTCGGCGACGCTTCCGGTTCCGCGCTGATGGATGTGCGCAAGCGCGCGTGGTCGCGCGCTGCGATTAACGCCATTGACAAGAATCTCGCCGACTGGCTGCCGCCGCTGAGCGCGTCGCACGAAGCCGCCGGCACGCTGCGCCCGGAACTCGCGGCCAAATATGGTTTCTCCGCCGAGGTGGTCGTGAGCGCCGGCGGCGGCGACAACATGATGGGCGCGATCGGCACGGGCAACGTCGCCCCCGGCGTGATCTCGGCCAGCTTCGGCACCAGCGGCACCATCTATGCCTACGCCAACAAACCCGTCGTTGATCCCGCGGGTGAGATTGCCGCGTTCTGTTCGTCCACGGGCGGCTGGCTGCCGCTGCTCTGCACCATGAACGTCACCACCGTGACCGAGCAAGTGCGCGCCCTCTTTGGCTACGATCACGCCGCGCTCGAGGCGGCGGTCGCCAGCGTCACGCCCGGCGCGCAAGGACTCGTGCTGCTCCCGTATTTCGCGGGCGAGCGCACGCCCAATGTCCCCGACGGCTCCGGCGTGCTGCTCGGCCTAAACAACAAAACATTTCATCGTGGCCCGCTCGCTCGCGCCGCGATGGAGGGCGTGACGATGGGCATGAACTACGGTCTCCGTCGCCTCGCCACGCTTGGGGTGAAGGCGAAGGAAATTCGTCTTACCGGCGGCGGCGCGAAGTCCGCCGTGTGGCGCCAGATCATGGCCGACATCTTCGGCGTGCCCGTCGTCGGCATGGTCGAGGACGAGGGCGCCGCACTCGGCGGTGCGTTGCAGGCCGCGTGGTGCTTGGCCTGTCGCGACGGCAAGCGCGCCGCGAAGATTTCCGATTTCACCGACGGTGTCGTGGCCTTGAACGAGGCCACGCGTTGCCTCCCGAAAAAGCAAAACGTCGCGCGCTATCGCGCGCAGCAGGCGTTGCAGGATGACCTGAGCGAGGCGATGCGCGGAATTTTCGCGAAGCACCGCGCGTTGGCCGGACCCTGACGCGCGTTATTTTTTCTTTCGGAACAGCCCTTCGATCGCCGAGGCTCCGGCCGAGGCGCCGTTTGAGATGGCCGACCCACCGTCTGAAATCGCGGAGGTGGTGATGATCTTCCACAGCTCGCTGGAGTCGGGCTTGATGGGGGTGCCTCGGATGGTGAAGCCTTGGCGAACGAGCGTGTAGCCTTTGGGATCGGATTCAGTCCCGAGCACACGGGCTGCGCGTAGCAACGTGCCGAGCGCGCCTTTTGCGCCCATCTGCAGCTCGATGGCCATCGGTAAATCCTGCGGAGGCGTGTCGGGCGCGAAGTTGACAATGCCTTTGCCAGTGATGCGCACCACTGACGAAGTGAACTCAAGCGCGCTGATCCTGTAGTTCAAATCCCCGCTGCGCTCGAGACTCATCTTGAAATCATCGATTTGGAGTTCCCCGAGCATTCGCACCAAATCGATATTGGGCTCAACGGCTGCAACGGTAGCTTCGAGCTGAGGCGGAGGCGCCTTTCCGAGGGCGGACAATATCCCGGTTAGGGCTTTTGCGCCTTTCACTGCTGTGTCTGCTACGGTCGAGACTCCGCTGAGCACTTTGCCGCCGATACTCGATTTGCTTAACGCACGCAGCACGCCCTTCGATCCGGTAATGTCGAACTTTCCAGTAGCACCGTCGGCGAGCAATCCGACCGTCGCAGCCGTTCCTCCAATAGTGCCTTTTACCGTGACCTTGGTCTCGACCTGCGGCGGCTCTTTCGGATCGCGAGCGCGCATGAACGCTCCGACATCGAAGCCCGTCACGTCGACCGTGCCGGCCATCGTGTAGGGCTTGGCCTGCGTCTCGGTGAAGGCGAGGGAGCCGCCGAGTTTGAACGGTGTGCCGTTGAATGCGCCGTCAAGGCTGTCGAGCGAGAGCTTGCTGTCGGTAATGACGGCTTTCCCGCGAATCGCGGAGACCGTGTAGTCCTTGCCGTAGAGCACGCGGTTGAGATCGAGTTCGGCTTGGCCATTGAAGCCTTTCCAGAATGGCTGCGTGTCGCGAACCGGTGGAGACGCGGGCGCTGGCGTCGTGGGGCGCGGCGCGCGGACGACAGTGGGGGTGGGTCCGGAACGCCCGGCGGGGGCGGCGGGTTGCGCGGGCGCTGCTGCCGGGGCGAGGACGGTGAGCGCCTGGAAATCATCCACGATCAGATTGGAGCTGCCGACTTTACCCTCGATTACGAGCGTCGTGTTGTCCGCGGCCTTGCGAAACGTGCCCGCGAGCGTGAGGTCTGATTTGCGGCTGCCGTTGGTCAGGGTGAATGGCGCGTCGATTTTCCCGCTGCCGTCAGCCTTCAGCGTGAGATCGACGGTGGTGTCGAGCGTGCCGAGGGGCTGGTTATTTTGCTTTGCGACCAAATCCCGAACGGCGAGGACGAGTTTGGCGGTGGTGAGGTCGGCCATGGTGGCGTCGAAATTCGCGGTCACCCGGCCGCGGGCGAGCGTGGCAAACTGCGCGAGGGCCGGCTGCCGGGTGAGAGCGGCGACGTCGGCCTCCAGCTCTCCCTTCGCGGTGAGCATCGCCTTCGTGGTGAGCGTGGTTTCGCCCTTTGCGCTGACGGAGGCGAGGACGGTGTCAGCCTGCCGCGCCTCAAGCCGTTTCAGTTCGAAGCCGACGGACTTGCCGCGCAACGTCCCGCCGAGCGTGGCAGAAAGATCGAGCCCCTGAAGCAGCGGCCGGCCGTCCATCGTCACGGCGATGCCACGCAGAAGAACCGGCTCCGCCGTCGTGAGGCTCAGGTCGTCGAGCGCGCGGAGCGTGAGCTCGAACGTGGCCCCGGCGAAGACGCCGCCGAGCTTCGACTTCGCGACGAAGGACTCGGCCCAGGCGAGCGGAATTTCGCCCACGCGCAAACGCACCGCGGCGGCCGTGGGATTCGCGAAGGTGAATTTCTGCGTTTTGAGATCGAGCTCGACCGGCTGGAGCAACTCGTGGCCGGCGAGCAGCACGCCGCCGGCGCGGTTAACCGTGGCGATGGATTTCGTGAGGCGCACGCTGTCGCCTTCGTGCCGGCCCTCGCTCGCGAACGTGACATCGAGCGGTCCCAGCTCCAGGCCAGCCGGCAAAAACGGCTTGTGCGCCGTCACCACTTTGGCGGTGAGCTGCGAAGCAAAAACGATCACCGGCTTGGTCTTCAGGTTCGTGACTTCGATGGACACATTGCCCGCCGCGTTGTCACCCGCGGGCGTGGTGATGGTGATGCCGGCGAGCTGGGCGGAAACCTTGGCCGCCGAGTAGTCCACGCTCGGGCGAAGGGTCACGGTGGTTTTTTCGACCAACGCTTTCTTCTGGGCATCGCGGATCGTGACGTTGCGCAACGTGACCGCGTCGATCGTCTTCACGCGCACGCGGCTACCGTCGGGCTCGCCCTCGATGGCGAGGGTGAGCGACAAATCGCCGCTTTCGATCGCCAGCGGCTTCAGGATCGGCTGGAGCCAGGCGAGGGGGAGAGCCTGCAACGCGATGCGCGCCGCTTCGGCGCGCGGGTCGGTCAGCGTGACGTTTTGATCCTTGAGCGTGTAACTGACTTTCTGGATCAGGCCGAGTTGTGCGAACTTGCGGCCGTCGGCCGCCGTGAGCTCGAGGTCGAGCTTGTCGAGGCGGGCGACGCCATCGACCAGCGCGCCGTCAAACCCCGTGACCAGGTCGACCGAGCCGACCGCCGCGAGGTCAGGCGAGAGCGTCGCCAACTGGGCGAGATGCGCGCGCAAGCTCCCGCTCGCCGTGGCGGCTTGGGCGTCGGGCTTCACGCTGAATTTCCCTGTGCCGTTGGCGGCGATTTCGGGGAGGCCTAGTCCGGCGAGAAGCGTGGCGAGCTGTTCGCTGCGAATGCCCAGCTCCCAGGTGCCCGCGATCTCCCGGGCGGCCGCGGTCCACGTGGCGGAGGTTTTGAACAACGGTTCCACCGTGGCATTGTTTACGCGCCCAAGGCTGAGCGCATAGTTTTCGTTGCCCCCCGCGGTCGGTTGCTCCGCCTTGAGGCTGAGCCGAAATTGATCGGCCGGAATCTTCGGGCCGAGGGCGGCGGCGGCTCCTTCGATTTCCACGAGGTCGATGCGGCGGTCGGCGGTGATGCGCACGCTCAACGTGCCGGACGTGCGCAGCGAGCGCAGCACCGCGCCCACCGTGGTGTCGGCGAAATCGGCGGTCCATTCCAGTTTTCCGCTCTGGCCTGCTTCAATCCGGGCGCCTTTCAAGGTGAAGGTCGCGGTCTGGTTGTCGGGCAGAAGGGCCTGGCCTTTGACGTTCAACGTGCCGACACGCACATCGACGGCCAGTTGCAGTTGTTTCAGGAGGCCGTCGAACGGCGTCGGTTTCGCCGTGGCGGCAGCCGGCGTTTTCGTCCCGGGTGGAACGGCCGCGCCGGGTCCACCCGCGGGGGCAGGTGACCGGGTGACATTGCGCATATCGACGACGAGGTCCTGGACCGATACATCATCGGCGTTGAGCTTGCGGCTCTTGATGAAATCCCACGCAGAATACTTGGCCGACACGCCCTTGGCCGTGATGATCATGCCATCCTGTTCAAAGCGCAGGTCCGAGACATCGGCGCCGGAGAAACCGGCAGCCACGCGCGCGATGTCCACCTTCATGCCCTTTTGGTCGGAGGTGGCCTTGCGGACGGCCCAAGTCTGGACGGATGACGTGAGCGCCAAGCTGAGCGCAATCGCAACGAGCAGGACGCCGCCACCAACAATGTAGCCGGAAATTTTGAGACTTTTCTTCATGGGATCAAAAAAACAACCGTGCAAAGATGCAGGCCGACAAGTGAAAACTTGCCGATACCCGCGGCGCGGCGGCTGATGGAAGACAGCTAGCAGCGGGAAATGAGCCGTGCGAACTCTTTCCTCTCGCCGCGGATTCCGCCAGCCCGTTTCGTTTGCCCTTTCCATCATGTCCCAAGTCCGCGTCCGCTTCGCTCCCAGTCCCACGGGTTTCTTCCACATCGGCAGCGCCCGCACCGCGCTGTTCAACTGGCTCTACGCGCGCCACACCGGCGGCACGTCCATTTTGCGCATCGAGGACACCGACAAGGAGCGCAACAGCGAGCAGTTCCTCAAGCTGATCTACGAGAGCATGACGTGGCTCGGGCTCGACTGGGACGAAGGTCCGAATCCCAACGGCAGCGGCGAACGCGGCGCGTTCGGTCCCTACCGCCAAAGTCAGCGCGGTGCGATCTACGAGAGCTACAAACAGAAGCTGCTCGCCAGCGGCCGCGCCTACGAAAAGGACGGCGCCGTGTGGTTCAAGCTGCTCGGCGAGCGCTATCGGGTGTTCGACGATCACCGAAAAAAGGAAGTCGAGAAGGTGAGAATTCCTCCCGTGGTCATCGACGACAAGGTGAAGAAGACCGTGGTGCGCGAGGAGGATGAGGACTTCGTGATCTTTCGCTCCGATGGAAATCCGATTTTCCATTTCGTGAACGTCGTCGACGACATCGAGATGAAAGTCTCGCACATCATCCGCGGCGAGGATCACCTTTCGAACACGAGCAAACACGTGCGGCTCTACGAGGGCTTCGGCGCGACCCCGCCGGTCTTCGCGCACATTCCGCTGATCCTGAAATCACCAGAGATGGGGCAGGGGAAGATGAGCAAGCGCGACAAAGGCGCGCTCATCGAGGAATACCAGCAGCGTCACTTCCTGCCCGAGGCGTTGGTGAACTATCTCGCGCTGCTCGGCTGGAACCCGGGCGACGACCGCGAAAAAATGCCCATCACGGAAATCGTGCGCCTCTTCGACTTGGCGGCCGTAAATCAGTCGAACGCGAAGTTCGACGGCAAGAAACTCGCGCACATGAACATGACCTATCTGCTGGAGCAGCCGGCGGAACGATTCGTGACGCTGGCGAAGGCTTTCTTCGCGACCCAAACCAACGGCGCGGTCGTGATGGCGAACGACGCCTATTTCCGCGAAATCATGTTGCTCGCCCAGCCGAAGATAAAATCGGTCGATGAGCTCGCGGCCTACACGGCGTATTTCTTCACGGAAGATTTCGCCATCGACGCAAAGGTGAAGGAAAAAATCATGGCCAAGGGCGAGCCGAAGGCGCGCCTCGCCGAGATCATTGTGGCGCTGCCCACGATGGATTTTTCCAGCGACGCGGCGATCGAAGAAGGCATCAAGCGGCTCGCCACGGAAAAGACACTGGGCTTCGGCGACTATCAGGCGGTCGCGCGCCTCGCGGTCAGCGGGACGAATGCCGGTCCGAGCATCACCTCCATCTTCCGTGTGCTGGGGCGCGAGCGGGTGACGGCGCGAATCGAGCGGTTTATCGCGACGGGGTAGCGCAGTTTTCCCGCAGTGTAGCCGAGGTCGCCGATAGCGGTATTTTACATCTCTCTGTTCAGGGTAACCGGGCTCAGGCCCCCGGCTACAGCAGCGCCGAAATCTCTTTCAGTAACTCGTCGTAATTCGTCAGCGCCGGAAACTGCGGGAACTGGCGGATGATATTTTCCGGAGCGTGAAACAAGAAGCCGTGATCCGCCTGGCCGAGCATCGACGTGTCGTTGAACGAGTCGCCCGCGGCGATCACCTTGAAGTTGAGCGACTGCAGCGCCGCGACCGCATGCTTCTTTTGGTCCGCCATGCGGAGTTTGTAGCCGGCGATGCGCGGGCCTTCGACGACGAGCCGGTGGCAAAAAAGCGTGGGCCAGCCCATCTGCCGCATGAACGGCTCGGCGAACTGCTCAAACGTGTCGGAAAGAATGATGACCTGCGTGCGCCGGCGGAGCTCGGCGACGAACTCCAACGCCCCCGGCAGCAACGGCAGCGAGGCAATGACCTCCTGAATCTTGGGCAGCGTGATGCCGTGTTGATCCATCAGCGCGATCCGGTAGCGCATGAGCTTGTCATAGTCCGGCTCGTCGCGCGTGGTGCGGCGCAATTCAGCGATCCCCGTGCGCTCGGCGACGGCGATCCAGATTTCGGGCGTAAGGACGCCCTCCATGTCGAGGGTGACGATGCTTTGCTTCACAAGTGCGCCGAGTGAATCAGGCGGATTTGCGCGGAGGCAAGCGCGGGGGCGCGCGAAGGGAGGAAAGGCTGCGGGGACTAAACGCGGCCCTCGTTGACGATTGAGCTATGCACGAGCGACGCGCTTTCGTTTCTTGCCTCCTTCTTGGATTGCCGCGGTTCGACCACGTCGAACGTCGAAGATGATACCGGCGTTGGCTAGCGTCTTGTTAGGCCGCTTTTTCATGCCTTACCTCCGATGGGATACTTCGACAAAAGGTGCATTACCTCATCATCCCACGCCTCGCCCCTCCGGAGTCGATTCGCACGGCCGACGGCTTCCAAGTCACATTCCTCGATCGCATGGTAGTCGTCGATATGCAGCACCATAGTGAGCGCTTGGACCAAAGTCTCTTCGTATCCGTCCTGAGCGAATGTGACGGGGTCTTTGCTTCTTTCGGCTTCCATGGCCGCACTAAAAACATCGAAGGCTCGCCGGATCTTGTCTTTCGGCCACGGGAGCGATGCTTCATTGGGAATCAGTGGAACGCCCGCAGCCTGAATGTCCGCGAATCCATAAACGATTTCTCTAGCGGCGTAGATGTCCATGACTTCGCCTAACCGTGTTATTGGGCCGCACTGCGGTTCACCGCAGTTTTGCACAGCGCGACGCAGATCGTGCGCTCGCCAATTTCGAGGAATAAATTTGAGGTGCGAGTCATGCCGAGATCAGCCGCTAGGGTTCGTCTCTCGAACAAAGACAACAAGCCGCGCGCAGGAATCAAGGTCGAGTTGATCGAGGCTCCGGGCGATTCTGAACGGTGGGGCTGCTTCTCCGTAAGCGGCTTGAGTTGCAGCGTGCGCATCACCCTGCAACTTAGGCCGGCTCGGAAAGCCGGCCCCACCTCGGAATCATCCAAGACACAGCGAGATTTCGCTCGGTGATGATTCTCACTCAAACTGCTTCCGAAATTCCACGAGCTGGGCGCGCAACTCGGCGACCTCGGTGCGAAGGGCGGCCGTCTCGGCTTCAAGTTTGGCGAGGCGGGAGTCTTCTGGCCCGCCTTCGCCCGTTGGGCTACGGCGAGGTTCGTCCGCTGGCTTCGCCAGCGGCGAAGCGAGTTCGATGGGACCACCGAGGAGGTGGGCGTAGCGGGGTTCCTTGGTGCCGGCCTGGCGCGGGAGTTTGACGACGAGCGGCTGGGGCGTGCGCGTGGCGAGGGCGGTGAGGGCTTCCTCAACTTCGGCCAGCGATTCGAACGGTTGGAAGCGCTCGGTGCGCGTGCGGAGTTCAGCGAGCGTTTGCGGGCCGCGCAGCATCAACACGCAGAGGAGACCGACTTCACCGGGCGTGAGCAGGAGCGCGTCGGTGAGCGCGTGCTTGTATTTGGCGACGCGGCTGTCGGCGCCAGTGAAGACGGTGGCGAGGCGCTGGGCGCGCAAGCCGTCGAGCGCGCGGACGACCGTCGTCTCGTCGTAGGCCACGACGGGCTCACGGTTCGTGAGCTGGTTGCAGGCGAGCGTGAGGGAATTGAGCGTGAGCGGATAGTAGTCGGGCGTGGTGACGGCTTTTTCCACGAGCGAGCCGAGCACGCGGAGCTCGGTGGCGTTGAGCGAAGGGATCGTGTCGTCCACAAATCAGTCCTCCACATCCCGGCAGCGCTCATCCAATACGCGGACGATTTGGGCGATCTGCTCGTCGGTGAATACCCGCGGGCCGCGGCCCTCGACGGCACCGGCGACCGTGTTCGAGGTCGTCACGACCACGGTGCCGCGCGAAGTCGACTCGACCCACCAGCCTGGGATGGCGAGCACGGGCTTCACGTTGGTCGTGATCCCGGTGCGCTGCAGAATGAATTTTTTCAGCCAGTCGGCCTCGCTACTCACTTGTTCGACTTCGCGACCTTCTTCGCCCCAAGGCCAGATCAGCTGACGGCCGTCGTAGATGACCACGTGCTCCTTGGTCCCGGCCCGGGCGCGGCCCTTGCGGCGCGTCTTGCCCTCGATGAGCGCGACGCCCTGTGGCCCAACCGCGACATGGTCGAGATTACGGTCGGAGAATTCGCCCTCCGCCGGCACGTCGTGAAACACGTGATAGCCCCGCGAAACAAGCGGCAGCAACTGCTCGGCGACTTCGAGCCCGGCGAGGTAGTTGAGCCGATCGTCGCGATATTGCTCCACGTCGCGCAGCGCCCAGCGCAAAACCGCGACGAACCCGCCGATAAATCCGGCCGTCGCGACCGTCAGCCCGATAGTCTCCGTGGCGGGAGCGACCGGGAAGATGCGCACAATCACCCAAAGCAAAAGGCACGCCGCGCCAAAGGGCAGCAGGGCGGCCGCGCCGATGCGCCGCAGGAGAGTCTCCTCAAATTTCACAATGCGCCGGCGCAAGGTTTCACCTGGGCCGCGCAACAGCTTCAACGGCAGCGGCGAGCGGACCGCCCGGCGCTTGAACTTCCACACCAAGACTCCGCTGGCGATACAGCCAAACAGCAGCACGCAGGCGCAAACCATGACGAGAGCCCAGTGGTCGTTCTTCATAGTGAGGTGGACGCTAATGCGCGCGAGGCGGGCGCCAATGTCCATCGGAATTCCCGTGGCCCAAGATTTTACCGGATGGACACACGCGACGGCGGCCACCCGGCGGTAGTGGGTCCGTTTAATTTGTCATTGCGAGTCCGGCGTAGCCGGGCGTGGCAATCCAGCTGGAATTTCAGATGGATTGCTTCGTCACTACGCTCCTCGCAATGACAACGACAAAACCGCCCGGCGAATTGCTTGCGCTCCGCGCCGGGCGGCCTTCACTCTGCGCCTTTTCATGGCTTACGACTGGCTCAAAGGTGTCGCCGACGAGTATGATGTGATCGTGATCGGCAGCGGCTTGGGCGGCCTGACGGGCGCCAACGTGCTCGCCAAGGCCGGCCATCGCGTGCTCCTGCTCGAGCACCACTACCAGTTTGGCGGCCTCGCCACGTGGTTCACGCGCAAGGGCGGCCACATCTTCGACATCTCCCTGCACGGTTTCCCGGTCGGCATGGTCAAGTCGTGCCGCAAATATTGGACGAAGGAAATTTCCGACGCGATCGTGCCGCTGAAGGACATCCGCTTCGTAAACCCGCAGATGGACGTATGGACGACCTTCACGCGCGAGGACTACACGCGCGTGCTCGTGGAGAAGTTCGGCCTCGAGCGCGCCCACGTGGAAAAATTCTACGATCACCTTCGGTCGATGAATTTCTACGACAACAATTCGGAGACGACGGGCACGATGCTCGAACGCTTCTTCCCCGGCCGCGACGATGTGAAGCGCCTGCTCATGGAGCCCATCGCCTACGCCAACGGCTCCACGCTCGACGATCCCGCGATCACCTACGGCATCGTCTTCTCCAATTTCATGGGCTCGGGGGTCTACACCTTTCGCGGCGGCTCCGATGATCTCATCGACAAGATGGCGGCGGAACTCCGACGCAACGGCGTTGAGCTCCGCAAAAAAGTGCTGGTCGAAAGAATCCTCGTCGAGGAACGCGACGGCCAGAAGGTCGCCTGCGGCGTGGTTGCGGGCAACGGGCGGATCATTCGCGCCAAGGCGGTGCTCTCCAACGCCAACATCAAAAACACGATCTTCCGTTTGGGTGGCGAAGCGAATTTTCCCGCGGACTATCTCGCCGCGGCGCGCGCGGTGCGGATCAACTCCAGCTCGTGCCAAGTCTACCTTGGCATCCGGAAGGGCGAAAGCATCCCGCACATCGGCGACCTCGTCTTCACCTCGGAAAACCCTCACTTCAGCAGCGGTGAACTCACGGACTTTCACACGACGAGCCGCACATTCTCGGTCTATTATCCGGAGACGCGCCCCGGCTCCGATCGCTACACCGTCGTCGTTTCGCTCAACGGCCAGTATGGCGACTGGCAGAAGCTCGACGAGGCCGCCTACGCACGCGAGAAGCAGCGCCTGATCGACGAGTCCGTCACTGCGCTTGAAAAATACATCCCCGGCGTCCGCGCCAAGATTGACTGGATGGAGGCCGCCACGCCACGGACGATCGAGCGCTACACGCAGCATTTCAGCGGCACGTCGTTCGGGACGAAGTTCGAGGGCCTCAAGGTCTCGATGGATCTGCCGGAAAAACTGCCCGGCCTCTACCACGCCGGCTCTGTCGGCATCATCATGTCCGGCTGGCTCGGCACGATTAACTACGGCGTGATCGTCGCCAACAAGATCGACAAGGCGCTCTTTGCTTTGAAACGTGCCGCGCCCACCGCCGCCTAACCATGCCGCCCGTCACCGATCTCATTCCTCATCGTCCGCCGTTTTTGTTTGTCGACGAGGTCGTCAGTCAAACCGCCGATGGCCTGGTCGCGAAGCGCACGTGGCGCGCGGACGAGGATTTTTACCAGGGCCACTATCCCGGCGCGCCCATCACGCCCGGGGTGCTGCTGTGCGAAGCGGTGTTTCAATCGGCCGCTTGCTATCTTGCGTTGAAGGCGCGGGCCGCAGGGGGCAAGCCGGGCGAAGGCGTGCCGCTCATGGCCAAGATTAGCGATGTGCGTTTCCGCACGCCGGTTTATCCCGGCGACACCGTGCTGCTGGAGGTGAAGGAAAAGGAAGCGCTCGGGGGCTTCACGATGATGAGCGGCAACATCAAAAAAGCCGACGGCACGCGCGTGCTTACCGTGGATTTCGCGGTCGCCTGGAAAACGCCCACACCGAATGCCTGACTTCCTAAAGCTCACGGGGAAGACGTTTCTCGTTTTCGGCGTCGCCAACCGCAAGAGTGTGGCGTGGTTCGTCGCGAAGACGCTGGAAGAGCAGGGTGCTAAGGTCATCTACAGCGTGCGCTCCGAAGTGCGGCGCAAATCGCTCGAAGTCCAGCTGGCCGGCAAGCCGGTGTTTTTGTGCGACGTGGAAAAGCCCGGCGAAGTCGAGCGGATCACGACCGACGTGGTGCGCGCCGGCCACGCACCGTTGCACGGGATTGTTCACTCGATCGCGTTCGCGAACTACAGCGAGGGCTTCAAGCCGTTTCACGAAACGAAGCGCGCGGATTTTCTGCAGGCGACCGCGGTATCGGCGTTCTCGCTCGTCGAGACCGCGCGGGCTTTCAAGCCGCACCTCGCCCGCGACGCCTCGGTCGTCACCATCGGCATTTCGTCGCTGCTCGTGACGCCCGACAACTACGGCTACATGGGCCCGATCAAGGCCGCCCTAGAGTCGAGCGTGCGTTTTTTGGCGAAGTCTTTCAGCGCTGACAGCGCGGTGCGTTTTAACGCCGTCGGCGCCGGCCCGCTGAAGACGAGCGCCTCGGCTGGCATTCCCGGCTACATCGAAAGTTATCTCTATGCGGAGAAGCTCACGTTTCGGAACAGGAACCTGGAGACACAGGAAGTCGCCGATGCGGTGACTTTTCTCCTGAGCGAACGCAGCAGCGGCATCAACGGCACGACGTTGGTCGTCGATGCCGGACTCGGCTCGAATTACTTCGACCAGGAAATCATCCGGCTGGCGATGCGGCCTGAGGGAAAATGACCATGATTTTCATTCTGAGCGCAGCGCAGAATCCAGTGGAGCTACAAAGCCCTCAAGCGGTGCGAGGATCCAAGTGGATTCTTCGCTCCGCTCAGAATGACAGCCGACGATGATGCGATTTGAAAATGTCTGCCTCGAGGCGCTGGCCGTCGCGCTGCCGGAGGAAGTGTGGAGCTCGGCCGAGATTGAGGAACGGCTGCGTCCGCTCTACGACCGGTTGAAACTTCCGGCCGGCAGGCTCGAACTCATGACCGGGATTCGCGAGCGGCGCATGTGGCCGGCTGGCACCCGGCCTTCGGATGCCAGCGCCGCGGCGGGCCGCGCGGTGCTCGCCAAGTCGGCGCTGGGCGCAGCACAAGTGGAACTCTTCATCCACGCGGCCGTGAGCCGCGACATGCTCGAGCCGGCCACCGCCTCCTTCGCGCACCGCAAGATCGGGCTGCCGGCGAGCGCGCAGATTTTCGACGTGTCGAATGCGTGCCTCGGTTTTCTCAACGCCCTGACGCTCGCCGCCGCGATGATCGAAAGCGGTCAGATTCGCTGCGCGATGGTTGTCGCCGGTGAAAACGGCCGGCCGCTCGTCGATCAGACGCTGCGCACGCTGCTGGCAGCGCCGCTCACGCGAAACGAAATCAAACCGTATTTCGCCAATCTCACGATTGGCTCCGGCGCGGTCGGGGCGATCGTGTGCCATCGGTCGCTGGTCAAAGGACCCGCGCATCGCCTGCTGGGCGGTGTGGCGCGCGCGGCGACGCAGCACAGCGAGCTTTGCCAGGGCGACACGCACGGCACCGAAGCGCTCGCGATGCAGACCGACTCCGAGCAACTCTTGATCGCCGGGGTGACGCTCGCGCGGGAGACGTGGGGTGAATTCAGCGCCGCCCACGGCGCGAATTTTGACCGCTTCATCTGCCATCAGGTCGGCAGCGTGCACCGGCGGAAACTTTACGAAACCCTCGGCCTCGATCTCGCCAAGGATTTTTCGACGTTCGAAACCCTGGGCAACACGGGCTCGGTCGCGCTGCCGGCAACGTTGGTGCGGGCGGTGGAAGAAGGGGCGGTGCGTGCCGGTGATCGCGTCGGGCTCTTGGGGATCGGGAGCGGATTGAACTGCCTGATGCTGTCGGTCGAATGGTAACGCCGCCCAATATCCCCGCCTGGCTCGCGCGGCTCTATCCGTTTTTCCCACGGAAATTTCTGACGCCGGCCGGCGCGACGATGAGCTACCTCGACGAGGGGCCGCGCAGCGACGAGGCCGTGCTCATGCTCCATGGCAACCCCACGTGGTCGTTCTATTATCGGAATCTAGTCCAGGCCGTGCGCGAAAAGATGCGCTGCATCGCGCCGGATCACATTGGCATGGGGTTGTCGGAGAAGCCGCAGGACTACGATTACACGCTCGCGCGTCGCATTGCCGATATTGCGGCGCTGGTGGCGACGTTGGGCTTGAAGCGCGTCCACCTCGTCGTGCACGACTGGGGCGGCGCGATCGGGTTTGGGTTTGCGGCGAAACATCCGGAGCTGATCGGGCGAATCGCGATTCTGAACACGGCGGCGTTTGCGTCGCCCAATATCCCGGCGCGGATTGCGCTCTGCAAACTGCCGTGGCTCGGACCGCTGCTGGTGCGCGGGCTGAACGGATTCGCGTGGCCGGCGACGTGGATGGCAATGAGCGGGCGTCAGCTCACCGCCGACGAGAAGCGCGCCTACCTGTTGCCCCATGACTCGTGGTCAAACCGGATTGCCGTGAGTGAGTTCGTGCGGGACATCCCGCTGAGCCCGGCGCACCGGAGCTGGGCGACCCTGGCCGCAGTCGAGCAGGGGCTCGCGCAGTTTGAAAATCACCCGACAACGATCCTGTGGGGACTGAAAGATTTTTGCTTCAACCAGAGCTTCCTCGATCGCTGGATGGCGATTTATCCTGACGCAGAGAAGACAGTCTTTCACCAGGCCGGACACTACTTGCTGGAGGATTCACCGGAAGCGGTGTCAGCGATCGCCGGGTTTCTTACGCGGGCTTAAGCGGCTCGGCGTCACGGCCGTAGAGCGTGGCGAGTTCGCGGAGATAGCCGGCGGAACTGTCACGCAGCGCGCGCAACTGCTCCTCGCGGTAGCGCCAGGTCCAGTTGCCCTGGCTCTTGCCCGGCGTGTTAAAGCGCCCATCCGCGCCCAGGCAGAGCAAATCCTGCAGGGGGATTACGGCGAGATTCGCGACCGAGGCATAGGCCGAGCGCACGAAATCCCAACCGATGTCATTGCCGTCAATCCGGAGGTAGCGGCGCACGTGATCACGCGTTTTTTCGTCGGCTGTGGCATACCAGCCACGCGTCGTATCGTTGTCGTGCGTGCCGGAATAGACCACGGAGTTGGCGCGCTGATTGTGGGGCAGGTAGAGATTGTCGGAGCCGCCGCCAAAGGCGAATTGCAGCACGGCCATGCCGGGCAGCCCGGTGCCATCACGCAGGGCAATCGTCTCGGGCGTGAGCAGTCCGAGATCCTCGGCGATGAGTTTCGCGCCAGGAATGGCGGCGCGCACGGCCCGGAAAAAATCGAGGTCCGGACCCGGGAGCCATTTGCCGTTGCGTGCGGTGGTCGCACTCGCCGGCACAGACCAATACGCCTCGAAGCCGCGAAAATGATCGATGCGGACGATGTCGCAGAGGGCGAAGCTCGCCCGCAGTCGCGCAATCCACCACGCATAGCCTTCCGCGGCGTGGGCGGACCAATCGTAGAGCGGGTTGCCCCAGAGCTGGCCGTCGGCCGAAAAGTAATCGGGCGGCACGCCGGCCACGGCGGTGGGCCGCGACGTGCGGCGGTCGAGTTGAAAAAGCTGGGGGCTGGCCCAGACATCCGCGCTGTCGAGCGCCGTAAAAATGGGCGTGTCGCCAATGATGTGAATGCCCAGATTCGCGGCGCGCGCGCGCACCTGCGTCCACTGGCCGAAGAAAAGATACTGAACGAACGCGTAGGCTTCCGCCCGCGCGGCGACCTCGGTGCGCAGCGGCGATTTCTCCGCCAAGGCGAGGGAACGCAGCGCTTCGGGCCATTCCCACCAAGGCTTGCCACCAAAGTGATCCTTCAGGGCGGAGAAGAGCGTGTAGCTGGGCAGCCAGGCTTTGTGCTCGGCCTGAAAGGCCGCGAAATCACCGTAGGGCAGCGACAGCTTTGGATTCCGTTTCCATGCGGCGTGGGCGGCGAAGAGCAGCGGAAGCTTGCGTTGGTAGAGTTCGCCAAACTCGACGTGGTCACGGTTGAGCGCGCGCAGCGGCGCAAGGGCGGATTCGGTAAGCAGGCCGGCGCGCACGAGCGCCGCCGGATCGATCAGGTAGGGATTGCCCGCGAAAGAGGAAAAGCACTGGTAGGGCGAGTCGCCATATCCGGTCGGACCAAGCGGGCAGAGCTGCCAGTGGGTGATGCCGGATTCCGCCAGAAATAACAGAAAGGCCGAAACCGAGTCGTCGAACGCGCCGACGCCGTAAGGACTCGGGAGCGAAGTCGGATGAAGCAAGATACCCGTGGCGCGTTCTTTCAGCCAATCGAACAAGGGATCGCGATCAGAGTGGGGATTGGCGGTGGACTGGGTGGACGATGGCAGAGACATGGTTCGCAAACTGAGTTAACTTAACATAACGCGTATTGTGCGAATCAGGGCGCGACTTCGTGCTGAGACACTACCGTGCCGGACCCCAATGCTTGGTGAACGGGAAATAGACCGCAATCGGCCGCCCGACGACGTCCTTCGCCGGGACGGTGCCCCAATAACGACCGTCGGCACTGTTGGCCGAATTGTCGCCCATCGCGAAATACTGCCGCGGAGGAATCGTCAGACTTTTCCCCTGTGCCAATAAATCCATGTAGCGATAGCCCGGATAATTGCCGTCGCGGCGACTGTTTTTATCGAAGGCCTCCGACCCAGTAATCGGCGCGCCGTTGCGATTCAGCGTGAAGTCCCGAATCTCCAGCGTGTCACCCGGCCCGC
This sequence comes from Opitutaceae bacterium, assembly GCA_031379235.1. Classification (GTDB taxonomy): domain Bacteria; phylum Verrucomicrobiota; class Verrucomicrobiia; order Opitutales; family Opitutaceae; genus ER46. The sequence goes on along the minus strand of JANNEY010000060.1, from coordinate 22,907 downwards.
CGACAAGCCGTTTGATGTAATACTGGTCGCCGTAATCTTTCGCGATGCCGGGAATGTTGCCCGTGCGGAAAACGAATCCGCTACCAACACTCGGGCGCATAAAATGATAGCTGAGGCGATCGACGAAAAGATTATCGCCCGTGAGAATATCGAACGCCATCGCGCGTTCACCGGCTTTCACGATCTTACCGGTGCGCAAAACCGCGACTTGCTGCCGGCCGATTTCCACGGGTGACTTGTCGGCCTGCGCAGCGAAGACACGCGCGAGGTCAAAAGAACCTGGCTCGTGCGAAGGCTGGGCGTTGGGAAAAAACGCATCACGCACGGCCCACTCAAAATCGAAGTCTTCCGGAACCTGCAGCGTGACCGTCCGATTTCCGACGATGAGCGTATATTCCTTTAGCGTCGTCGGAATGACCAGCCAGGTCCGGCCAGGCACCTTGCGAAATGGAACCCGGGCGCTTTGAAATCCCTCTTGCACGGGAATCAGGACTTCACCGTCGCCAGGGGCATCCACTCGGGTCGGAAAGGCCCCGAACGCGACCAAGCGCGCGGCTTGCATCGGCAGACTTGGTTCCTCGGCTTTGGAACGAAAAGCCTCAGGTGTCATGCCATTGTAGGTCGGCCACATCGAGTTCGTCGGAATCTTGAAGGGCTGGATAAAATAGGTGCGGATCCCGAGGATCACGAGCGCGGCCACGAGGAAGAACTCCACGTTTTCGACGAGCGCCGACTTGGGGTAATGCGCGCCCCCCGTCCGTTTCAGCACTTCCTCAAGGCGCTCGATGCCGAGCTTGAGCGTTTCCGCGCCCGATTTTTCTTTGAGCAGCGTTTTGAGCTCGGTGCTTCGTGTCTGAAGCTCCGTCACGAGCGCCGGGGCCAGGATGTCGCGGCGATAGTGAAATACTTTTGTGGCGAGCTCGAGCCAGTTGGCCGCGTTCTCGCGCATTTTCTTTTCCTGCGAGGCGAAGAATCCGAACATCGTGGAGATGGGTTCTGCCGCGGAGCGCGGCGGTCAGTTGTTTTGGAGCACCTTGATGAAGGCGTCTGGTGGGATGGAAACCTTGCCGATCTGTTTCATCTTCTTTTTGCCCTCCTTCTGCTTGTCGAGGAGCTTGCGCTTGCGGCTGATGTCGCCGCCGTAACATTTCGCGGTCACGTCCTTCCGCATTTCCTTCACGTTGTCGCGCGCGATGATCTTGCCGCCGATGGCGGCCTGAATGGCGACCTTGAACATTTGCGGCGGGATAATTTCGGCGAGTTTTTCGCAGAGCGCGCGGCCGCGCGTGTCGGCCTTGTCGCGATGCACGATGCAGGCAAACGCGTCCACCGGATCACCGTTGATCATGATGTCCATCTTCACGAGATCGGAGGCGATGTAGTCGCCGAGCTCGTAGTCCATCGAGCCATAGCCGTGCGTGACACTCTTCAGGCGATCGTTGAAATCGACGAGGATTTCGTTGAGCGGCAAAATGCAGTGCAGCATCACGCGATTGGCGTCGAGCGAGTCGGTGCGCTCGTTGATACCGCGCTTTTCCATGATGATGGAGAGGATGTCTCCCATCGAATCGTTCGGAATGATAATCGAGGCGCGGATCGTGGGTTCGCGGATTTCGAGAATCGTGCCGGGATCCGGCATGTTGACGGGGTTGTCCACATCAAGCTCTTCGCCGCCGTGTTTCACGACGTGATAGATGACGCTCGGATAAGTGGAGATGATCTCGACGTCGTGCTCGCGGCGGATGCGCTCCTGGATGATTTCCATGTGGAGCAGGCCGAGGAATCCACAGCGGAAGCCGAAGCCGAGCGCGAGCGAGCTTTCCGATGAATAGACAAACGCCGCGTCATTGAGCCGCAGGCGGCCGAGCGCGGCTTTGAGCTTCTCGTAGTCGTCGCTCTCAAGCGGATAGAGGCCGCAAAAGACGAGCGGCCGCACCTCCTTGTAGCCGGGCAGCATTTCGGTCGCGGGGCGGGCCGCAAGCGTGACGGTGTCACCCGTTTTCACGTCCGCCGTGTTCTTGATGCTTGAAACGATGTAGCCGACATCGCCGGTGCCGAGCGACGCGATCTTCTCCATCTTCGGCATGAAGACGCCGACTTCCTTCACTTCGGCCTTCTGGCCTGTGCTCATCAGCATCATCATGTCGCCCGCCTTGATCGTGCCGGAAAACACGCGCACATAGGCAATGCATCCACGATAGGAATCGTAGAGTGAATCGAACACCAGCGCGCGCATCTGGGGATAGGTTGCCCAGCGCGGCGGAGGCACGCGGGTCACGACAGCCTCGAGAATGTCGACGATGCCAATGCCCGACTTGCCGCTCGCGAGAATCGCCTCTTCGGCCGGAATCGTGAGAATATCTTCCAGCTGGCGCACGCAGAGATCGAGGTTGGCGCTCGGCAGGTCGATTTTGTTGATGACCGGAATGATTTTGAGGTTCTGCCCCACGGCGAGGTGCGCGTTGGCCACCGTCTGGGCTTCGACGCCCTGTGCGGCATCGATGAGCAGCACCGCGCCCTCGCACGCCGCGAGACTGCGCGAGACTTCGTAGGAGAAGTCCACGTGGCCCGGCGTATCCATGAGGTTGAGCTTGTAGGTGTGCCCATCCTTCGCGCGGTAGGTCATCGTGACCGGATGCGACTTGATCGTGATGCCGCGCTCCTTCTCTAGATCCATCGAATCGAGATGCTGGGCGGTCATGACGCGCATCGCGACGGTGTTCGTGTGCTCAAGCAGACGATCGGAGAGCGTGGTCTTGCCGTGGTCGACGTGCGCGATGATGCAAAAATTACGGGTGTATTTGGAAGGCATCAGGAATGAGGAAGAAACCGGGGACTAATCACGATAGCCTCGAGGATCATCCTTGTTCGGTATGCCGATCACGTCGGCGAATTCAGAAAAGCTTTTCACGGTCCAAGTTTTGTCGGTGCGGCGCGCCAGACCGGCGAGCACCCCACCCGGCCCCAATTCCCAGAACTCTGGCGTCGTAGCCGCCGCGGTGCGCATGCACTCTTCCCAGCGCACCGACGACACCACCTGACGCACGAGAGCCGTCTTAATCGCGGCAGGATCGCTCACCGCCTGCCCGGTCGTGTTGGTGAACACGGTCAGTTTAGGCGCAGCAAAAGCAATCGGCTCCAGATAGGCGGCAAAGGCCGCGCGGGCGGGCTCCATCAACCGCGAGTGGTAAGCCCCGGCGACGTTGAGCGGCATCACCTTTTTCATGCCCCGCTCTTTCGCCCCGGCCACGGCCGCGGTAATTTTCGTTTTTTCACCCGACACAATGATCTGGCCGGGAGCGTTGAAATTTGCCGCCTCGATGTCGAAATCACGGCAGAGTTCTTCCACCCTGCCCCGCTCCTCGCCAATGATCGCCGCCATACTCCCGCTGGTCTGCTCGCAGGCTTGCTGCATCAGACGACCGCGCTCCGCCACGATGCGTAGGCCCGTGGCAAAATCAAAAACTCCGGCGGCGCAATAGGCGGTGACCTCACCCAAGCTGAGCCCCAGCGCCAAGCGCGGCTCCCCAGCGCCCACTTTACCTTGCTCACGCAGCGCGGCGAGCAATGCCAGACCATGCACAAATAGCGCCGGCTGGCACACCTTCGTCAGCGTGAGTTCGGTTTCGGGTCCCTCGAAGCTGAGTTTCTTCAAGTCCCACCCCAGCACGCTGGTTGCCTCGTCGTAAAGCGCGCGCGCCGCCACCGATTGCTCGTAGAGCGACCGCCCCATGCCGACCTTTTGGGCTCCCTGTCCTGCAAATAAAAGTGCCAACGCCATGATAGAAACGCGCCACACAACAGATCGCACCCGGCGAATCCAAGCCCTAAAAACGTTTGAGCTGTTTGAAATACTTTTCGTCGTCGATGGCCGCAGGAAAATCCGGGCCCTTGGGCGGCGGGCTCGTCGTTACGGGTTGGATTACATTCGTCGCGGCGGCCGGGCGCGGCGCTGAAAAAATCGGGGGCTTGGGTGCGGCTAGAACAGCGCCGGGCGCGATGGCCGACGGGGCGAGAACCTGCAGATAGGGATTCTCCCGCGGCGCCGGCGGTGCAGCATTCTTTTTCGGGGGCTCCGCGCCGCCACTCGTTCGGATCGAAGTTGAAAGTTCGGGTGTTCGCCCATTGAACGAAGGCGATCCGCTACCCGTGTCGCGGTTTGCAGCACGCGGAGAAGATTCACCTGCCGCCACCGGCTTGAGGAGCGCGTAGTCCTGCGGCGTCATCCAGCCCCCAAGGAACCGCGCAAACGGATCCCGCGCAGCGGCCTCCCCAGCGAGCGGCCTTAATTCCCTTAGATCCGCTCCGGTGGCCGCTTTCTCCGCGCCGGTATTGCGGGCCGTATTTTTCTCCGGCAGCCCCTTCAAATCATCGCCGGGGCGCCCCCGGGGGTCACCGACGCCATTTACACTGGGCGAAGAGTCGGTTCGGTTCATCGCTTCCACGAGCCAATGGGAAGAATTGGTCTCTCGCGCGGTCGCTTTCCGCAGCGGACTCGCCGCAAATGGCGGCACGGTCGCCGGCCCCTGCCAGTCGGGTGGTGCAGCCGATGACAGGCCCGCTCCAGTTGGCGCAGCCTGTGCACGTTCCGTCTTGGTCGCTTCGATTTCTTTGCGGACTTTCTCGAATCCGTCCGCAGCTGCGCTCTCCGCGGCGCACAAGCTGGTGACCCCCGCGCCGATCAGCTGGGCGACCAGAAAGGCCCCGCGGCCCCAGCACGGGAAGCGCGCGTTCAAGTTTTGATGAAGATCCCCTTTAGGTTCATCTCCAACTGCTGCGGATTCGGGGAGAACTTGAGACCGTCTGATTTGCTGATCTTCCCGGCCTTGATGAGCCGGTAGAGATCCTTGTTGAAAGAAAACGTGGCGGAGTCCGCATTGCTTTCGAGGAGACTTTGGATGCGCTCGTTCTGGCCTTCGAGGATGAGGTTTCGCACCGTCGCGTCAGCGTGAAGGATTTCATTGGCCGGCACGCGGTTGTTGCCCTCGATCGTCGGGATGAGTTTCTGGCAGATGAAACCGCGCAACGAGCCCGCGATGGCGCGCCGGGCCTGAACGACTTCCTCAGCGGGGAAAAATTCAAAGAGGCGCGTGAGCGATTGCGCCACGGTCGCCGCGTGCATCGTCGAGAAAACTAGGTGCCCTGTCTCCGCCGCGCTGATCGCGGTCTCGAATGTCTCGCGGTCGCGCATTTCACCGATGAGGATGATATCGGGATTTTGGCGCAGCACGGATTTGATCGCGAGGGAGAAGCTCGGCACGTCGAGTCCGATTTCACGCTGCTGAAACAGCGATTTGTCGTCCTGAAACGTATACTCAATCGGGTCCTCGATCGTGACGATGTGTTTGTCCATCGTCTGGTTCACCCAGTTGAGCATCGCCGCCATGGTCGAGCTTTTGCCCGAGCCGGTCGCGCCGCAGACGAGGAGGATGCCGTCCTTGGCCTCGGCGAGTTTCATCAACGCCGCGGCCGTGTCGCCCAAATTGAGCTGATCAAAACTCGGCACCGTGCTCTTCACGTGGCGCATCACGATGCTGACGAGCCCGCGCTGATGAAAGGCGTTGACGCGGAAACGTCCGATGCCCTCGGCGGCATAGGCGAAATCGACCTGGCCTTCGTCGTCCCACTTGGCGCGAAAAATTTGCGGCACGTGCTCACACACCCACGCCTCCGCCTCCGGGCAGGAAATCGGATCCATGTCCACGGCTTTTAGGCGGCCGGCGATGCGGACGTAGCCGGGTTTATTGGACTTCACGATCACGTCACTCACGCCACTGTCCACGGCGAGCTTGAGCAGATCGTTCAGCATTTCGGTGTGCGGTGTTATGGCGCTGCTCGTGGACATGGGCAAAAAAGCGTTGCGATTCCTTATTTCGCCGTCGTCAGTTCCGCAAGGCTTCATTGCCCGTTTTACATGAAACTGCGTCCGCTCACCGGCACTATCACAGCTCTCGCCACTCCGTTTCGCGACGGCCAGGTCTCCTATGATGACCTCAGGAAACTCGTCGTGCACCAAATCAAGGGTGGCATCGACGGCCTCGTGCCCGTCGGCACGACGGGAGAGTCGCCCACCCTGAGTTACGAGGAGCATATGGACGTGATCCGGTGCGTCATCGCGGAGGCCCGCGGCCGCGTCCCCGTGATCGCCGGAACGGGCTCGAATTCCACTTACGAGGCGCTGCACCTTACAAAGCTTTCACACGAATCCGGCGCTGATGCGATGCTCGTGGTCGCGCCTTACTACAACAAGCCGAGCCAAGAAGGACTTTTCCGGCACTTCGCCGCCATCGCCGATTCCACTGACAAGCCGATCATCCTCTACTCGATTCCCGGGCGCTGCGGCATCGAGATTAGCGTTAGTGTGGTCGAACGCTTGCGCGCGAAATACAAACATGTCGCGTGGATCAAGGAAGCCGGCGGCAGCGTCGATCGCGTTGATCAATTAAAGCAGGCGCTCGGCAAGGACATCACGGTGCTGAGTGGCGACGATTCGCTCACCTTGCCCTTTATGTCGGTCGGTGCCGAGGGCGTGATCAGCGTGGCCTCGAATCTCTACGTGCGCGAAATCGGCAAGATGGTCCGCTTCGCGCTGGCCAACGATTTCGCGAAGGCCGCAAAAATTCATCGCACGCTCTACCCGGCGTTCAAGACGCTGTTCATCGAGCCGAACCCCGTGCCGATCAAGGCTGCGCTTGTGCGGGCCGGTATCATCGCTTCGGATGAAGTGCGTTCGCCGCTATGCGAAATGAGCGGGGCCAATGCGCAGGCCCTAGCAAAGGTGCTCGCCACCCTTGATTGAGTCCACGCACGCCATGGCACTCCAAGTTCTGATCAACGGTGGCCGGGGTCGTATGGGGCACGCAGTCGCCGACGCGGCGAAGGCCATGGGGCTCACGGTCGTGGGCTCCGTCGATGTCGGGGACGACATTACGGCGCCTCTCGCAAAATGTGATGTGGTGGTGGATTTCAGTTCGCATCTGGCGACGAATTCACTGCTCGAATTCGCCGTCGCGCAGCGCAAGCCCGTCGTGCTCGGCACCACTGGCCACACGGCGGAGGAAAAGAAAAAACTCCTCGCGCTCGCCGCGAAGATCCCGTGTGTGTGGGCGGGCAATTTCTCCGTCGGCGTGAATCTGCTCTTCGCTCTCACCCGCCGTGCCTCGGCTATCCTCGGCGCCGATTACGATGCCGAGGTGATCGAGATGCATCATCGGTTCAAGAAGGACGCCCCCAGCGGCACGGCCGCCCGTCTCCTCGAGATTATTTTGGAAGAGCGGAAGCTCGACGCGCAGGCTTTGCGCCACGGCCGCGAAGGCATCACCGGGGAACGCACTTCGACCGAGGTCGGCATCCACTCGCTGCGCGGCGGCGATGTCGTCGGCGATCACACCGTGTTGTTTGCCGCGCTCGGCGAGCGTTTGGAACTTACGCACAAAGCGAGCGACCGCGGCATTTTCGCCCGCGGTGCATTGCGGGCGGCGCAATGGGTTGTGACGCAGAAGCCCGGCGTCTACGACATGCAGCACGTGCTCGGATTGCAATAAGCCCAGGCAACGCTTACCCGCCGGCGCGATGATTACTTCAATTCAGGGCACGCTCACAGCGGCAACACCGCTCCATGCGATCATCGAGCTCAATGGTTTTGGCTACGAGGTAAACGTGCCCGTCACTACGGCTGAACGATTGCCGCCGCCGGGCGCGACAGTGAAACTCCACACGCTCGTCATCTACCGTGAGGATGCACAGACGCTCTACGGTTTTTCCTTGCCGGCGGAGCGCGATTTTTTCCGCCTCATGATTGAAAACGTTACCGGGGTCGGCCCCAAAGGCGCGCTCGGCATCATGAGCCGGCTCTCGCTCGCCTCGCTTGAGGGCGCAATTCGGTCCGGCGACCTTGCAACCCTCGCGAAGACTCCCGGCATCGGGAAAAAGACGGCGGAGCGCCTCGTTGTGGAATTGAAGGCGAAGCTCGGCGGCACCGCGAGTGTTGACGCGGCATCGGCGCCCTCCTCCCCCGGTGAGTCACCACCCGCGGCGAATTCTCACCGCGATGCGGTCTCGGCTCTCACCGCTCTGGGTTACAAGGCATCCGATGCCGACCAAGCGGTGCGCCGCGGCGCCCTCGCGCTCGGTGCCTCAGCGACGACTGAGGCACTCATTAAGCGCGCGCTCAGCGGTTAAGTAGAAACGAGGCACAAAAAAGGCGGCGCTTGGTGCGCCGCCTCGAAGTATGTGCCGAGACGCCGAGATTATTTCTCGAAGCGAAACGCTGTCATCTCCACAGTCTTCTCGGCTGTCGCGGGTGACGTTACGAGTGTCCGTGCCTCGGGCCGGAGCGTCGTCGGCGACGTATCGAAGCGAAGCTCCGCGGCGGCCACGCCAAGTTGCAGTGGCGCGAGCTGCACCCCTTGAATCCACGCCAAGCTTTCCGGCGTCTGGTGCACCACCATGGCAAGCTCGGCTTCCCCATGGTGGCGGCCCGAAAGCAACAACGGATCGGCGACCATCATGGGGCGCTGCACAATCCCGCCGGTGCGCGGGGCGATCGCGGCTGCCGGAGTGACTACGGCCGAGATTTCAACGGGACGGCTGCCCGCAGCTTCGGTTGCGGTCGGGCGGCCTCGGCCAATCAAAATAAATGCCACGCACGCCGCCGCCGCAGCAAAGGTCCCGAAGCCATAAATAGCGGCTTGGCGCTGGCTCCGCGCCCGCTCCCGAGCGGCGACACCCGGATCGAAAGCCACTTCGTTAGCGGCGCGGAAGTCAGCTCCGAGCGCCGTGCAGGCTTTCTGCATCCGACAATATTGCGTGTAGAGCGCACGGCGTGACGCACTGGCCTGCACCTCGGCCTCGAGTCGCGCGGCATCCCCCGCGGAGATCTCGTGATCGAGGTAAAGGTTGAGCAGTTCGATGAACTCTTGGTCTTTCATTTGAAGTCTTCGCCGAGCTTGGACCGCAGGCTTTCGCGCGCGCGGGCAATCCGGCTTTTTACGGTTCCGACGGAGATGCCCAGAATGGAGGCAATTTCTTCGTAGGACATGTTTTTGATGTTCCGCAAGACGAGGATCTCGCGGTGTTTGGTGGAAAGGCGTTCCATCCCTTTGCCGATGCGGGCCACGAACTCCTGTGTGACGGTGATATCATCGGGGGACTCGACTTCGGCGGGGATCACGTCGGCGAGGGTCATGTCGTTTTCCGAACTCAGGGGGGCATCGAAGGAGACGGACTTGTCCCGCTTGCGCCGCCACCAATACCAGTAACGGTTGCGCGCGAGATTGGTGGCGATCTGGTAGAGCCAAGTGGAGAAGGCCGAATCGCCGCGGAAATTGACCAAACCTCGATGAGCGCGGATGAAAGCGTCTTGCGTGACCTCCTCGGCGTCCTGCTGGTTGCGCAAGAGCTGGTGCACCATTGCGTAGATCCGATCCCAGTATCGGGAGACCATTTCATCAAACGCCTTCTGGTCACCGCTCTTAAAGCGATCAACCAGCAGACGATCCAGGGCGACTTCTTGGGCTTTGGCGGACATGCGTTCCGCCTCGCTCTGATTGGTATATGTTTGAATTGTTCCCACGAATCTTGGCGGAATCTCGCGTGGATAGGTGCGGCGCGCAAGCCGGTCAATGGTCGGGCGTATCTGCCGAGGGAGAAATTTCTTGCAAACCCGCGCTGCGAAAACCCATTTTCACCGTTCGCTTGGCTCGGGGGTCGATAGCTCAATGGTAGAGCAGCATCCTTTTAAGTTGTTGGTTCCGGGTTCGAATCCCGGTCGACCCACCAGGCCGGCGCCATCCACCACTATGAAACGCCTCGTGATTATCGAAGACCAGACCGCCATTCGGGAAATGCTGGCCGATATCCTGAGGCTCGACGCCAGCTTCCAAATCGTTGGCGAGGCGGGCGACGGCCAGGCCGCCGTCCAGCTCTGTATCGAAACAAATCCCGATATCTGCGTCCTCGACGCCAAGCTTCCCGGCCTCAACGGCGTCGATATCCTCCGTCGCGTTTCCAAAAAGCTGCCGCAGATGCGCGTGTTGATCTTCTCCGGTCACGAAAACCCCGTTCTCATCCGCGAAATGCTCGAAGCCGGCGCGCATGGCTTTGTCGAAAAGACCGCCGGGCTGTTCGAGCTCAAGAAGGGTTTGGAAACCGTCGCCAACGGCGGCACCTACTTCGGCCCGGCCGTCGTGGCCCTCCTCCGCAACGTCGTGGCCAATCCTGCCAGCAGCAGCACGCACGATTTCCTTACGGCCCGGGAGCGTGAGATCCTTCAGCTCGTCGCCGAGAGCCACAGCACGCGCGAGATTGCCGCCAAGCTCGGCATCAGCGTGAAGACCGTGGACAACCACCGCACCAATCTCATGGGCAAGCTGAACCTCCACGACGTCGCGAGTCTCACACGCTACGCCTTGGATGTTGGTCTCATCGAACCGAAGAAAACGACGTGAGTCTCGCTCGCGATCGACTCGACCCGAGCGGGGCGCTCGCTCACTTCCGCCCGTGTGAACAACCGGTGTGAAATTTCCGGGCTAAAAATCTTGCCGCCCGCCGCGCGGTTGCCCCATAGCTCTTTTAACCGTCCCGTCCTCCTCCTCTCATGAAACTCGTCTCGAAACAACTCTCCCTCGTCCTCGCCGGCGCCGCGCTCGTGTTCGCGGGCTGCACTAAGAAACCCACGCGGCCAGATCCGAGTCAGACGGCGATCGGACCCAGTGGTTACGTGACGAACACCGCCGGTGTCACGAATGCGAATTTCGATCCGAACGCAGGCGTGTTTCAGACGCGCGACAGCATGTTCGACGCCGCTGGTCAGAATCGTTCCGCGCTCCAAGCCCAGACGGTTTACTTCGACTTCGACCAATCATCAATCAAGCCGTCTGAGCGCGAGAAACTGAAAGCCGCCAAGGAATACTTGGACAAGAATCCCACCCACCGCCTCATCCTCGAAGGGCATGCAGACTGGCGTGGCACCGCAGAATACAATTTGAGCCTCGGCGACCGCCGCGCGAGCGCCGCGAAGAAGTATCTTGTTACCCTCGGCGTGCCGGTCGCACGTCTTGAGACGCTCTCCAAAGGCAGCCTCGAAGCCGCGAAGAACGCGGACGATGCGACGATGGCCAAGGATCGCCGCGTCGATCTCGTGGTCGTCGATCCCGCCGCCGCTGGTGGTGCGATGCCCCTAGGGGCGCAGCCGCCGTTCGACCCGAACGCGCCGGCCAAGGGCAAGACCATGTGAGTGTCGCCTGATTTCCACTTTACGAAAACGCCCCGGATTTTTCCGGGGCGTTTTTCTTTAGGGAGTGTTTTCAAATTCTGTCATTGCGCGAAGCCGCGCCCTGCGCGGCGACGAAGCAATCCAGCTGGATCGCCACGGCGCGCTTCGCGCACCTCGCGATGACAATTCGTTTTGAAAAAACTGCTATAGGGGCGGCGATGAAGCACACCGGCCCGCGACTCCGCCCCTACCCTTGCGCCAGTGCGACCAGCATCCGCCGCGTCGTCTCGATCCCCTTCTTCATCACGTCCAAATTAAAACTCTCGTTCGGCGCGTGCAGATTATCCTCCGGGAGAAACAAACCAAACATCACCGAGTCGAGTCCGGTCACGCGCTTGATGTCGGAGATAATCGGCACACTGCCACCCTCGCGCAGATAGATGGGCGGACGTCCCCAGACTTCCGTGACCGCCTGATCGGTGGCGCGAAAGGCCCGGGCCAGCACCGGCGATTGATCCTTAGGCGTGTTCGACCGCCCCGGGGGCACGACCACGTAGACCTCACCCTTGTGCTGATCGACGAACTCCAACTTCACCCCCTTGGGCGTGCGCGCCCGAATCGCATCCATCACGAGCTTCTTGATCACGTCCGGCTTTTGGTTCGGGACGAGCCGGCACGAAATCTTGGCGAAGGCCTTGCTCGGAATCACGGTCTTCGTGCCCTCGCCCTGGTAGCCGCCGCCGATGCCGTTGAATTCGAGTGTCGGTTGAAACCGTGACGACTCGAAGGGCGAGAACCCCGGCGTCGGATAAAACGTGTCGATCCCGAGAAACTCCGCGTAGGCCTTTTCGTCGGCGCCCAGTTTCTTCAGCTCCTCGCGCTCCCACGGATGCACGTCGAGCACGGCGTCGTAGAAACCCGGCACGTTCACGCGCCCTTCGGGGGTGTGCAGCGTCGCGATAATCTCCGCGAGCGCCTGAATCGGATTGCGCAGCACGCCGCCGTGCAGCCCGGAGTGCAGGTCGCCCTTCGGTCCCGTGATGTGCACGTCGAACAGCGCCAGGCCGCGCAAACCGGCCGTGATGACGACTTGATTTTCGTTCGGCAGCGCCGTGTCGGACAAATAGACGAAATCCGCCGCGCGCAGTTTCGGCGCGAAGCGTTCGAGAAATTTTGGGAAGCTGGGGCTGCCCATCTCTTCTTCGCCTTCGATCAAAAACGTGATTCGCAGCGGCAGTTTGGGGTTCGCCTCGAGTGCCTGCGCCACCGCCGCGACATTGGTCAGGAGCGGCCCCTTGTTGTCGGCGGCCCCGCGGCCGTAGATGCGATTGCCGACAATCGTCGGCTCAAACGCCGGCGTCTTCCAAAGATTCAGTGGATCGGCCGGCTGCACATCGTAGTGCCCATAGATCACCACGTGCGGCCAGCTCGGGTCCCCGTCGCGCTCCGCGAACACGATGGGATGTTTTTCCGTGGCGACCACCTCCACCGCGAACCCGAGCGAGCCCAGCAGCCCCGCGATAAATTCCTGTGCACCCTTCATCCCGACATGAGCCTTCGGATCGGTCGAGACGCTCGGGTGACGGATGAACTCCTTCAGTTTTTCTACGGGATCGAACATCCGGTGACGGTGGCGTAAAACGCCCATGCGCGCCAAGGGAAAATGGGCCGGCGGTTTTGTAACCCTGCGCGTGAGAGCAGGGACGTTTCAGTTAACGTGAGGCTTCAGCTCGCACCGCGGCGTAAACGCTTCACGCGACTCTCACGAGGCGGGCTAAGAGCCTATCCGAATAACCGCGGCACAAGTTAGGGCGAACCGTCCCGGTGAGCCGTCGTGCGCAGGCGGCTCGGCGGGACGCCTCGCCCTACCCACGTTGGCATTCCTGCGCGGTGGGGTATCCGGATAGGTTCTAAGGCCAAACCCTCTCCTAGTTTTGAAATTTCCCCTTGTTCTGCTCGTAGACCGGCACGACGGTCGGCATGAGCGCCTTCAGGTCGGCGATGCGTTTTTCGTCCGCCGGATGCGTGGACATCAGCGCGCTCATCTTGTCGCCGGACTTGGCGCCGGCCGCTTGCTTTTGCGCCATCATCTTCTGCCAAAACGTGACCGACGCGCGTGGGTCGTAGCCCGCCCGCGCCGCATAGACCGCGCCCATGCGATCGGCCTCGCTCTCGTTGGCGCGAGAGTGCGGGAGCACGCGTCCGACCGTCACGAGCGCCGTCGCGCCGCCGTAGGCCAGATCAAAAAGCTGCTTCTTCTGCGGATCGGTCGTGGTCGTCTCGACGGCGACGGTGGCCAGTGCACTGACCCCGTTGATGACCATCGCCTCGGACATGCGCTCGTTACCGTGCCGCGCCGTCACGTGGCCGATCTCGTGGCCCATCACGATGGCGAGCTCGGCGTCACTTTCCGCCAGCTTGAGCAGACCCGAGTAAACGCCCACCTTACCGCCGGGCAGCGCGAAGGCATTCAGCTCGTTTGACTCGAAAACCACAAACTCCCACTTCGCGTCCGGCAGATCATTGCCCACCGCGGTGGCGATGCGGTGGCCCACGCGGGCCACGCGGGCGTTATTGCCGCCATCGGTAGAGGCTTTCTCCTTCTGACGAATTTGCTGAAATGAATCGGCGCCGAGCTTCATCTCCTCGGACTGCGAGAGCAGCGCGAGCGATTTGCGGCCGGTGACGGGATTGGTGTAGCAGCCAGCAAGCGCTAGGGCTGCCGCCAATAGGGCCAAGAGGGTTAATCGTTTCATGGGATTACGAGGAAAATACCTCAGTGCTTAAAGTGCCGCGAGCCCGTAAACACCATCGCCATCCCGCGCGCATCGGCGGCCGCGATCACTTCGGCGTCGCGGATGGCACCGCCGGGTTGAATCGCCGCGGTCGCCCCGGCCTCGGCGGCGGCGATCAGACCGTCGGCAAAGGGAAACAGCGCCTCGCTCGCCACGACGGAGCCACGGAGGTCGAGCTTGGCCTCGCCAGCCTTCCACACCGCAATGCGCGAACTGTCCACGCGCGCCATCTGGCCCGCGCCCACGCCGAGCGTCTGTTCGCCGCGACAATAGACGATGGAGTTCGACTTCACGTGCTTGCCGACTTTCCAGCCAAACATCATTGCCGCCCATTCGTCCGCCGTCGGCTCGCGCTTGGTCACGACCTTGAACTCGCGCACATTCCCCAGCGTGCGATCGCGGTCTTGCACGAGCACACCGCCCACGACGGAGCGGATTTCCTGGAGGGCATCCGCGCCGATGCCGCCTTTGGCGATCATAAGGCGGAGATTTTTCTTCTTCGCGAAAATCGCCATCGCCTCGTCGCTGAACCGCGGCGCGATGATCACTTCGGTGAAAATTTCCGCGATGGCTTTCGCGAGGTCCTCGCCGAGCGTCTGGTTGACGACGATGATGCCGCCAAACGGCGCCTGCCGATCCGTGGCGTAGGCCTTTTCCCACGCGTCGATCAGGTTGTCGGCACTGCCGACGCCGCAGGGATTAGTGTGCTTGAGAATCGCGACCGTCGGGCGCTCGAACTCTCCGATGAGGTAAGTCGCCGCCGTGATGTCCAAAATATTGTTGTAGGAAAGTTCCTTCCCTTGGAGCTGTGCGAAGTGCTCGTGAAACGTGCCGTAGAGTGCAGCTTTCTGGTGCGGATTCTCACCGTAGCGCAGCGCCTGCGCCTTCTTCCACGAGAGCGAGAGCGATGCAGGAAAACCGCTCAGGGCCTCAAGATCCGGTTCGTTCGCCTGCGCCTCAAGGTAGCGCGCGATCGCGGCATCGTAGGTCGCGGTGCGTTGGAAAACTTTCAGCGCGAGCTGCCGGCGCAGCTCCGGCAGCTTGGTCGCGTCGGCGAATGCGGCCAGCGTGCGCGGGTAATCGTCCGGGTCGCAGAGCACGGTCACACTCTCGTGATTTTTTGCCGCACTGCGCAGCATCGAGGGTCCGCCGATGTCGATGTTCTCAATCGCCTCCTCAAAATGCACGCCGGGTTTCGCCACCGTCTGCTCGAAGGGATAGAGGTTCACCACGACGAGATCGATCAGCGCGATGTCATTCTTCGCCGCCTGCGCGAGATGATCGGCCTTGTCGCGACGGCAAAGCAGACCGCCGTGAATCTTCGGGTGCAATGTCTTCACCCGGCCTTCCATGATTTCCGGGAATCCGGTGTGCTGGCTCACCTCGGTGACGGGCAGGCCCTTCTCGGCGAGCAGTTTTGCCGTGCCTCCGGTCGAAAGGAGCGTGTAACCGTGCTCACGCACGAGCGCGGTGGCGAATTCGACGAGACCGCGCTTGTCGGAGACGGAGAGAAGGGCGAGTTTGGCCATGTGCGTTCGATGAAACGCGAAAGCGCCTCCGCGCAAAGCGCAATTTTACCGTGCCGCATGATTTGTCTGCGCGACGCGCGCCGCGAGATCACACGCCATCCGAAATTTCGGCGGAACCGCCACCCACCCCGGCTGCGCCGGGCTCACCATCACGCCCCGGATTCGGCCGTGGCGGAATTTGCAGCTTTCAGAAAATCGTTTTTCGGGTTTGGTGTTGCCGTGTCCAAATCCCGCGAACTGTCCGGTCTCACCGCCCGCCTCGACAAACTGTGTCATCACTTCGGCGGGGCCAGTCTCCCGGCCGACAAGCCGCACGCCTTCGTTTACTTCATCACGATCCACAATGGATCCGACCGCACGGTCACACTGCTGGGGCGCAAATGGGTCGTGCTGCATGCCGACGGCACGCGCCTCGTGATCGAGGGCGATAAAATCGTCGGCGAGACACCGCGCCTCCCTCCGGGCGAACAGTTCTCCTACAATAGTTACCACGTGACGGGCGAGGATGCCTCAGCCGAAGGGAGTTTTCACGGCGTCGACGAGTTCGGGCAGCCCGTGCACGTGCTCCTGCCCGCCTTCGAGATGACGATCCCGCAGGGGTAGACTGACCGCACACGCTGGGCTGTTCTTGGCCTAAACGGCCGCCCGCGCAGAAAGTTCGGGCGCGGTCCTGTGATCACTGGCCGCCTCGCAGGCCAAGGTGTGCCGTGCGCGCCGCGTCCGCCAAAGTCAATTCGCCGCCGAGGTTGGGCCATAGGTCGCTTCGAAGGGGCGTCGTCATCACGAGGAGCACAGCGACGAATCGATCTAGGTGAATTGCCACCAATGGCTTCGCCGCACTGGAACAACGAATCAAATTGAGTCCCGGCTAAGAACCGATCCGAACATCCGCTGCGCAAGGTAGGGCGAATCGTCCCCGATGAGCCGGCGTGCGCAGGCGGCTCGGCGGGACACCTCGCCCTCCCGACGTTGGCATATCTGCGCGGTGGGGTTATTCGGATAGGTTCTAAATCCCGATAAGGCGGGCGAAGTTGGGTTGGCGCTCCGCGTCTCCAGAAATTGGTTCTGGTTCTCCGCCCGGTTCTCGTGCTTGGTTGATCCTTTAATGAAGCTCACAGATTTGAACCGCGACGGCGGCATTGGTGCCAACTCGCTGTTTCTCCAGCTCGGCGACCTCAACATCCTCCTCGATTGCGGCCTGCATCCGAAGAAGGTCGGCCGCGCCGCCACTCCGGATCTTAAGGCGCTGCGGGGCGTTACGCTCGATCTCATCATCATCACGCACTGCCATCTCGATCACATCGGCAGCCTGCCCGTCGTCATGCGCGAGCATCCCAACACGCCCGTGATCATGACGGTGTCGAGCCGGATGCTCATCGAGCGGATGCTGCACAACTCCGCCAACGTGATGCTGCGGCAGAAGGAGGAGGATAATATCCCCGACTACCCGCTCTTCACCCACGACGAGGTCGATCGCTGCGGTAAACGGATCTCCGGGCTGCCCTTCAGCCATGCCAAGCATTTCCGCGGCGCGAAGGACGACATCGAGATCATTTTCCATCCCGCCGGCCACGTGGTGGGCGCGGCCGCTGTGGAGATTCGGCACAAGGGCCGCAACCTGTTCTTCACCGGCGACGTGCTGTTCGAGAACCAGCGCACGCTGCCCGGCGCCAAGTTTCCCGCCGGCCACTTCGACACCCTGGTCACGGAGACGACGCGCGGCTCGACCGAACGCGCCCCGGGCAAGGAACGTGTCAACGAAGTCGCCCGGCTCGTCGCCTCGATTAACGAAACCATTCAGCGTGGTGGGTCGTTCTTACTGCCGGTCTTCGCGCTCGGGCGCATGCAGGAAGTTTTTTCGATCCTCCACGACGCGCGGAAATTCGGCCGCCTCGTCGAGTGTCCGATCTACACCGGCGGCCTCGGGGTCGATCTCGCGGATTATTTCGACGAAATCGCCCGCAAGACGAAGCACGTGCAGTTCAGCCGGTCGATCCTGAAGGATCTCAAGGTCAAGCCCACGCCCCGCAAAATTCCCGCCGGCGAGGATCCCCAGCAAAACGCGATCTACGTTGTGAGCTCGGGCATGATGGTCGAACGCACGCCGAGCTATGCGTTCGCGTCCGGGCTCGTCGGCCATGCGCGCAACACCATCGGCTTTGTCGGCTACTGCGATCCCGATACCCCCGGCGGACAACTGCTGTTGGCCAAGGCGGGCGATGAATTTCTGTTCAAGACCGCCAACGTGAAAGCCAAGGTGCGCGCGCGCGTCGAGCGCTTCGAGCTCAGCGGTCACGCCGACCGCGAGGAACTCGCCGAGTTCGCGATTCAGACCGGGGCGCGTTGCGTCGTCCTCACGCACGGCGATCCGCCGGCGCGGGCGTGGTTCAACGAGAAGCTGTCGGCCGCGATGCCGAACACGCGCATCCTGGATCCGGTGCCCATGAAAACCTATCAGGTCTGATCCGGCGTGAAAGGACGGCGGTATGGCGGCCGAGACTGAAATCCTGAAACTCCGGCGCACGACCCGAGTCAGCCTCGCCGTCTTTATCGGGGGTTTGGTGCTGAGCGGGATCACCGCGTTTCCCCTTCTGAAGGAGCTGCAGCTGCTCTGCGCTTGGTTCGGCCTGCCGGCCGAAGCGGCGGCCGTGAACTACACGGGCCTGTCGCACTGGCTCCTGCTGGTGCGCGAAGGCCTCGCGACCACCTACGCGCGCTATCCGTTCATTGCCTACGGCACCGACTGGCTGGCCTTCGGCCACCTCATCATCGCGCTGTTCTTCATCGCGCCCTTTCGCGAGCCCGGCGCGCACCACAGCGTGATTCGCGTCGGGATGGTCGCGTGCCTGCTCGTCGTGCCATTCGCGCTGACCTGCGGGGCGATTCGCGGAATTCCGTTCTACTGGCGCCTGATCGACTGTGCCTTTGGCGTGTTCGGGATCGTGCCGCTTTGGATCGCGCTGCGGAGTGGATGCAAACTGCGCGGCCTTACTTCGCCATGAGTTCCCGCAGGCGCGCGCACGTCGCGGGACTGCCCGCGACGTAGAGGATTTTCTTCATCTTCAAATCGAAGACACGCATCGGCAGCTGCGCGCCGTTGAGGAAATGCACTTCGCCGCCGCCGGCGCGCACGAGGGGAATGGCGGCGGCCAGATCCCAAATCTTCACGTTGAAATCGACACAGCCGTCGAGCAATCCCACGCCGACATAGGCCAGATGCAACGTGGCGCTGCCCAGGCCGCGAATCTTGAAATGCGCTAGCAGCTCGCTCGCCATCGGCACGAGCGCGCGGTCGAACGGACTATGGAAGCCCAAGAGCGTTTCGCGCGAGTGCGGGGTCGTGCTCACCCGGGCCGCCCGGTCGCCGTCCCACACACCGAAGCCCGGACCGCCATGCAGCAGGGTCCGCCGGCTGAGATCGTAAACGACGCCGTAGATCGGTTCGCCGTGCTCGCAGAGCGCGAGCGCGATGGCGCAGTGCACCAGGCCAAGGGCAAAATTATTCGTCCCATCGATCGGATCGAGGACCCACGAGAAGCGTGCGGTGACCGGAATTGGCGCATCGGTTTCCGCGAGTTCCTCGCTGAAAAACTGATCGCTGGGAAACTGCGTCGCGAGCGCGCGAAAAATTCCCTCGGAGATCGCGACGTCGACCGCGGTGACACGCGAGCCGTCGGATTTCCATTTGCTCTCCGCGCGGCCAAACTCGCGGTGGAGTAATTCGGTCTGCGCGAGCACGGCGTGTTTGGCCGCGGCGATGCGGGAGAGAAGTTCGGGTGAAGGCATTACCAATCGACGAAAGACACGAATCACCTGAAAACCAAAATCAATTCGCAGCCTCCGATTGAAGATTGTTCAAAGATGAGACGGCCTTGAATTGAAAGTAGGGCGGGTCTCTGACCTGCCCTTTCACGCGTTGAGTGTTCGCACCGAGGGCGGGCCACAAACCCGCCCTACTCCCGAACCGCGGCACATCTCTCACTCGTAATCGTAGAGCTTGGGATCGCGGCGTGGCACCGTGGTGCGGGCCTTGAAACGATGGCGCGGCTCCTTCGGTTCTTTCGGCTCCTTCAGCGGCGGCATGCCGGGCTCGAGGCCCATGCCTCCACCCTCGGGATCGCCGGACGATTCGGCGTCGTCGATGGGGCCAAGCTGCTCCTCGAGCGATTCGGGATCCGTCCCTTCCTCCAGTTTGCGCACGACCTCCTCGAGTTTTCCGTCCATTTTTTCGCCCGAGAGATCCGACATTTTGCGCATCATCCGCCCCATCGCCTTCGGATCGTTCTCATCCATGCTGTCGAATTCCTTCTCCATCGCCGCGATGGTCGCATCGTTCTTCGGATCATCCAGCGGGTCGGTCGATTCGGAGCCGCTCGGAGCCGCGGGCGGCGGCTCGCTGCTGGGACCGCCGCTCGTGATGGCGAAGGCGGAGACGATTTTCTTCAGACGAAACTTGGGATTGGCAGGACAACGCGGCGTGGTCGCGCCCTGCGCGATCGTCTTCGCGTAGAATTGGTAGATCGTGTGGTTGTCGGCGCAGTAATACTCGTAGATCGGCATGGTCGGGCGAAGGGCTTAGGAATCTCGGCGGCGCTTGGCAAGCTGGTGGCCATGTTGGACGACGGCGTCGCGTCCGGCGTTGTTCAGCCGGTCGAGCACCCCGGCGAGACGACGACGCTTTTCGTCGCGTTCCGCAAACATCTCCAATTGGCCGGCGCCGTCCTCAACGGTGGAGAAGCGCACCGCGACCAGGCGGAGCGGGCGTGGCTTCCGCCACGCGGCGCGCAATAGCGGTTCGACCAGCGGGTAAAATGGCGCCTCCAGATCCGTCGCGGAAGCCAGACTGCGACCGTGCGACTCTTGCGTGAAATCGGGATAACGCACTTTCACCGTCATCGTCCGCACGTGCTTTCCGTCGGCGCGAATTTTCGGCAGCAACTCGTCGATCATGCGCTTCACAATGCGTTCGATCTCCGCGCAGTCGGCGATGTCACGACCGAAAGTCTCCTGCTGGGAGTAACTCTTCGCGTCGTCATGCTCAGTCTCAACGGGGCGATCATCTTCGCCGCGCGCGGTGGCGAGCATGTCGCGCCAACTCGAACCGAACGCGGCCTCGAGCCTGCCCTCATCCGCCCGCACGAGGTCGCCGATTAGCTTGAGCCCGTGGGTTGCGGCGAGCGCAGCCTCGGTTTTTGATCCGATCCCGGGCAGTTTGCCGAGCGAAAGTGGGGCGAGAAAGGCCGCCTCCGTGCCCGGTGGGACGACGACAAAGCCGCGGGGCTTGCGCAGTTTGGACGCGATTTGAGAAACAAGCTTGTTGCTCGCCAAGCCGAAGGAGACGGGTAGTTGCAATTCGTCCCAAAGGCGCGTCTGCAACGCGCGCACGCGGGCCTCGATTGCCACCGCGGTCGCCAGGCCGCACGGCGCCAAGTCAAGGTATCCCTCATCGATCGAGTTGCGCTGCACGAGGGGCGTCAGCGTCTCGCAGAGATCGAACATCTGTTGTGAGACCTTGGAGTAGAGCCCGCTGGTGTGCGGTAGCATGATGAGGTCCGGACACACGCGGAGCGCACGCTGCGTCGGCATCGGCGTGTAGACCCCGCAGGCGCGGGCTTCATAGCTGGCCGAAGAGATGATGCCGCGCTCGCGCCCGCCCACGGCGCATTTGGTGCCGCGCAGTTCGGGCCGGAGCGCGAGTTCGCACGACACGAAAAACGCATCGGCGTCGAGGTGGACAACGGTCGGCAAAGCCGGCGTTGTTACGATCTTCGGCAAAGCCGGGGGCGTGACGATGGTGGGCAGCAGGCGTGACACGGCGCGCCCAACGGAGGCGAAATTGACGGCTCGGTCAACGAACGGCGTGACGGAGTCGCGGTATTGTTTGCCAGTGCGAGCTTTGTCGTCGCGCGGTGTCACCCCGGCGGATGCCGAAGCGATCGGTCGCGCGGGGTCGCCGCACTGGTCTGTTCCCGGCATGCGTTGATAGGGCAAGCCCCGGCCCGGCCTGCGCCCCGGCGGTGCGTTCAAAAATAATTGGACGGTAATTTTTCGCCGAGTCGTAATTTTGTCTGGCTTCGCCCAGATCGGTTGCTTGCGTCGATTTGCTTAGTTCTACCCACCCCACCCACCCGCCCGGTCCTTCATGATTCTGGTCGCGATTTTCTCCGTCATTGTGCTGCTGATGTGCTGGCTTTGCTACAGCGGCGACTGTCACCACTAGATCGCCGAACTTCGGCGTTGCCCGCTCTCCCGCGGTTCGCAATCTCGCGCGCATGGGACGTCAATGGCTCCACGCAAAACGCGCGATCGTTAACCTGAAAAAGGGTCAGACGGTCGGAAAACTCGTCAAGGAAATGACCGTCGCCGCGAAGCTCGGCGGTGGGGACCTCGAGGCCAACGCCCGGCTCCACGCCGCGGTGGAAAAAGCCAAGAAAGCCAGCGTTACCCGCGACGTGATCCAGCGCGCGATCGCCAAGGGCGCGGGCACGGGCGGTGAGGGCGTCAATCTCGAGCACGTCGTCTATGAAGGCTATGCGCCGCACAAGGTGGCGGTGATTATCGAGGTCATGACCGACAACCACAACCGCAGTTCCAGCGACCTGCGCGTGTTATTCAAGAAGGGCCAGCTCGGCGGCGCAGGCAGCAACAAGTTTCTCTTCGACCACGTCGGCATCGTCGAGGCCCACCACGCGAATGCCGCGGCCGATCTCGAGGCGGCCGGCATCGAAGCGGGCGCCAATGAATTCGAGCCGCTTACGCACGCGCAGAACGACGACATCCCCGAGGGCCACGCCGGCGCGCGTTTCCTGACGGACCGCACCGCCGTGCATGCCGTCGCGACCTGGCTCAAGCAAAACGGCTGGGCCGTGACGACCGCGGAACTCGGCTATGTCGCCAAGACCTTTACCGAACTCGACGACACCGCCCGGGCCGAGGTGGGTGAATTCCTGCAGGAGATCGAGGACAACGACGACGTGCAGCGCGTGTGGGCGGCGCTGAAGTGAGGCGGGCGCGTGGCTCGGCGTAACCCTGCTCGTGAGAGCAGGGAACGGCGGAAGTTGAAACGCGCGACCGTCACGACTCTCCGAGGCGGGCTACAACGCGACTTCTCTATCCGCGTAACCTCAGCTCCCGCGACGGCTCGCGACCGTGGCCGTTGATGACAATGCGGTTAGCCGTCACGTCTGCCGCGGCAAAAGCAGTCGTGTCCGCCGTCTCCACCATCCCGTGCATGGTGACAAAATGAACGCCGTTTCGCTCACCGTAATTGCCGGCATGATTGTGGCCGTTGAACCAAGCGACGACATGGGGATGGCGGTCGATGACTGCGAGCACCTCGTTTGCATTCCAAAGATTGTGCTCGTTGTC
>JANNEY010000042.1:0-4164 GCA_031379235.1 Opitutaceae bacterium | reverse complement strand
AGCGCCTTTTCGATCTCGCCGTGGCTCAGCTCAACACTGCCAAGAACGATCTGAGCACCATGGATGATACGAAGAAGGACGTGATCTACGAGCTCGGCACTTGCTACGAACTGATGGGCAAGAACGACGCGGCGATTGAGGAATTTAAGATCATCTACAGCGAAGACATCGGCTTCCGCGACGTCGCCGACAAGATCAACGCGTATTACTCGACGAGCTGAGCCGACGGCGCCGCGACATCCTCCAGTCAAGACAATCGCGGAGACGCGGAAGAGCGGAAGTTCGGAAAGATACGTTCCGTGTTTCCGCTCTTCCTTGCTTCCGCGATCAATCAAAATTTCCCCATGAAAAAAATGCTCCGCCTGACGCTCGTCGCAACAATCTCCTTCGCGCTCGCGATTGCTTCCGCCCATGCCGACCAGCAGACAGGGACGCTCGATGTTTACTGGGTCGATTCGGAAGGCGGCGGTTCAACGCTGATTGTCACGCCGGCCGGCGAGTCGGTGCTGATCGACACGGGCAATCCCGGCGGCCGCGATCCCGCGCGTATTGTGGCGGCGGCGAAGGCCGCGGGTCTCGCGCGGCTCGACCACGTGCTCATAACGCACTGGCACACGGATCACTTCGGCGGCGCCGCCGAGGTGGCGCAGCAGCTTCCCTTTGGCACCATTCATCAGCGGGCGATTCCGGCGGGGGATCCCGACGGTCGCGCGCAATCGTCGTTTCAGACGCAGATCAAACCGTTCCGGGAAATTGCGGCGCAGCGGGCGGCGCTCGCGCCCGGCGCAGTGATTCCGCTGAAGTCCGGGGCGACGAAGCTGGAGCTGCGCTGCCTGGCCGCCGATCAAAAATTCGTGGAGCCGACGGCGGCGCAGAAACGGCAAAAAAATCCGCTCGCTGGCGGGGAAGCGCCGAAACCCACCGACTCGAGCGATAACGCCAACAGCGCGGTGTTCGTGCTCTCATTTGGCGCGTTTCGTTTTTTTGACGGCGGTGACCTGACCTGGAATCTTGAGGAGAAACTAGTCGCACCCTACAATCTCGCGGGGGTCGTGGATGTCTATCAGACGAACCACCACGGTCTCGAGGTGAGCAATCATCCTGTCTTGATGCGCAGTTTGGAACCGACCGTGGTCGTGATGAACAACGGCCCGAAAAAGGGCGGTCAGGCCGGAACGTTTGCCGCCGTGCGGGCGGTGAAATCCGTGCAGGCGTTCTACCAGTTGCATCAAAGCCACAATGTGCCGGCCGAGGAAAACACCCCGGCGGAATTTGTCGCCAATCAGGGCAATCTTACCGGCGCCGAGGCGGCGAAGTGCACCGCGAACATCATCAAGCTGTCCGTCGCGCCCGACGGGAAGAGCTACACGATCTCGGTCCCGAGCACGGGACACACGCGGACGTTTCAGTCGAAAGCGAAGTGAGGAATCACCTCTTGAGTAGAACGGATCGATGATCCGATCCTATTTGGGATTCCTAATTTCCGGCCCCACGGCGCGTTTTTCCACCAGCCACACGGCGAGCGCCATGATCGCACCAGCCGCGATCAAGCGCGGGACGTCGGCGGTTTCGCCGAAAAAGAGGAGTGCGACCGCGACGGCGAGTGGCACTTTCACGTTATTCATCACGGCGAGCGTGCCGGTGCTGACCCGCGTCGCGCCCATGTTCCAAAGGAAGAAACCTGCGCCCGAGGCCACCAGGCCGAGATAGAGCAGCACCCAAATCTGCGGCAGCGCGAGGTCGACTGGGAGGTCGTGGCGCCACACGGCCGCGAGTGCCACGGCAAATCCTCCGGCGTAGAGCAGCCCAAACACATCGCGGTCACGCAGCGTTGTGTCACGTAACATGAGCCGGCGATAGAGCACCTGGCCGATGGCAAACGCGGCGTTCGAGAGCTGCACGAGACCGAGGCCGAGCAGGGTGACGTTTACGTCGGTCGATCTTAGGGCGACGAACGCTGCGCCACCGACAGCGAGCAGCGCCGCGAGCAGCGCCCGTGGTCGCCAGGTGCGGTCGAGTGCGTCCGCAAAAAGCGTCACGAGCACGGGTGTCGTGAGGGTGAAAAGTGCCGCCTCGTAGGCGCGGAGGTGCCGGAAGCTCTCGATGTAGGCGAGATACATGACGCC
The DNA here is from genome assembly GCA_031379235.1 of Opitutaceae bacterium. Taxonomy (GTDB): domain Bacteria; phylum Verrucomicrobiota; class Verrucomicrobiia; order Opitutales; family Opitutaceae; genus ER46. Next base: position 2,038 of record JANNEY010000042.1, on the reverse strand, counting down.
GAATTGGAGTGCACCGATGCCCAATAGGGCCGCCGCGGTCCTCAGGGCCACGCCCCGGAAGCGCACGAGCGGCAGAAAAATCAGCAGCGCCAATCCCAATCGCACCGTCGCGACAAACGAGCTGTCGAGCCCGCCGAGGTGCCGCTTGATCAGCCCGAACGAAAACGCCCAGAGGAGTGAGACAAGAAGAAGCTGGGGCATGGTCGGAGGCGCGGAGTATCGTCACGCGCGGAAGATCGCGCCGAGTTTTTTCCCCAGCAAAATACTCAGGCCGGCGATCGTCACGCCGAGGAAAGCCATCGCCCACACGCCGAGCGCACTGGCGATGAACTTCCCGTCGCCGAGCAGTTGAAACAGTTCCATGATCGCCTTGGTGATCGGGTAGAACGCCTGCTTTTGCGCGAGGATCAGCGAGTCGCTCACCTCCAGCATCGCGAACGCAAACGCCAGCAGCCCGCCCGCAATTACATTGGCCATGATCAGTGGCAGCGTGATCTTGAGCATGGCTTTGAGCGGGGGCGCCCCGAGATTTTGGGCGGCTTCCTCGAGCGTTACGCTCGTTTGCTGGAAACCGGCGACGGCGGACCGCACGACGTAGGGCAGCCGGCGCACGGAGTAGGCGATGATGAGCAAGATCGTCGGATCGCGCGTGGGATTGAGAAAGGCGAAAAACTTTCCGTCCTGCGCCATCGCGAGGTATCCGAACGCCAAGACGAGCCCCGGCACGGCCAGCGGTAGCATCGCGAGAAAGTCGAGCACTTGCCGGCCGGCGACTTTGCTGCGCACCACGACGTAGGCGATCGCGAGCCCGAGCCCGAGATCGACGAGCGTCGAGATGCTCGCGAACTTCAGGCTGTTCGCGATCGCGGGCACCGTGAGATCGTGACCGAGCGCGAGGGCGAAGTTATCCAGCGTGTAGTGGGTCGGCACGACCGTGCGATACCAGTCCTGCGAAAAGGCCACGAGGATCACGCCGAGGTGCGGTAGCACGGCGATAAAGGTGACGCCGCCGAAAAGCAGGGTGCAGAGCCATGCCTGGCCGCGGGGCAGGGCGCGCGGGCCACCGCCACTCGTGGCCTTGGCCATCATCGCGTGGCCGGTGCGACCAAACAGGGTCTTGCTCAGCGCATAGATTGCGACCGAGCAGGCGAGCATCACGGCGACGAGCGCGAAGGGAAATGGGTTCGCGCCGATGTCCTTCAGGCCGTAATAGATCTGCACGCTCGTCACGCGGTCGTAGTCGAAGATGAGCGGCGTGCCCAACTCCGTAAACGCCCAGATAAACACAATCGTGCCGCCGGCAAAGAGCCCGGGCCGGACGAGCGGGAGCGTGATCTTCCAAAAACGCCGCAGGCCGGTGCAGCCGAGGTTTTGCGCGGCTTCCTCCAGCGCCGGGTCGATATTGGCGAGCGCGGCGACGGCGTTCAGATAAATGATCGGGTAGAGCGCGAGTGCCTCGACGACCGCGATGCCCCAGAACTGATTGGCGGCGAACCAATCGATGGTCGCGCCCGGTGCGAGCAGGCCGAGGTGATGGAGCAGGGCGTTGACCGCGCCGTATTGCCCGAAGATTTGTTTGATGCCGATCGCGCCGACGAAAGGGGGTAAAATCATCGGCACCAGCACCAGCGAACCGAGCAGTCCCTTGGCCGGAAACCTGAATCGATCGCTCACGACGGCGAGCGGCAGCGCGATGAGCAGTGCGAGCGTCGTCGCCGCGCACGCGAGCAGAAAGGAGTTTCTCAACCCGCCCAGATAAGTCGGGTCGCTGCGCACCGCGAAGAGGTAGGCGAAAGTCAGCCGTCCGTCCGCGTCAATGAATCCGCCGTCCAAAATCTGGAGCACCGGCCACACAAAGAACGCGGCGAAGAACAGTCCCGTGCAGAGGAAGACGAGGCGCGCGAGCGAATGCGACATCGCTGCAAGTCTGCGAATCGCGCGGCGTTGGTCGCAAGGGGGAAACCTCAAGCGCGTAGTCTCTCGCGTTCTTTCGGGACAAGTGGCTTCGGGTGGGCTGTGTGCTCCGCGCCGTGGCCGG
>JANNEY010000489.1:0-15238 GCA_031379235.1 Opitutaceae bacterium | reverse complement strand
GGTCCAGAGGAGGAAGGCGTTGAAGAGGTTGTCGGCGCGCGGCTGGTTGCTGTCGATCTGGCCGTGCTGGGCCTCGGTGCGGATCTGCGTGCGGTCGTTCAACCGGAATGTGCCCGCGAGGTGCGCGAGCTTGGTTTCCTGAAACTGCCAGTGGCGGAAAGTGTTCGTCCGATTGAAGACGGTGTTGAGCCGCACCGCGCCGCGGCCGCCGGCGAGCCGCTGGTTCAGGTCCAGCGCGCCGCGCCACGAGTCGTCGCTGCCGGCGCTCAGCGTGGCGGCGCGAAAGGTGCGTCCGACTTGGGCGCGCTTGGTGGCGGAGTTGAGCAGGCCGCCGGGCGAGGCGATGCCGAAGAGCACGGCGTTGGGCCCGCGCGAATCCTCGATGCGCTCGACGATGCCGGTCTCGATCGGGAGCGACCACCGGAAATAGTTCTGCGCGGCGGAGGCGCGCAGGCCGCGCACGCGGTAGCTCTGGTAGCCGCTCACCGTCTCGTTGCCGTTGGGATTGGCGGCGCGGTCGTCGTCGAGCTGGAACTCGACGTTTACCGCGTAGCGCGCGACGTCGCTGAGTGAAAACGCGCCGAGGTCGGACATGAACTCGGTTGTGAAAACGGAGATGGATGCGGCCGTGTCCTTAAGCGCGGTGTTGAGACGGCTGCCGGCGAGGGTGTTGGCCGCGAGGTAGCCCACGTCCTGGTCGTCGCGCACGACGAAGGGGCTGAGTTCGACGACCTCGTCACTGCGCGCGGTGGCGGTCAAGGAAGACCGGGAAGGCTGGGCGGCGAGCGGCACGGGCGTCTCCGCACGCCGCACAAGAAACATCCCGCTGCCCTCGTCCTGGCGAGTGACGAGCGTGGTGCCGGCGAGCAGGCGGCGGAGAGCCTCGGCGGGGGTAAACTCGCCCTTCACGTTGCCGGTGCGCACGCTCGCGACGGCCTCGGTCGAGAAGAGCACCTCGACGCCGGATTGTGCGGCGAAGCGCTTGAGCGAGAGCTCGGCGCGGTCGGCGGGCAGGTCGAAGGGCTTTACGGGGGATTCGGCGGCTGAGAGCGCGGTGGCGAGACACAGCAACGCCAGTAGCCAGGGGGCGAACGGATTTCGCAGGGGCGGGGTCATGGGGCGGCAGGTGGGTGCTGTGCCGCGGCGATGCGCGGCGCGTCAGATAGGCAGACGCCGCTGCCGGGAAAATCCCTTACCCGGTTCTCGGCCTATCGGGCGCGGCGGAGCAAAATCTCGTTTTCCGACGTGCGCTCGGCGCGGACGCCGCAGTCTTCCTCCAGCAGGCGGATCACGCCGGCGATGCGGTCGGCACGGATGACGCCGCTCAGTTTCACGTTGGCCAGCGACGGGTCGGCGAGGACGAACTGCACGCGGTTGTGCCGGTTGAGCATCGCGACAGCCTCGGCCAGCGGCGTGCCGCTGAACTCGAGGTGCCGCACGCGCCACGCGAGTTTCTCCTCGATGGCGGTTGGCGGCACGTCCCGGAGCACAGGCGCGGAGGGCGACGCGACGCTCAACACGATGCCCGAGCCGGCGTCGACCGTCGCCAGCGGTGGCGCGGCGGGACCGGCCGACGATTCGACCGCCACGCGGCCCTCGGTCACGAGCACCTCGACTGCCGGCGTGGTGAGCGCGACGGAAAACGCCGTGCCAACGGCGCGCACGGCCAGGACGCCCGCAGTGACGACAAAGGGCCGCGCGGGATTCTTCGCGACCGCGAAGTGCGCCGTCCCCCGCGCAAGCAGGACGCGCCGCGCCGCGCCGCTGAAATCGACGGTGATCGCTGCGTCGCCCTTGAGCTCGACGAGCGAGCCGTCGGGCAGCCGCACGCGCCGCGGTTCCGCGACGTTTGCTGCGGAACCGCGCGAGGAAGGAGAGGAGTGGTGTTGCCATGCGACGGCGCCAGCACCGAGCAGAAACACGGCCCAGACCGCGCCGACGAAGGCCCGTCGCCGGCGACGTCGCGTGGCGGCGCGCGATTCCAGTTCCGCGAGCACGCTCTGGCGGATTGCCGTGCGGTCGATCCAGCCGGCCGGCAGCCGATCGTGGGGCGCGGTGGGCTCAGGTTTCATGGTCGTGGAAGCCGGCGACGCCGCGTTGCCGGAGATATTCGCCGCAGCGTTTCATCCCGCGCGCCACCTGCACCTCGACGGTGCGTTCGGAGAGACCGAGCCGGGCGGCGGTTTCGCGTTGGGAGAGACCGTGGAGTTTGCGCATGACGAAGACTTGGCGGCACCGTGCTGGCAGCGCCTCGACCGCGTCGGTCAGGAGGCGCACCCGTTCGAGCGTGCTCGCGGCCTCGGCGGCGCAGGGCGCCTCTTCGTAGACGGACGAGCCGGCGAATTCCCTTACGTCGCCGACGAAGTCGAGTCGGTCGCGGCGCACCGTGTCGACGGCGAGCCGGCGCGCGACTTGAAAGAGAAACGCCTTGGCCGACTGGATGGGCTGTGCGGCGCGCGCGCGCCAGATGCGCAGAAACGATTCCTGCACGACATCGTCTACATCGCGCACCGACGGAAACGAGCTGCGCAGGTAGCCGCGCAGCGCCCCTTCGTGGGGCTGCACTTCGGCGGCAAACCAACGGGCCGGTTCGGTCGGGGGTGGCATGGGGTCGCTCGGACCGGAAACGAAACCCGGCTCCGGATCAACGTAGATGTTGGCCTCGTTCCGGGCAGGACGCAGCGCAAGCCTCCGGCTCGCGGCGAGCGCCTATCTCTTCGCCCGTTGGGTGAGAAAGACGAAGGCGCCGAGTTTGCTCGCCGTGAGCACGTCGGGCGTGCCGTCGCCGTTGACGTCGACGGCCTCGACTTGCGTGCCGAGGGCCGAGGCGTCGTCGATCAGGTGCGGGATGTAGCGCGCGCCGCCGGGGGCGCTTTTGTCGCGCACGAGCTGGAACCAGTAGTTCACCGGCGTGCCCATCGGATCGACATCGCCGGTGGGGCCGTGGGCCCAGCGGCGTTTGCCGGTGACGATGTCCTTCAGGCCGTCGCCATCGAGGTCCGCGAGCGTCAGCGCGTGCGGCTGCGAAAACGCCACGCCGAATTGCGCCTTCTCCTCGGCCGTGCCCATGAGGCGGTGCTCGGCGAACGTGATCGTGCCGTCGGCGCTGCGCTTCTGCTCGAACCACGAGAGGCCCCAGCCGTGGGCATTCTTCGCGGTGATGATGTCGTTTTTTCCGTCGCCATTGATGTCCATGACGAGAATCTGCGCGCCGCCGCGATCGGTGCTGAGGACGAACGGGTGCTTTTTCCAGAGCGTGCCGGGCGGGGAGTTTTTCGGGGGCTGCTGGAACCAGCCTTCGTTGGTCACGAGGTCGTTGAGGCCGTCGCCGTTGATATCGCCGACGCCCTCGCCGTGGTAGTAGTGGTTGTAGTCGCCCTTCTCGGTGACGGCGACGAAGCGCCACGGCTTTTCCGGCGCGGCCCAGTCGGGCGCATACCAGCCCCACTGCTTGATTTTGTCGGCGGCGACGGTGCCGGAGATGGACAGGATTTCGGGGCGGCCGTCGCCGTCGATGTCGAGGAAGAGCGGCGACTCGCCGAAGACGCGCGGCGAGACGAGGTGTTTTTGCCACACGCCGGTCTGCGTGACCGCGCCCTTGCCGGGATTCTGAAACCAATGCGCCTCGTGAAACAGCACGCGGCCGAGCACGAGGATGTCGGGCCAGCCGTCGCCGTTGAAGTCGTGGACGAAGGTGAACATCGAGTTCGTGGGTTTCTCCTCCACGGGCTGCGGGACCATCGGGTAGAACTCACGCTTCACCTTGAAATCGGGTCCCGCATACCAATACGGGCCCGCGACGATATCGACCTGGCCGTCGCGATCGATGTCGGCGGCGTTGATGCCGTCGGCGAGGTATTGGTCGGTGAGAACGATTTTCTTAAAGGCCACCGGGGACGCGGGCGCGGCGGCGAGCGAAGTGACCGAAGCGACCGCAGTGGCGCAAAGGACGGGACGAAGAAGGCGATGGAGTTTCATGAGAAATGGTGATCAGTCGGAAGACTTGCCGCCCGTCTGCTTGGCCTTCGACGGATCGAAGGCGGGGTTGAGGGTGGGCATCTGAGCGTTGGTCGCTTTGCGATGGGCGGCGAGCATCGAGAGGAGGTTGGCGACGCGCGCGGGATCGGATGCGGAGGTTGTAGAGTTCGGGGGCGCGGCCGGTTTTGGCGATCGTGTGCTCGTAATACTCGACGAGCTTCCATTCGCCGGCGCGCACGGCACCAGCGGGGCCGCCGTCGCCGCTCGCGTGGTAGTGCGGGTAATGCCAGTAGATCGCCGGGCGCGCGGGAGCGGGGCCGCCGCGGAGATGAGGGACGAGGCTCACGCCATCGACCGTGAGCGACGGCGCGGCTGGTTTGCCCGTGAGCTCGAGTAGCGTGGGAAAAAATCGACGGTGCTGGTGGGCGCGTCGCTCACACGACCGGCCGAGATCACGCCGGGCCAGCGGATGAGGAGCGGGACGCGGATGCCGCCTTCGTGGAGCTGGGCTTTGCCGCCGCGGTGGGGCGACTGGCCGGAGTCCTTGAGCAGGCCGCCGTTGTCGCCGTTGAAGATCACGACCGTATTCTCGCGGAGGCCGAGGGCGTCGAGCTTGGCGAGCACGCGGCCCACGCTGTCGTCGAGGAGCTCCATCATCGCGCCGATGACCGGATTGTTTTCCGGGCGGTCGGAGCCGGGGCGGGCGCGATATTTTTCGACAAGGGCGCGCGGGGCCATGACCGGCGCGTGGATGGAGTTGTGCGGGAGGTAGAGGAAAAACGGCCGCTCGCGATGACGTTCAAGAAAATCGAGCGCGCGCGCGGTGGTGGACACGACGCCGTGGGCGTCGTTTTCCGGAGCGGCGGTGGCCTTGGGTTTGTGCGTGATGAAAACCTCGGCGAAACCCTGGCGGTCGGGACCCTCGGCGACGCTCTCGGGTCCGGTGTAGGCGCGGGCGAGATGCCATTTGCCGAAGAGTGCGGTCGCGTAGCCGCGGGCGGAGAATTCCTCGGCGAGGGTAGTGGCGGAGAGGGGGAGAAATTTTTGCCACTCGGGCTGTGTGAGGCGCTGGAAAGGAAACGGGTTGCCGGGGATAAAATCCGTGACGCGGGTGCGCGCGGGATACTGGCCGGTCATCAGCGCGGCGCGCGTGGGCGAGCAGACGGGGCAAGCGGAGTAGGCCGCCGTGAACTTGAGGCCATCGCGCGCGAGAGAGTCGATGTTGGGGGTCTGGTAGAATTTGCTACCGTAGGCGGCGACGGGCGGCGTGCCGAGATCGTCGGCGAGGATGAAGATTAAGTTTGGAGGACGCGGGGTGGTCGCGGACTGAGTTTGCGCGACGACGAAGACGGAGAGAAAGAGAGCCAGGGCGAGGGGGAGAATGCGGCGCATGATAAGAAAAATTCAGGGCTTCCTATTCTTGGCGGGCTTACCGGCGGTGGCGGCCCGGTCGACCGGCCAGTCTTCGCTCTCCGTGCGGGCCGTGCGGAAGAGTTCGTTGGCGCGGGCGACGAAATCAGTCTTGCTCGCGGCGAGGTCGCGGGACTCGCCGGGATCGGCGCGGAGATCGAAAACTTCGATGGGTGAGGAGGGGTTTTGGCGGATGGCTTTGAGATCGCCAAGGCGCACGGCCTGCGAAAAAACGGTCTGCACGTTTTCCCAGTAGAGGTAGCCGGGGCGGACTTTCATTTCGCCGCGGAGCGCAGGCAGGACGTCGATGCCGTCGAGATTTTTCGGGGGCGAGGCGCCGGCAAGTGCGGCGGCGGTCGGCAGAAAATCCCAACCGGCCCACGGGAAATCACTGCGTTTGCCCGCCGGAATTTTTCCCGGCCAACGCACGATCATCGGGGTGTGGATGCCGCCTTCCCACAGCGAGCCCTTGAAGCCGCGGAACGGGCCGCTGCTGCCGAAGAACTGCGGAATGCCGACCCGGTCGGGCGCGCCGTTGTCGGAGCAGAAAAACACGACGGTGTTTTCCTCGAGGCCGAGGGCGCGGAGCTTTTCGAGCACGCGGCCGACTTCACGGTCGAGGCGGGTGACCATCGCGGCAAACGTGGCGAAGGGTTCGGCGTTCTGATTCTTGCCGCCCTTCGGCGTGACGGTGGGTTCGAGGAATTTGCCGCGATACTCGGCGAGCGAATCCTCGGGCACGTCGAGCTGCGCGTGCGGAATCGTGTAGGCGAGGTAGAGAAAGAAAGGCTTCGCGCGGTTGTCGTCGATGAACGCGAGCGCCTCCTCGGTCATGAGATCGTTGGAATATTGGCCACGTTTCCCGCCGAGATTTCCCGAGAGCGTGATCTCGGTTTCGTTCCTCCAGATTTTCTCCGGGTAATGGAATTCGGCGAGGTCGTTGTTGAGGTAGCCGAACCAGCGGTCGAAGCCCTGGCGGTTGGGGATGCCCTCGTTGCCGGGCTCGCCGAGGCCCCACTTGCCCGCGATGGCGGTGGCGTAACCCGCAGACTTGAGGACCTCGGCGACGGTGATGTCGGAGTCCTTGAGCGGGACGCGCGTGACGCCGGCCTTGCCGTGGTTGCCGCGGATGCGCGTGTGGCCGGTGTGCTGGCCGGTCATGAGCACACTGCGCGTGGGCGAGCAGACGGAGGCACCCGGATAAAACTGATCGAAGCAGGTGCCCTCAGTGGCGAGCCGGTCGAGGTGGGGCGTGCGGATCTTCTTCTGGCCGAAAGGACCGATGTCACCGTAGCCAAGATCGTCGGCCATGATGTAGATGATGTTGGGCTTCGCCGTGGCAGCGGAGGCAAGGGAGGCGAGGCCGAGGAGGCAGGCAAGGAAGCGAAGAACCGGGCGCATGGAGGAGGGATTATTTCTCAGCGGCATAGGCGGCAAAGAGATTGCTGATTTGGGCGGAGGCGGTGTCGCCGCGATGAAAGACAAGGCGGTAGCGGAGCGTCAGCGAGCCGCCCGCCGGGATGACGTGGTCGCCGGCGGAGGGTTGGTCTTTGAGTTTTTCGAAATCGTGTTTTCCAAACGGATTTGCCGAGAGCAGACCGTAGTCGCGGGCGTGCCACCACGTGGGGTGGCGGAAATTCTGCGGATGCTCAAGCAGCGCGATGCCGATCACGCGACCGTCGGAGAGCGGGCCGGAATAGCTGGCCCACGCGGCGCGCTTGCCCCACGCGGGAATGCCGGAGTCGCCGGCGGAGTTGACGAGCGTGCCGGTGCCGGGGCGCTTCGCGGGATTCTTCCCGTGGGTGACGCGAAGGGTTTCGTTCACGCGGATCGCCATTGTGCCTTCCTCGGTGTCGCCGAGCGTCACGGCGCCGTGAGTCGCACGGAGCGTGACCTCGTAGTCGAGCAGGGTGCCGGCGGACGTGCGCGAAATGCGGAGGGTGGTCTCGTCGGTGAGGAGAGTTTTCCCGTCGGAGGTCTGCCAGAGCTGGCGCACGCGAAGGAGGCCGGTGGGACCGCCCTGCGTTTCGAGGATCGCGTCGAGGACGATGCGGCCGGTTTTCTTTTCGGGAATTTCGCGCCAGAGATCGTGGCCGTTGACGGCGCCGTGGGCGAACCACACCCCGCGGTGCCAGTCGTGGTCGGGGACTTCGGCAGGGTTCTTCTTGAAAGGAAAATCGCGGGTGTAGCTCGTCCCGTCGGCGTCGAGGATCGGATAGAGGCAAGGCTTGGGCCAGCCGGCGTGGATGTAGTCCGAGAAATGCTTCCCTCCGATCTCGATGCGGACGCGGTCGCTCTGGCGGGCAAAGGTCACGGCCTCGGAGGCGGTGAGCGATGCCGCCAGAGGACCAACAATGAAAAGGAGGAGAGTGCGCAGACGCATGGGATTTGGGGCTAGCTCATGCCGCTGGCACGCAAGACGGTTTCGGCGACAAGGAGTTCCTCGTCGAGCGTGGTGGTCAGGGACTTTTCTCCGCGGACGGCGGCGGCGAGTTCGATGAAGTCGTCCTCGTAGCGTTTGTAGGGAGGAAGGGGGACATCTTGTGCTCCCTTCTTGTAGGGACCTGCGGCGGTGGTGAGATCGAGGACAAGTTTGCCGGGTTCAATGGGAGTGAGCGTCGCGCTGCCCTTGGTGCCGAGAACCTCAAAGGAGCGCTGTGGGGTGCCGCCGGCCTGCAACGCGGTGTTGAAGAGCACGGCCCGGGCGCGGTCGTAGTCGAGGACGGCGAGGTTGTTGTCGCGAAGATCGTCGTCGAATTTCCCGTGGCGCGTGACGAAGGGCGTGATCGCTTTTGGTTTCCCGAGCAGGCGCACGGCGGCGTCGATCAAGTGCGAGCCGAGTTCGAACATCGAACCGCCGGCGAACTCGGCCCATTCCTTGCGGCGGTCGGCGTTGAGGTTGTTGGAGACGAAGCCGCGCACGAGGTAGATCTCACCGAGCCAGCCGGCACGCACCGCCTCGAAGATCGCGCGAAAGCCGGGGTGGTTGCGCCACATGAAGCCGCCTTGAACGAGGAGGTTCTTCTCGCGGGCGAGAGCGAACACCGCGCGGGCATCGGCGAGCGTGGCAGCGGTCGGCTTCTCGAGATGGATGTGCTTGCCCGCGCGGAGGGCGATGAGCGCGTGCGCCGCGTGATCGCGGATCTCGGATTCGACGGCGACGACGCGGGCGCGGGCGAGCAGCTCGTCCTGCGTGATCATTTTCGCGCCGAGCTTTTCGCAAATCTGGCGGCCGGCGGGCGTGGGATCACAGACGCCGACGAAGTCCCAGTCGGGCGATTTCATGGCGAGTTCGATCTTGGCCGGGCCGTGGGAATAGGTCGCGCCGAGAAAACCGAGCGGGATGCGCGCGGGCGCGGCGGCGGCGCGGAGCGCGCGGGGAGCGGAGAGAACGGCGGTTGCGGCGGCGGCGGTGGAAATGAAATCTCGACGTTGCATGGAGAGAGATTGGGGGTAGGAGCTCGCTTGCGAGCGATGGGAGGTGGCGGTGCGAAACGAGGCGGCGTTGAAATCGCGCGCAAGCGCGCGCCTACAACCGGAAGAGTTTTCTAGCGTTGCCGGAGAGAATTTTCTGCTCGGTCGCGGCGGGGAGCTTGAGGCTGAGGAACGGATCGAGGATTTCCTTCGGCTGCACCCACGGGTGGTCGCTCGAGAAGAGGAGTTTGTCGGGGCCACTGAAATCGAGGGCGAACCGCATCGCCTCCGGGAGCGGCGAAACGATGTCCATGTAGATCGAGCGCACGTAGTCGCTCGGCTTGCGTTTCAGGTTTTGCGGGCCGCGCTTGAGGACCGTCACCTGATGATCGAGGCGGCCGACGATGTAGGGGAGCGTGCCGCCGAGGTGCGGACAGACGAGCTTGAGTTTGGGAAACTCGTCGAGGATGCCGGACATCAGAAGACGCGTGAGCGCGATGGTGTTGTCGAACATGTTGCCGAGCGTGCTCGTCATTTCGTAGGCCTTCACGAGATCGGTCGTGATGGGCTTCGCGGGATGGAGCAGCACCGGGATGTCGAGCTCGACGGCGCGGGCGAAGAGCGGGCGGAACTCCGGCTCGTCGGGAAACTTGCCCGCGAGATTCGTGTAGAGCAGCCAGCCTTTCATCCCGAGTTGCTTCACGCAGCGGTCGAGCTCCGCGAGGGCGGCGCGGATGTCTTGCGTGGGGAGGACGCAGAGACCGAAGAAACGCGTCGTGTGCTTGCGCGCGAGACCGGCGATGTAGTCGTTGCAAATCTGCGCGACCGCGGGGCCGTCGGTGCCGAACCACTCGGGACCGGGATCGTTGATGCTCAGGGCGGTGAGCGCGATGCCGGCGGCGTCCATCACGGCGAGCTTGGCGGCGACATCGGAGTAGAGGGGCGGGACCTTGCGCAGCCAATCGCCCATCTGGAGGAAGCGCGTGCCGTCGCGCGTGAAGACGCGCGGATCGGTGGCGCGCTTTTCCATGAGCGTAAGGAGATCGGGGACGAAGAGGTGGGACTGGCAGTCGATGCGGCCGGAGGAGGACGAAGCGGTGGCGGCCGAAGCGACCGAGGGCGCGGCCGCAGCGGCGGCGGACGCGGCGATGAATTGGCGGCGGGTAATGCGGGTCATGGCGAAGGTCAGTTTTTGGTGAGCCACGCGACGAGCGCGGCGACGTCGGTGGCGGACATCACGCGGTCGTAGGGCGGCATGGCGGAGAGCGGGGCGCTCTCGTGTTTCTCGATGTCGGTGCGAGTGATTGTGACAGTCTGGCCGTCGGGCTGGATGATGACGAAGTTGCTCTGGCCTTCCTCAAGGATGCGGCCGGCGTAGGTCTTGCCGTCACGCAGCATGTAGGTGTGAAGCCCGAAGCCCTCGACGATCTCGGCGCTGGGCTCGAGGACGGAGCGGATGACGCGCTCGACGTTGCCGCGCGCGCCGAGGCCGGTGAGCTCGGGGCCGAACGAGCCGCCCTCCGCGCCGACGCGGTGGCACGCGACGCAACCGGCGCCGTGAAACACGGCGCGCCCGCGCGTGACGTCGGCTCGCGGGAGCGCGGCGGTGACCTGCGCGAGCGTGACGGGTGCGGCGGGCGGCGTGAGCGTGATCGTGGGCGGCGGAGGGAGCGGGGTGAGCTTGCGGTAGAGGCCGGTGAACGTGTTGCCGACTTTCTGGCCGCTGACGAAAAGCGCGGCCTTGAGCGTGGTCGTGTCGGTGAACGTGAGCTTCGCACCCTCGTCGCCCTTGGCGAACTTGGGCTCGGTGCCGTCGGTGGTGAAGCGCACGACGGCGGGCTTGAGGCCAGGGACGATCTTCACGCGGACGCTGCCGACGAAGTCGCCGGGCGGCGGCGAGATGTCGAGGAGCGGGTTGCCATCGCGGCGCGCGAGCCAGAGGCCAGCGAGCGCGGCGGTGTCGCGGTCGGCGTCGGCGAGGTGCACGCGCGCGAGCGGCTCGTCGAGCGCGCCGCGATCGGCGAGCGCGAGAAACGCGGCGCGGCGCACGCCGCCGCGGGAGTCGCGAAGGAGGGCGCGCAGGTTTTCGGGTGAGGTGAGAAGCGGAAGCGCATGCCACGCGGAGTAGAAGGAAACGCGGTCCGTCTCGGCGGCGGCGGCGGCGAGCACGGCGTCGAGCAGCGCGGGACGCGGCGCTTGCGCGATGGCTTGCAGCGCGGCGAAGCGCACGCGGGGCTCGGAGTCGCGGAGCGCGCCGGCCACGAACGGCGCGAGCGCGTCGGTGCGCTTTGATTCACGCAGCCGGTGGGCGACGATCCGGAGGGATTGGATTCGAGCATTGGGTGACCGCGCGGCGCCGGTGCTGGCGAACCACAGGTCCAGCGTTGAATCGTCGAGCGCGAATCGACCGAGCGTCCAGAGGGCCCACGTTTCCTGTGCGGTGGGAAGTTTTTCTTGCGCGAGGAGCGCGACGAGGTCGCGCCGGGCCGGCGCACCGCGCCGCAGCAATTCGTCGGCCGCCGCGATGCGAATCGCGGGAATGGGCGAGCCGAGAGCAACCGCCAGCTGCGAAGACGCGCTCGTGGTCGAGGGTAGGGCTGGAACGGATGCCGTGAAGGCCGCAGGTTTGATGCGGAACAGCCGGCCCTCGTTGGTCTGCTGGCCGTCCTTGAATTCGGCGCCGAGGGACTTGCCCCAGCTGGTGATGAGGAGGGAGCCGTCCGGCGCGTGCTCGATGTCGACCGGGTTGAAGAGTGCGGTGCCGGCGCGGAGCAACGGTTCCCATTTTCCGCCGGCGGGCTGGAGGAGCGCGCCGTCCCAGTGCGGACGGTAGAGGTAAGTGGTGCGATGGAGGAAATCGTTGATGAACCACACGCCGCGCTGTGCAGCCGGCCAGCCGGGCGTATCGGCGAACACGATGCCCGTGCCCGATCCCGTGAAGACAGGGCCGCTGATCGGCACGGTCGGCAGGTGGCCTTGGCCGGTCCAGTGCGGGCTCCATTGGTGCGCCCAGCCAAAGTCGGCGCCGTAGAACGGCATGAAAATACGGTCGCCGTCGCTCTGATCGTTGTCGGTGCCGAGCCAGTTGAAGCCGTCGTCGAACGCGATGTCCCACGGGTTGCGGAAACCGCGCGACACGATTTCGAGCGCGGTGCCGTCGGGGTTGGCGCGAAGGATGCCGCCCATGCGGCCCCAGTCGTCCTTCGGGTCCTGATAGGTCGCGCGGTAGTTTTCCTTCGTGAACGTGCGCGGCGGCGGCAGGTCGGGCGCGCCCGGAACATCGGGGAGGCCGAAGAGTTCGCGGAATGGTTTCGGCGCGACGCGGCCGGGTTGGTTGAGGCCCTTGGAGTTGCCCTTGCTCAGGTAGAGCTTGCCGTCGGGCGCGAAGTTCAAGCCGTGCAGCGCGTGCTCGATGTTGCCGAGGTCGGTGTAGAGCAGAACGTATTCGTCGGCCTCGTCGTCACCGTCGAGGTCGCGGACGATGGTGAGGTCGGGAGAATTCGCGATGTAGAGATCGCGGCCGTGCCACGCGAGGCCCTGAATGCAGTTGAGGCCGCGGGCAAAGGTTTTCGTTTTGTCGAAGATGCCGTCGCCATCGGTGTCGATGAGCATGACGACGGTGTCGCCGGGGGTGTCGGGCTTGGGGTTGCGATACTGCGGACCCTGGCCGACGAAGAGACGACCGCGCGCGTCGAAGGCCATCGTGCAGGGGTTGCGGATGAGCGGCTCGCGCGCGACGAGTTCGACGGTGAAGCCGGTGGGCACGGTGGGCACGAGTGATTTCGCGGGCTCGGCGGCACGGCAAAAAAGAAGCGGCAGAAACAGAGGAAAGAAGAAACGAGCTTTCATGCGTTGAGTGATTGCTTCGAGGTTTCCGGCGCGAGCCAGATGGCGAAGACCCCGAGGCCGTAGATACACGCGGCGGCGGTGCCGACCGCGGGGTAGCTGCCGCCCAGCGCGGTGAAAGTCGCGCCGGCGATTAGCACGCCGGCGGCGGTGGCGAAGCGGCCGACGTTGTAGGAAATGCCGCTGCCGGTGGCGCGCACGTGCGTGGGGAAAAGCTCGGGTAAGTAGAGCGGCAGCCAGCCAAAGAAGAGCGTCGCGACGAAACCCTGCGCGAACACGATCGGGAAAAATGTCGGGCGCAGCGGCGCGGTCCACTGGAACATCGCCAGCGTCAGCACGAGCGAGCCGATGCTGATCAGAAAATACGAGCGCCGGCGGCCGAGCAGCGCGGCGATCTGGGCGCCGACGAGACTGCCGAGGATCGCGCCGAAGGCCCACCAGCCCTGCGTCATCGCCTTGTAGTCGGCCTGCACCGCGCCGCCGATTTTGTCGGCCCACGGGATCATCCACTTGCTCGCGGCCCACGCGCCGACGAGCGGGATCGAGCCGAGCAAGATACCGGTGAGCGTGAGGCGCAGGAGTGGCGGTCGGAAGAGTTCACGCAGCGGAGCGGCGGATTTTTTCACGGCGGTGGCGGCGGCGGCCCGCGACGCGAGCCAGGCGGGTGATTCCGGCAGGAGAAAAAGCGTCGCGAGGCCGAGCAGCGCGGGGACGGCGGCGAGTTGAAAAAGCCAGCGCCATGAATCAGCGGTCACGGAGCGGAGTTGGGCGATTTGGGAGAGGAGGAGAATGCCACTGTTAATCGCGGCGCCCATGAGGCCGGCGAGGACGGGGCGGGATTTGTCGGGCCACGACTCGGCGACCAGCGCGACGGCGTTGGGCCATACGCCGCCGACGCCCAGGCCGACGACGAAACGCAGCACGAGCATCTGCTCCTGTGTCTGCACCCACGCTCCGACGCCCGCGAAGAACGAGTAGAATAAAATGCTCACGCCCATCGCGCGCGCGCGGCCGATGCGATCACCGAGCGCGCCTAGAAAGATGCCGCCGATCGCGGCGCCAAGCATGAGCGCGGCGGTGAAACGCGCGAACCAGTCGCCGCCGAGCGTGGCGGTGTAGGCCGGGCCGAGGAGGTTTTGGGAAACGGAGAGCGAGGCGAGCGGCATGAGCCCGAGCTCGAAGCCGTCGAAGAGCAGCGCGCCGAACGCGGCGGCGAGCACGGCGTAGCGGGCGGGGCGCGAGAGGGGTTGGGAGGCGACAGGCAAGCCGGGTGGGGTGAGGCGAGGCGAAAGGGACTGGAGCGAGCTAAGTGCCGGAGTGATTTTCGTGGCGAGCTTCGAGGACGCGGATGAGGGCGCTGTTGTCGAGCGCGCCCAGGCCGGCCGCCTCGGCGGCCTCAAGAATCTCGCGATGCGCGGCGCTGAGTGTCATCGGCAGGCCGGCGGCGGCGCCATGCTCGAGGATCAGGCGCACGTCCTTGAGGTGCTGTGATAGGCGGGCCTCGGGGGTGAAGTCGCCGGCGAGCATCTTCGGGCCCTTGCCCTCCATCACGCGCGATCCGGCCGGCCCTGTGCGCATGATCGCGAGGGTTTGCGCGGGATCGAGGCCGACCCCGCGGGCGAAGGCGAGGCCCTCGGCCAGCGCGGCGCGGTTGAGGCCGAGCACGATGTTGGTGGCGAGCTTCATCTTGGCGCCGCTGCCCGCGGGCCCGGTGTGAAAGGTTGCGCAGCCGAGCCGCGCATAGATGTCGGAGCAGGCGTCGTAGGCCGCGCGCTCGCCGCCCACCATCACGACGGCGGTGCCGGCGCGCACCTGCGCGCTGCTGCCCGAGATCGTGGCGTCGAGGTAGGTTACGCCGCGCGCGGCTAGTTCGCGCGCGAGCGCCTCCGCGGCGGCGGGATCGCCGGTCGTGGTGTCAATGACCGTGAGCCCGCGGCGCAGCGCGGTGGCTTGGTCGCGAAACAGCGCCGCGACGTCGGAATACGCCGGCAGGCTGAGCAGCACGCG
The DNA here is from genome assembly GCA_031379235.1 of Opitutaceae bacterium. Lineage (GTDB taxonomy): Bacteria > Verrucomicrobiota > Verrucomicrobiia > Opitutales > Opitutaceae > ER46. The sequence goes on along the minus strand of JANNEY010000489.1, from coordinate 583 downwards.
CTCACAGTGGCGGAAAATCTCGGCGGCGCCGCTCGCGGGCGTGCCGCCCGCGTGGCGGAAAACGCCGAACCGCGCCGCATCGAGATCGTGGCCGAGCACCGCGAAGCCACCGGCCAACAGGCGCTCGGCGAGGACAGAGCCGAGCAGGCCAATGCCGATGAGGCCGATAGGTGGGGCGATGGGGGTGGACGGTGGCACAACGGAGTGGTGACGAAGTTGGAAGGCTGGTGGCAAAGGTGCGGGTTCAGGGGGAAGTGGCGAGGTGGCAGCGCCGACGAGATCGAACTGGTTGCGGCGGGTGCGTCATTTCCATTCACCGCCGCGGCTGCCGAGTGCCCGCGCGCGTTCGGCGAATAGGGCGGCGGCGCCGTTCATGCCACGGAGAATCTCTGGCAGGGCCATGCCTTGTGTCTGACGCGCGGCGGGTATCACCGTTTCGCACTCGTTGTCATCCATGGCGCGGGCTGCCGTCAGCACGCGGTGGCGCGCATCTTCAGGAATGATGACGAAGCCGTGTTTGTCCGCATGGAGGAGCTGGCCCGGCTCGATGCGTGTGCCGAAGACCGTCACCGCGCCGCCCCAG
>JANNEY010000643.1:0-4873 GCA_031379235.1 Opitutaceae bacterium | reverse complement strand
TGCCCCTGCCGCGCGCGGAGCGCACGGCCCACCTCAAACCGGCAAACTCGCGAGCGATCTTGAATTCAACTGCCACCTTCCGGCTCAGGCGGAGAAACCGCCGTCGAATATCACGCGCTCCACCTCAGAATGCGTGGCTGCCGCCGTTGATGTCGATTGTGGCCGCGGTGATGAAGCCGTCGAATTCGTTGGCGAGGAAAACGGCGGCGCGCGCCACGTCGTCGGCGTTGCCACCCCGGCCGAGCGGGATGCCGGCGATGGTCGCGCGCGCCGCCTCGGGCGTGGTGTGGGTGTTGTGAAATTTCGTGCCGAGGATGAGCCCCGGGGTGATCGCGTTGACGCGGATGCCCTGCGGCCCGAGCTCGACGGCGAGCGCACGGGTGAAGGTGAGCACGGCGCCCTTGGCCGTGGCGTAGGCGAGCGAGCCGGGATGCCCGCCGCGACGGCCGGCGATGGAGGAGAGATTGATGATGGCGGCGCCGCCGTGGGCCTGCGCCGATGCGGCGAGGTGTGGGACGGCGGCGCGCGTGACGCGGCGCAGGCTGCCGAAGTTGAGCGACATCGTCTCGGCCCAGAAATCGTCGGTCGCGGTCGTCAGAGTCTTTCGCGCGATGAGAGAGCCGGCGTTGTTGACGAGGATGTCGAGGCCGCCGAGGAATTTCACCGCCTCGGCCACCATGGGATCGCAGCCCTCGGTCGAGGTGAGATCCGCGCTGGCGCTGGCGCAGCGGCGGCCGAGCGTCTTGGCCTCGATGGCGAGGGCCTGGGCGGCGTCGGCGCTGCTGCGATAGTGGACGAAGACATCGCACCCCGCGCGGAGGAGATGTTGCGAGATGGCGAGCCCGATGCCCTGTGCGCCGGCGGTGACGAGGGCGCGTTTACCGAGGAGTTTGCTCATGGGGAGGCGAAGTTTTGTCAGCGAGCGGGCACGGTCAACCTCCGAGCAAACCGGCGCGAGGCGAACGGCAAACTACATCACGGCGCCCGTGCCGCCTATTTTCTCAGCGCGCAGCACCAGCGCCATCGCGGCGTCGAGCTTAAGGTCCTCGAGTTTCTTGAAGGTGATGCAGCTGCGGCCAACTTTCACCTTGCCGAGCTTCGCGGCGGCCTGCTCGGCGAGGTAGCCGCCCTTGTCGCCGGAGCAGATGTAGAGGCTGAAATAATTCTTCCGCGCGCAGAGTCCGACGATGAACCAGTCGCCCTCGCGCCCGCTCGCGTATTTGTAATGAAATTTTCCGTAGCCGATCATTCCGGCCATCATCATGGGTTCGAGTTTCGGCGCGGCGGCGCGGATCGCCTCGTGCAGTGCGGCCATCGGCCCGCGCCGATCGGCGGGCAGGCCTGCGAGGTAAGCCTCGGGAGTGGCGGGGGATTTCATGATCGTGGAAGGGTTGTCATCGAGATGACGGTTTCGGACCGGCCGGTCGATCGCGGAATCGGCCGCTTGCGACCTGACCTTGCGATGGACGCGGGGGTTGCGGCGGGGGAGGCATTGTGTCGTTGTTGGTCCCACCCCGTTCCTCGCCGTGAATCTTTCCCGCGCACGCCTGCTCCAGATTGTCCTGACATTTTCCACCGCCGCGCTGTGCGCCGCCGATGCGCCTGCGCCGGTCCGCCCGAAACAGGACGCCAACGGCAATCCGATCCGCTACGCCGCGACCGGCCACGCGTCGAACTACGACGAGGCCAAAGTGGGAAACTACACGCTGCCCGATCCGCTGGTATTTCGGAGCGGTGACAAAGTGCGCGATGCCGCAGCGTGGACGCATCGGCGGCGGCCCGAGATCGTGAAACTCTATGAAGACGAAATCTTCGGGCGCGTGCCGGCGACCGCTCCGAAGCCGACGTTCGAGGTGGTCGAGGCGGGCACGAGCGTGCTCGACGGTGCGGCCAAGCGAAAGCACGTCGTGGTTCGTTTCGGCGACAAGGCGGATGGCCCCAAGGTGAACGTCGTGATTTACCTGCCCGCGAAAGCGACCCCGCAAGCACCCGTGCCGCTGTTGTTTCACCTCGTATTTTTTGGCGGCTTGCCGTCAGCGACGCCGGCGGCGGCACCGACGAGCACGACCAAGGCGGCGCCGCGCGAGACCGGACCGGTGGCCGATTTCATCGCGCGCGGTTACGCTTACGCGACCGTGCGCTACACCGAAATCGAAGGCGACCGCGCGGACACGAATCTCACCGGCGTGCGCCGGCTCGCGTTGGCGGCGGGGCAGGAGAAACCCGCGAGCGGCGAGTGGGGCACGATCGCCGCGTGGTCGTGGGGCGCAAGCCGCGTGCTCGACGCCCTCGTCGCGGATCGCGCGATCGATGTGCGGCGCGTGGGCCTCATCGGGCATTCGCGGCTCGGCAAGACCGTGCTCTGGGCGGGCGCGAACGATCCGCGTTTCGCCGTGGTGTTCTCCAGTTGCAGCGGCGAGATGGGCGCGGCGCTGGCGCGGCGCGATTTCGGTGAAAGCGTGGACGACATGGCGGCGAATTTCCCCTGGCAGTTCACCGACCGCTTTCAGCAATACGCCGGCAAGTGGAATGACATGCCGGTGGATGCGCACCTGCTCATCGCGCTGACGGCACCACGCCCGGTGTTTATCACCGGAGGCACGCAGGACCAGTGGGCCGATCCGCGCGGGGAATTTCTGGCGCAGGTCGCGGCGGGCCCGGTTTACCGGCTCCTCGGAAAAAAGGATCTCGGCACGGAGCAACTGCCGGCACTCGACACGCCGCTCACCGCGGGTGACCTCGGTTTCCTCTATCACACCGGCGGGCATACGATTACGCCCGGAGATTGGACGGCGTTTTTGGAATTTGCCGGGCGCACCTTGCGGCCGGGGCTCTGAGCCGGAACGATGCAGGTGAATTCAAGATCGCGTGCAAGTTTGCCGGTTGGAGGTGGGCCGTGCGCGGCAGACGCGGGCGGACCTGCCCCTGCCGCGCGCGGAGCGCACGGCCCACCTTTCCGACGGCAGCATTTCGGCTGGAGCGGTTGGGTGGAGCCAAAGAGCCGGAAGGCTGCGGCGAGATACGGCGTTTCGCCCGGCGGCGGCCGACCGGATCGGCGCCAAGTTCCTCACGGCGCGGGGTTGACCTTGAGAGGGCGTCGTGGATCATTTTTGCCGCTTCCTTTCCCCCGTTCAATCGTCTTCCCCTGTCCTCGTCCCGTTTGTATTTCTCAACCTCCCCCGAATCACGTCTCATGAAAAACTGGTCACGCAAAGACTTCCTCAAAACCTCTCTCCTCGGCGGCGGCGCCGCGATGATCGCGAGCCAAACCCGGCTCTTTGGCCAAGCCGCTAAGGCGGGTGGCAGCGCCAACGGTGACGTCCGCATCGGCATCATCGGCTTTAATTCCCAAGGTTTTGGCCATCTGCAAAACTATCTTCCGGGCAGCAAGAGCAAGCTCGACGGTGCGATCCTCGCGGGCATCTGCGATGTGGATGACAAAGTGCTAGCGAAGGGCCGCGATGCGGCCCAGAAGGCCGGTCTCAAGGGCGTCGCCGAGTTCAAGGACTTCCGGAAAATGCTTGAGAGCAAAGCCATTGACGCGGTCGTCATCGCCACGCCGAACCATCAGCACTCGCTCATGACGATCATGGCGCTGCAGGCGGGCAAGGACGTCTACGTCGAGAAGCCGCTCTCCCACAATATTTGGGAAGGCCGCCAGGCCGTGGAAGCAGGCAAGAAATACGGCAGCAAGAATATCGCGCTGATCGGCACGCAGAACCGCTCCTCCGAGCAAATCATGAACGCGATCGCCACGCTGCGCTCGGGCAAGCTTGGCAAGATCAAGTGGGTCACTGGCACTTGTTACAAAACCCGCGACTCGATCGGCCTGCACGAGGGGCCGCAACCCGTCGACGCCGGGATCGATTATGATCTCTGGACTGGTCCGGCGGCGCTGACGCCTCCGACGCGCAATGGCCCGAAGGGCACGGTGCACTACGATTGGCACTGGTTCTGGAATTATGGCGGCGGCGATATTTCGAACCAAGGCATCCACCAAATGGACGTCGCCCGCTGGATGCTCGGCGCGCAGGGAATGCCGAAGAGCGTGATGAGCTTTGGTGGTCGGTTCGGTTACCGCGACGATGCGGAGACGCCGAACACTCTTGTCTCGGTGATGAATTTCGACACGGCTCCGCTGATCTTCGAGGTCCGCGGCCTCGGCCGAAAGAAGGGCATGAAAGCCATGGACCTTTACCGGAAGTCGTCCGTCGGCGTCGTCGCGCAATGTGAGCACGGCTACATCAACGTCGCCGAGAACGGCGGGGCGATCGCTTACGATAACGACGGCAAGAAAATCGAGGCGTTCGAGGGCGCGGACAACGGCGCGCACCGCAAGAACTGGATCAAGGCGTTGCAGACGCGCAAGGTCACGCAGGGCCTCCTTGTGGAAGGTCACTATTCGACCTCGCTCTGTCACTTGGCCAATATCTCGTATTTGGCGGGGGCGGAGAAAGCGAACGTGCAGCTCGCCGATGCCGTGGCCTCCGATCTCGCGACCAAGGATGCTTATTGGCGCATGCTCGATCATCTCAAGGCGAACGAAGTCGATCTTGAGACGACGAAGCCGATTGTCGGGCCGATGCTGAAAGTCGATGCGAAGACTGAAATGCTTTCGCATGCCGACCAAATCGTGACGGACGCGGCGAACAACAGCCTGATCCGCAAGCGCGAGGGGCGTGGCGCCTTCAAGATTCCGGTGATGCAGACCGGTTCGCTCGCGACGACCTAAGCGGCGATAGAACGCCGATTTGATTTCAAGCCCCGCGTGAAAACGCGGGGCTTTTTTGTGCCTGATGTAGGGCGGGGTCGCCGAACCCCGCCGAGTTTGGAAACGCCCTCGCATTCCCTCTGACGGCGGGGTTCGGCGACC
>JANNEY010000642.1:0-3624 GCA_031379235.1 Opitutaceae bacterium | reverse complement strand
TGCCCCTGCCGCGCGCGGAGCGCACGGCCCACCTCAAACCGTCAACCTTGCGAACGCTCTTTAATTCAACTGCCACGGGCCGGCTGAGGTGTGGTTGCGGGCGGAGTAAAGGCACCCCGCCCGCATCCGGCGTGAGCGTGTTGCTCACTCCGCCGGCACGAGCCGCGCGATGCGGCCGGGGGCGTTGAGCGCGACGTAGATCAAGCCGTCGGGGCCGATGATGGCGTGGCGCACGCGGCCTTGGTCGGCAAAGACCGCTTCCTGCCGCGTGACGGTGTCGCCGTCGGTTTCGATTCGACGGAGCTGGCGACCGAAGAGGCAGCTGACAAAGAGACTGTTCTTCCAACCGGGATAGCGATCTCCCGTGTAGAATAGGATGCCGGAGGGCGCGATGGTGGGCGACCATTGCACGATGGGCTGCTCGGTGCCGGGGTGAGAGGTGCCGCCGATTTTCTCGGTGAACTGGACCTGGCCCCACGAGGCGAGCGGCCAGCCGTAGTTCTTGCCGGGTTCGACCCGGTTGAGTTCGTCGCCGTTGCGCGGGCCGTGTTCGGTGGCCCAGAGCTTGCCGGTGACAGGATGAAACTGCAGGCCCTGCACGTGCCGGTGGCCGTAGCTCCAAACCGTGGGCCACGCGCCAGGAGTTTTGACGAAGGGATTGTCGGCTGGCGTGGTGCCGTCGGCATTGATGCGGTGGATTTTTCCGAGTGGGCTCGAAAGATCCTGGGCATCGGTGGACTTGCCGCGTTCGCCCAAGGTGAAAAAGAGGCAGCCATTTTTATCCCAGAGAAAACGGCAGCCATAGTGGCTCGTATCGCGGAAATAGAATTTCTGGGGCGCGCGGAAAATGAGCTCCTGATCCACCCAAGCGCCGGCACGCACGCGCCCGCGGACGATTACCGTCATGCTGGTGGCGCGATCCTCGCCGTTTTCCGTGTAGGCAAGATAGAGCCAGCCGTTTTTCGCATAGTCGGGATGTGCGATGAGATCGAGATAACCGCCGTCCTGCCGCACGAAGGCTTTGGGGGTGTCGCGGATCGGTGTGGGGTCGAGTTTACCGTCCTTGGCGATGGCGCGGAGGACGCCGACGCGGTCGCTGACGAGCATTGAGCCGTCGGGCAAAAAGGTCATGCCCCACGGCAAGTCGAGGCCGGCGGCGAAGGTCTCCAGCCGGAAGGTCTGGCGCTCGGACTTGATCGTCGTGTTGGCGAGCAGCCCGTCCGGTTTCACGATCCGTCCGAAGGCGTAGTCGCGCGCTTGCCGGCGGAGGTAGGCGAGCATCGCGGTCTGTTCCTCGGTGCTGAGAATACTGGCGTAGCCGACCATACCGGTCTGTGGAAACCCGTCGCGAATCGCGCGCAAGATGCTGGCATCGTCGCTGCCGTGTTTAAGGGCGTCGGTCAGGAGATTAGGGGCGATTCCGCCGGTTAGGTTCGAACCGTGGCATCCGGCGCAGAGCGTGGTGGCGAGCGTAGCGGGGTCCCGCGCTTCGGCGGAATGGAGGGCGGACGCGACGAACGCGAGCGCGAGACGACCAAGGACAAAGGGGCGAAGCGGGTGCAAGGGCATGGGGAAAGTCCGATGTGAACCGGGCGGCGCGCGCGATTCAAATCCCATTTCGAGCCCGGCCAGCGACCGGGTGGCGGCCGCGGCGTGCAATTTGGCAATCCCTTTACAGGCCCGGCGCTTGAAACGCGGAAGACGCCTCCATCCAATCGCTGACCGCATGACTCCACTTTCGACCCTGGTCGTCGACGACGAACAGAAAATTTGTGCCCTTTTGCAGCAATGGCTGACGGACGCCGGCTGCTCCACTGTGACGGCGCGCAGCGGACTCGATGCGAGCGAAGCGATGAAGCAGCGCCAGTTCGATCTCGTGATTACGGATGTGCTGATGCCGGATGGCGACGGCCTTGATCTGATCACGGAGTTGAAAAAAGTGCAGCCGAGCGCGCGGATTCTCGCGATGTCCGGTGGCGGCCGTTACGTCGAGGGTGACGACTATCTCAAGCTCGCCCGCGGGATTGGCGCGCATGCCGCGGTGATGAAGCCCTTCGATTGGAAACAGCTCCGCGCCGCGATCGATTTGGCCCTCGTGGCGGAGCCGGCGCGGGCCTGGTAATAGCAACGTCCCGTAGCTTCTGGACTGTAGGGCCGCCGCTTGTCGGCGGGCCGTTGCGATTGCCACGTTCGTCGCGAGACGGCTCGGCGACAAGCGCCGGCCCTACCAAAGTCCAAAAGCCAGCGGCGATTGGTATAAGTCGCGCGTGATCGGAGGCGCGGACCGGCGAAAAACTAGCGCCGCCCTGCGGCCAGCGAACGCGCGAGCATCATCTCCAGTTGCTCGCGGATTGCCGTCATGAGCGGATCGCCGTCGGTGCCACGGGTGCGCTCGGGCGAGACCTCGATTGGAGGACCAACTTCCACGACGGCGCGCATGGGCGTATGGACGCGCACCTTGTCCGTTACATCTTCCTCGAAGCGCTCGATGGTTTCCAGAATCCGCTCGGGCGTGGGATCGGCGTCGAGGTAGTCGGGCGGATAGCACGAGAGCTGTTGCGCGAGGTAAAGATCGGCGAGGTGCCGCCAGCGGCGTTGCAGCTCTGTCTCGGGCAGGGTGCCGGCGGCCATGTCCGGCACCATGGCGATGCGGAGTAGTTTCACGCGGCCGACGATTTCCTTTTCACGCCGGCCTTTGACCCACTCGGTCTCCAGCGGCACGAGCAACCGATCGATCAGTCGGTCGAGACGCTCCGCGATCGCGCCGGTTTGGGCGGCGCCGAAATGCTCCACTTCCTTCAGCGCGAGCAAGGCCCCGCCAATCTTCGCGAGCCGCTCCCGCAACGGCAGATCATCCTGTGCGCGCCATGTGAGTCGGTGCTCGATATCGCGGAGCACCGCCGCGGCGGTGCTGGCGATGTCCCCGTCGAATAGGTAGCGGATCGCGATGGGATGAACGACGACTTTGCCCGGCGGACTTAGCGCGGCGCGTTGTTTGGCCGCGCCACGCGCCATCAGCGCCGTGCCTTCCATGAGGTGGTTGAGCCGGTCGTTGTGCCGGGAGATCACGCCCTCGGGAAAAATCACGAGCGGCCGTCGGGCCTCGGCCGTGAGCTGCATGGCCGTCTTCAACGCCTCCCGGTCCGTGCCCTCGCGATAGATGCTAAAGACCCCGAGGCGCGGGAGGAGAAAACTCTGGAGCCGGCTTTGCATGAAGACGTGCCAGCTGGCGATGATGTGCAGCGGCCGGCCGACCGCGTAGGAAAGCGCTCCGAGCACCATCGGGTCGCAAGGCCGGCAGTGATTGGGCGTGAGCATGATGCCGTGGCCCGCGGCGAGCGAAGCGCGGAGATGCTCCACGCCGCGGCATTCGACGCCGATGATGCCGGCGTTACGGCGCAAATAACCGGGGAGGAACCAGCGAAACAACCGCCACCAAAACGTCCCACGGCGGGGCGGCACGAAGCGGTAGGGTTTGGCGATGACGACGTTTTGCACCGGCAGGTGAGGCTGCCGGTCGCCGGGAGCGCGTCAAGGAGCGGGCGGTTAATACCAACGGCTGGTGAAAAATTGGCTTTTGAGGGTGGCGTGGGGGGCGGCCGGGCCCGCCGGGGTTGGGTGGGG
>JANNEY010000606.1:0-6559 GCA_031379235.1 Opitutaceae bacterium | reverse complement strand
CGGGCAGGGACGCCCGCCGCTACGACGGAGACTCTCTCCCATGAACGCCCTGCTCGCGCACCTGGGCATTTCGCTCCGGCTCCACTTTCGGAACAAGATGGCGCTGATCTACGGCTATCTGTTTCCGCTGATTTTCCTCGTGGCGTTCTACGTCCTCTACCGGCACGAGAAAATCCCGCTGCTCCGCCACATGGGCGAACTCCTCACGGTCGCCGTGCTCGGCGGCGCGTGCTTCGGCCTGCCGACGACGCTCGTGAGCGAGCGCGAGCGCGGCGTGTGGCGGCGCTACAAGCTCTCGCCGGTGCCGACGTGGACCTTTGTCGCGAGCACGGTGATCGCGCGCTACCTGATCATTCTCTCCGCGGGCCTGCTTCAGCTCGGCCTCGCCCTCGCGCTCGGCATGACGCTGCCCGAGCATCCGTTGAGTCTCTGCGTGGTATTCACCTTCGTGGCGTTCGCCTTCATCGGTCTCGGCCTCGTGATCGCGGCGCTAGCCGACAACGTGCCCGCCGTGCAGGCGCTCGGGCAGTGCATCTTTCTCCCGATGCTCATCATCGGAGGTGTGGCGGTGTCGCTCGCGAGCCTCCCACTCTGGGCGCAGCACGTCTCGGCGTTTTTCCCGGGACGCTACGCGGTCGAGGCGCTGCAGGGGGCGTTCACGGGTCGCGGCATCGCGGGCGCGCGCTTCAGCCTGCTCGCGCTGGCGCTCGTGGGATTCGCCGGCTGCCTCGCGGGGGCGAAACTTTTCCGTTGGGACGCACAGCAGCGTTTCGCCGCGCTGCGCGGCAAGGCCTGGCTGCTCCTCGCGCTTGCCGCGTGGGCTGCCGTCGGCCTGCTCGCCGAGGCCCGCGGCCGCATCGCCATCGCGGTTGACAAGGAGATCAAGGAAACACCCGCGCCCGCCACGCCCGCGCCGCTTGCGCTCGTGCCGCCGGTCGCCGTCGCCCCGAATCCCCCTGTTTCCACTCCCATCGTCACCGCGCCCGTCCTCGCACCGCCGGCGCCCGCGCGCCCGCTCACGCCGCCGCCCCCCGATCCCGTGTGGATGAAACTCACGGCCAAGGACACCGAGGAACTCGACTACGCCGTGCCGCCTGACCAAGGCATCGTCGCGCCCTTTGCCGCGCCCGACGAGGAGCCGGAGGATTTCATGAAGGAGCAGGTCGACAGCGTGCGAAACAAGATCGCCACGTGGCCGCCCGGCGCCGAGGGCGACGACCTTCGCTGCGTGCGCAACCTCCTCTACATTGCCGCCGTGCCCGACGCGATCCAGATGCCCGTCGAGCGCTACTTGCCGCGCGTCGTTTACCAACACCTCGTCGACACCTACCCGAAGGAAAAGCTGATCAAGATCCTCACCTACATCGCGCAAAACCCCGAGGCGGGCATGGTCATTACCGACATCTCCGACCTCGGCATCGAAGGCGCCGCCGGCGATCAACTCGTCGTCCGCGAGCGCGCCTACCTCTACGCGATCAAGATGGTCGCGCGGCTGACGGGGAGGAAACAGGAATGAGAGCTGAACTGGTCGGCGCGGAAGCCGGGCTTGCAGGCGAGGCTTAGTGAGGCCAACTTCCACCCATGGTGTTCGCCGAAATAAAGCCGCAGATCGAGCAGCTCCCGCCCGCCGAGATGCTGAAGACGTTGGCTTACCTGAAGCACCTCTTGCGTGCGGACAACCCCGAGTATCAGCGGGAGCTCGCGCAACGGCACGCTGATATCGAAGCAGGGCGTGGCGTCAGCCTGACAGATGCGAAAAAGCGGTTGAACCAAGGCTGAGGCTTTGGCCGTGCGTCCCTACGAGGTGATTTTGCACGAGCGGGCGTGGGCCACGCTGGCCGCCACGAAGGGCGCGACTCGGCAGCGATTGCTCGCTTTACTTGATGGCGTGAAAGTCGGCCCCTTCCGCACCGGAGATTTCCAGCAACGCGACGCGAGTGGACGCACCAACGAAGTGCTCCTGCAAGGCGATGGGCTGATCACGTTTTGGAGCGATCATGCTACTTGCGAAATCCACGTGGTAAATTTGGAGCAAGTGGAGGACTGACGTCGCAGAACTCTCTGTTCCGTTGTCAGCGCTTCATTCCGCACCCATCCCTCTCCCCATGCCCACCCCCAAACGTCTCGGCGTCGGTTTCATCGGCAGCGGTTTCATCACGCGGTTCCACATCCAGTCGTGGCTCGCGGTGCGCGACTCGGATATTATCGGCATCTGGAGCCCCAATCCCAAGAACGCCGCCGAAGCCGCCGCGCTCGCACGTTCGCTCGGCGTCGGACAGGCGCGCGCCTACAAGTCGATCACCGAGATGGTCGCCGATCCGGCAATCGACGCGCTGTGGATTTGCGGGCCCAACCACAAGCGCGTCGAAAATCTCGAGGAGATCGTCGCGGCGCTCGAAGCGGGCAAGGGCACGCTCAAGGGCATCGCCTGCGAAAAGCCCCTCGCGCGCAACGTGGCCGAGGCGCGGCAGTGCGTGAAATTGATCAAGCGCGCAGGCGTGCTGCACGGTTACCTCGAAGATCAGTTGTTCACGCCGGCGCTGATGAAGGGCCGTGCGCTCACGTGGGCCCGCGGTGCGGCCATTGGTGGGCGGCCTTATCTCGCGCGCGCGGCCGAGGAGCACAGCGGGCCGCACATGCCGTGGTTCTGGCAGGGCAAGCTGCAAGGCGGCGGCGTGCTCAACGACATGATGTGTCACAGCGTCGAGGTCGTGCGCTATCTGCTCAGCGATCCGAAGAAGCCGCGCAGTAGCATCCGCCCCGTGAAAGTCACCGCGCACATCCACTCGCTGAAATGGTCGCGCCCGGAATACGTGAAGATTCTCAAGCAGACGATGGGCCCCGCGGTGGACTACGCGAAGCGGCCCTCGGAAGATTTCGCACGCGCGACGATCGAGTATGTCGATGACGCGGGCCGCCCGCTCATCGGCGAGGTCACGACTTCGTGGAGCTTTGTCGGCGCCGGGCTGCGGCTGAGCACGGAACTGCTCGGGCCGGAGTATTCGTTCTCCCACAATTCGCTGAACACGGGCACGCAGCTCTTCCTCAGCCGCCGCATCACCGGCGCGGCCGGCGAGGATCTCGTGGAAAAACAAAACGCCGAGCAAGGCCTCATGCCCATCGTCGGCAACGAGGCCGCGGAATACGGCTACGAGGCGGAGAACCGCCATTTCGTGCAGTGCTTCCTCGAGGGCAAGCAGCCCGAGCTGACCTTCGACGACGGCCTCGAAGTCGTGGAGCTGCTGATGACCGCCTACATGAGCGCCGAGCAAGGCCGCACGCTGCCGTTCCGGCCGAAGGGGCTGGAGAAATTCGTGCCCGCGGTCGCGCGAGGGAAGTGGCGACCGTAAGCGACATGATGAGCACCCGCGCGCCCTCGCCCCAACGGGGCGACATTCGATAGCCCAGGGCAACGCCCTGGGTTTTTGAATTTGAAAAATGATGAGCCCTGAAAGGGCGCGACTTTGGTTTCGCCCTTTCAGGGCTTGTTCATCGTCTCCGCCACAAATTCCCGGGGCGTTGCCCCGGGCTTTCCAAGAGTGCCCCTTCAGGGCACAAGGCCAACGATCTCGAAAACGGCCGCGCGTTGATCTGCCATGCTTGGACCTTTCCTCTGTTTCTCGTCTTTCAACTTTCATCTTTCACCCTTCAACTCCGCCCCTCCCCCATGACCCAATCCCCCTCCACCCCCCGCGGTTCGCTCTTCACGATGATGGCGCTCGAGTTTTTCATCTGGGGCGCGTGGCTGCCGCTCATCTTCGGCTACCTGCCGAGCCTCGGCTTCACCCCCGGCCAGCAGTCGCTCATCCTGAACGCGTTTCCCGTCGCGTCGATCGTCGGCATGTTTTTCAGCAACCAGTGGGCGGACCGGAAATTCAACCCCGAGAAATTCCTCGCGTTCTCGCACCTCATCGGCGGCCTCGCGATCATCGGTTGCGGCTTCACCAAGGACTTCACCGCGTTCTTCCTCCTGATGCTCGTGCACTGCCTGCTCTACGTGCCGACGATCTCGATCACCAACTCGATCGCGTTTGCCAACATGCGCGACCCGGAGAAGGAATTCGGCCTCGTGCGCATGGGCGGCACGGTCGGATGGATCCTCGCGGCGTGGCCGTTCACCTTCATCTTCGTCAACTGGGACGCCGTTGCCGCCGCGAAGACCTCGGGCTTCGTTGACTGGCTCGGCGCCGCGCTCGCCAATCCGCTCTCGGGTGATGCCGCCAAGGCCGCGACCAAGTGGACCTTCATCGTGGCCGGCCTCGCATCACTCGCGCTCGCGGCTTTCAGTCTCACCCTGCCGCGCACCGAGCGAAAGGCGCCGGCCGCAGGCGCCGGTGGTTCGCTCGCGTGGCTGGAGGCACTCAAACTCCTCAAGCATCCGTTCGTGCTCGTGCTGTGGCTGGTGACGCTCGTCGATTCGTTTGTCCACAATTGCTACTTCAGCTGGACGGGCGTCTTCCTCGGCACGCCGGTGAAGGACGGCGGCGTCGGCATCGCACCCAACTGGATCGCGCCCATCATGAGTATCGGCCAGATCGCGGAGATCGGCACGATGTTCGCGCTCGGCGCGACGCTCAAGGCCCTCGGCTGGCGCACCACGATGATCATCGGCATCCTCGGCCACGCGGCGCGCTTCGCGGTGTATGCTTTCATGCCGGAGAGCGCGACCGCGATTATCCTCATCCAGGTGCTCCACGGCATCTGCTACGCGTTCTTCTTCGCGACGGTCTACATTTTCGTCGACGCGTATTTCCCGAAGGACATCCGCACGAGCGCCCAAGGCCTCTTCAACCTCCAGATTCTCGGCGTCGGCGCGTTGCTTGCTTTCTCGATCTGCCCGTGGCTGATGCAGTCAGTCTACTCCAAGGGCAACGTCGTCGACTTCAAGGGCCTCTTCATGGTGCCGCTGGCCGCCGCCTCGATCGCGGCCATCGCCCTCGCGCTGTTCTTCCATCCACCGAAGACGGCTGCCGCCGGTTCCGCCGCGGGCGCGCCGCATTGAGAAATGAACAGGAAGGCCGGGAAGATCGGGAAGTTTCTTTCCGCCCTTTCCGCTCTTCCTGTTCCATGTCCCTCCGTCGGCTCGACTGGCGCGGCTGCGCTTCGTGCGACGTTGAGAATAATCCGTGTTCATCCGTGCTCTCCGTGGTTAATTTTCCCCCATGATTCGCCCCGCCGTTCTGGTGCTCGCAAGCCTCTTCGCTCTTTCGGCCGGCCCACTGGACGCCGCGCCCGCGCTGCACAAAGTCCGCGATCTCGTCATCTATCGCGACGACACGTTTTACTCGGCATTTCCCTCCGTGGTGAAGCGGCCCGATGGCGAATTGATCGTGGCGTTTCGCCGCGCGCCCTCGCGTCGCGCGCTCGGCGAAAAAGGCGAGTCGCACGTCGATCCCAACAGCCAGCTTAAGCTCGTGCGCTCGCGCGATGGCGGCGCGACGTGGAGCACCGCCCCTGAGCTGATTTACGCGCACGCCTTCGGCGGCTCGCAGGACCCGTGTCTGACGCAGTTGCGCGACGGCACGCTCCTCTGCGCGAGCTACGGCTGGATGTTTCTCAACCCCGAGGGCTCCGCGAGCCGGCCGCTGCCGAATCACCAGAGCAAGCCCGGCGTGCATTTCCTCGGCGGCTATCTCGTCCGCTCGGCCGACGGCGGCCGCTCGTGGCAGGGTCCGATCACGCCGCCGCACGTCGCCGCCGAGGTTAACCTCGATCCCTACGGCCGGCCGTTGCCCGCCTATAACCGCGGTGCGCTGGCCGAGGGCGCGGGCGGCCGTCTCTTCTGGGCCGTTGCCGCCAACGACCGTTCCACGCCGCGCAAGAGTTCCGTCCACTTGCTCACCTCCGACGACCGCGGCACCACGTGGCGCAGCGCCGCGCCCGTTGCCGTCGACGACAAGGTGACCTTCAACGAAACCTCGATCTACGAAACGCCGAAGGGCGACCTCGTGGCGTTCCTGCGCACGGCCAACTTCGATGACCATGCGTGCCTAGCACGCTCGACCGATGGCGGGAAAACGTTTCAGCCTTGGCAGGACATGGGTTTCCAGGGCCATCCGCTCAACGCTCTGCGCCTACCCGACCAGCGCGTGCTGCTCACCTACGG
Organism: Opitutaceae bacterium; assembly: GCA_031379235.1. Taxonomy (GTDB): domain Bacteria; phylum Verrucomicrobiota; class Verrucomicrobiia; order Opitutales; family Opitutaceae; genus ER46. Next base: position 453 of record JANNEY010000606.1, on the reverse strand, counting down.
CTACCGGCACAAACCCTTCGGCATTCGCGCCCGCGTGCTCGACGCCGAGTGCACCGACTTCGCCACCGCCGCCGAGATCGTGCTGCGCGACGACGGCGGCGGCTTCGACCTCGGCTACACGTGGCCGGTCGTGCTCGATCCGAAACACGTGCTGGTCGTCTATTACTTCAACATCGCGGACGGCCCCCGGCACATCGCGGGGACGGTGCTGGAGATCGCGAAGTAGCCAAGGTGGGGCCGGCTCTCCGAGCCGGCCTGAGTTCCAGCGGGAGCATCACCGCATAATACCAACGTCGCATGATTTCTGGACTTTAGCCCGACTTCCGCGATTCGCCCGTTTTTCGCCTATTTTCGGGTCAAATCCGGCCGGTTCGCGCGCGCAAGTTGTTGCCCAGAAGCAAGCGGTCATTTTTTTCGAGCCGTGTAGTGGCGACCTACCCCCTAGCCGGCGCG
>JANNEY010000560.1:0-2323 GCA_031379235.1 Opitutaceae bacterium | reverse complement strand
CTATCGCCCGCTGGCGTCATTTCTTCGGCACGATCGCGTCGAAGGTCGCCGGCTGGAGTTCCTTGCGGATGCCGCGCTTGATCGGGCTGAAGTGCTTGTAGCCCGCGTCGTTTTTCAGCTCGTTGTCGCGCACAGCCTGTTTCACGACGTCGCGCAGCGCGATGCCGCGGAGGCCGTCGTATTCGAAGACCATCAGCGAGTCCCACGGGGCGTTGGTCGGGTTCTGCTCAATGTGGACGGCGTAAGTGTGCATGATGCCGTGCTTCACCCAGCCTTTGAGCTGCGGCTCGACGTAGCGCGTGACGAAGTCCGCATACTCGTCGGCGCTCACGAGGGTCGTGTAGGGGATCATCATGTAGGCGGACTTGGTCTGGTCGGCATTCAGTTTGCCGCCGCTCCAGCCTTTGTCGGTGTAGACGCAGGTCTTCGGCGTGCCGAGCGCGAGGCCGTCGGCGGAGAGGCCGCCGGGAAATTTCCGCTCGATGGCCTGCCACTTGCCGATGTCGGCGAACTTCTCGAAATTCAGGATCACCCACATGTCCTCGAGCTGCGCGTTCACAAAATGGCTGAAGAGGATCAGATAGTTTTTCACCACACCCTCCTTCTTCCACTGCTCAAATTGAGCGACGCCCTTCCCTTCCATGTGGGCGCGAAACGCGGGGCGGTTTTGCACGGGGCAGGAATAGGTGAGGACGAGGTGCGCTTCGCCCTCGCCGCCGCGGCCACGGGCGCGTTCGCCGAGGGTCTGGGCGCGGGCGGACAGGGAAGTGAAGACGATGAACGCCGTCGCGACGGCGATGAGGGCGGAGAGCAGACGGGGGATTTTCATGGGGGAGGAAGGAAACTGAACGGCGGGGCGGTTGGCAGCCGAGAATATTTTCTGGGGAAAGACAATCTGTGCGTCGTCCCGCTATCGCACGTGCGAAAACGCGCACCGCAACCCGAAGGCCCACGCGCCAGACAGCCGCGTGCGCGCGAGCGCCGGGTGGCGGATCCACTGCACATCCGGCGAGAGCGCAAACCAAGGCACCGGCTGCCAGCGATAGACGGCCTCGGCGAACACCTCGCGCCGGCCCGTGGCCACCGCGACGCCACGTGCGAGGGCGAGGCCGGCGAAATCCGTTTTACGGCCGAAGGGCTTTTCCCACGCGAAGCCGCCGGCGACGAGCCCGTGCATCCGCGCGAAATGCTGCGAGCCGCTGCCGAGCCGCACGAAGGCCACCGTGCTCGGCGCGACGGCTGCGTCGGCGCTCACTGCCCACGCGTCGTCGCGCACCGCCCGGCGCGTGGTCCGCCACGTGAACACGCGCACGGCCGCGGCCGCGGGATCGGCGAGCGGGCGCAGCGTGAGTTCCGCCCCGGTCCACCATTCGCCGCGCAGGCGCGAGAGATCGTTGCGCGTGCTCACGGCGTTGGCGTCGCCGATCCCGCCGGTGAGCGAAGCGCGCGGGCCCGGCACCCAGCCCGCGACCGCACCGAGACCTTTGCCGGGGAACGGCACGGCGGCGTTGCGCGTGAAGGGCAGCGCGATGAACTTCGTGCGCTTGTTGCGCGCGACGCGGTTGTCGTCAAACGAAGCCTGGAGCCCAAGCCGCCCGAGCCGCCAGCGAAAGGCGCCGCCCGCCTGTTTTCCACTCAGGAAAAGATTCGGCACGAAGAGTTCGGGTTCCTCCTGCAGGTCGTTCAACCGAAACGTCGCGCCCAGACTTGAGCTGAGGCTCTCCGCGTGGTTGTTGCCGACGATTTGTCCGCCTTCGACCTCGAACTCCACCTTGACCCACGGCGAGACGGGCCACTCGCCCTCGGCCTGATAATAAGTCGTGATGAGGTTGCGCGGCCCGCGCTCTGCGGCCGTGAGGGACTGCGCGAACGTCCCGGAGTAGAGAAAGAGTTTTCCAGCGGGGATACCGCCGCCGGCTTGGGCGCGGACGGGCGAGCCGCCGCCCAGGCAGCTCACGAGCAAACAGCCACCCGCGAAACGCAGCGCGGCGGGAATGGGCGTGAGAAGCATCACCTGGAAATTGCCGGCCCGGGCGTGCCGGAGGAATGCCAAATTTGCCGGAATTCGCTGAAAAAAAATTCAGGCCGGCGCAGCGGAACATGACCCAAGCTGAATCACAATTCAGGATGAATTCAGGACAAATGACTCGAACGCACGGGCGAATGATGGCCTGCTAGCCGCTGTGCATTCCCCCTTTGCTTCGCACCCCATGAAAATAATCCTGCCCCAGCACCTTTCGTTTCGCGTTGCCGCACTGCTGCTGGCCGCGCCGTTCGCCGGCTTCGGTCAAACTCCCGTTCCCGCCACCGCCGTGAAGGACAC
>JANNEY010000477.1:0-31709 GCA_031379235.1 Opitutaceae bacterium | reverse complement strand
CGCCCTCCTCGGCGCCCTCCTGCGCGCCGGCTCCCTCAACCTCTCCGCCCGCACCCAACACTACGCCTCCCGGCCCGCCGCCGCCCTGTGCTTCTTGCGCACCTCCCGCCACTCGTCATGAGCCCAAACCGGAATACCGTGAGGCGGAGGCGTCTGCCTCACATCCGCGCTTGCGCTCGGCCGCGGCGGTTTCCGACACTGCTTCCACTCAATGAAACAACGCACTCTCGCGCGCGAAGTCTCGATTAAGGGGAGCGCGCTCCACACGGGCGACGCTGTCACACTCACGTTGAAACCCGCGGCCGTGGGGCAGGGGTATGTTTTTCGCCGCATCGACCTCTCGGGCGCGCCCGAGATCAAGCCGCGCGTCGACCTAATCACCGACTTGGTGCGCGCCACTACGATTCAGGTGGGCCACGCCAAGATCCACACGGTTGAGCACGTGCTCAGTGCCCTGCACGGCTGCGGCATCGATAATGTCGTCGTCGAGATGGACGCCTCCGAGCCCCCGATTCTCGACGGTTCGGCGAAGCCATTTGTCGATTTGATTATGCAGGGTGAGCCGATCGAACAGGAGGCTGAACGCGAATATTTCACGCTCGATGCCGCCGTCTCGGTGACGAAGGGCCAGTCGTCCATCATCGCGCTGCCGTGTGACGAGCTGAAAATTTCCTGCACCTCGGCCGATGATCGCGGCATCCACACGCAGCACCTCTCGCTCACGATCGATCCCGATTCCTACATGACGCAGATCGCCGCGGCGCGGACCTTCACGATCTATGAGGACATCGAGGAGCTGCTAAAGCTCGGCAAGATCAAGGGCGGCTCGCTCGACTGCGCGGTAGTCATCCGGGGCGACAAAATCATCTCGAAGGAGGGGCTGCGTTTCAAAGACGAGTTCGTGCGCCACAAAATTCTCGATATCATCGGCGACATCACCTTGCTCGGCCTGCCGCTCAAGGCGCACATCGTCGCCACGCGCCCCGGCCACGCGATCAACGCGGAACTCACCAAGGCGCTCGCGTTGAAATTGGAGGAGCGAAAAAAAGGCCCGAAGAAAAAGCCGCGGCCGACGATGGTGATGCCCGACGAGACCGCCCTCGATATCCGTCGCATCCTCGACACGCTGCCGCACCGCTACCCGTTCATCATGTTGGATCGCGTGGTCGAGTTCGTGGGCGACGATGCGCTCGTCGCGATCAAGAACGTCTCGATCAACGAGCCGTTTTTCCAAGGCCACTTCCCCGGTAATCCCGTGATGCCCGGCGTGCTCCAGCTCGAGGCGATGGCGCAGGCCGCGGGCGTGCTGATGCTGCGGCGCGGCTCGGCCGAGGGGAAGACGACGCTCTTCATGAGCGCGGACAAAGTGAAGTTCCGCAAGCCTGTCCGCCCCGGCGATCAGCTCATCATCAACGCCAAGCTCACCAAGACGCGCGGGGCCAAACTCGCCGCCGCCGAGGTCACTTGCACGGTGGACGGACAGGTCGTGTCGTCGGGCGAGCTGATGTTTGCCATCGTCGATTCGAGCGAGGTGGACTGACGCAGCGCATGCCGGCGAAAATCCATCCCACCGCAATCATCGAGCCGGGCGCGCAGCTCGGCGCCGAAGTGGAGATCGGCGCGTATGCGTTTGTCGGCGCCGCAGTCGAGCTCGGCGACCGCACGCGATTGCACCATCACGCGAGCGTCGAGGGCCGCACCTCGCTCGGGCAGGGTTGCGAGATTTTCCCCTACGCGTGCATCGGCGGAAAAACGCAGGACCTGAAATACAAGGGGGGCACGCCCGGCCTGCGCATCGGTGATCGCAATGTGTTTCGCGAATACGTGACGGTGCACTGCGCGACCAACGACGGCGATTTCACGCATCTCGGTTCCGACAATGTTCTCCTCGGCGCCTGTCACATCGCGCACGACTGTGTGATCGGTAGTCATATTGTGATGAGCAACGGCGCAATGGTCGCCGGCCACGTCACGATCGAAGATCACGTGATCGTCGGCGGCTACGGCGGCATCCATCAGTTCTGTCGGCTGGGTGCGTATGCGATGCTCTCCGCCACCGCGAAGCTCGTGCATGATTTGCCGCCCTATTTCATTGCCGACGGCACGCCTGCCAAGGTGCGTGCGATCAACCAGGTCGGACTTGAGCGCAACGGCTTCACGCCCGAACAGCTGGATCGCGTGAAGCAGATCCATCGCGTGCTTTATCGCGACGGACTCAACCGCACGCAGGCGCTGGAGAAGCTCGAAAGCCACCCGCAGGTGGCGAGTGCGGAGTTTCAGCGCGTGCTGACTTTTGCACGGGCAAGCGAACGCGGGCTGGCGCCCGGCGGGCGGTGAGCGCTCGTGTGATTCGGCGCGGGTAGGCTGCCGAGCTTGCCTGCACCCAACCGCACTTCCCCGCGGGTCGGGTTACTTCTTTTTGTAAACCATCGCCGGATCGAATAGCCGCTCGGCCGTGGTCGTAAGTTTGAAGCCCGAGGCCTCGGCGCTCTCGATATCAGCGAGCTTGCGGTAGAAGCAGGATTTGTAGCCGTTGTGACAGCTCGCGTTGGCGGCCCCGGTTTGCTCGACCTTGAGGAGGAGCACGTCCTGATCGCAGTCGGTGCGGAGTTCGCGCACGTGTTGCACGTTGCCTGACTCTTCGCCTTTCACCCAGAGTTTGTTTCGCGACCGGCTCCAATAGGTGGCCTTTTTCGTCCGGAGCGTGTGCGCGAGTGCCTCGGCGTTCATGAACGCGAACATCAGGACGTCGCCCGACTGCGCATCCTGCGTGATGCAGGGAATGAGGCCGTCGGAGCCGAATTTCGGTTGCAACGTGGCGCCGAGCTCGATGGCGGATGTCGTCGTGCGCGCAGGGAAAACATAAGTGCTCATGATCGCCTTAGAGTGGCCTGAAGCAGGAGCCTAATCAATCCCGCAGTCGGTCAGGCCGGCGCAGCGAGCGTGCGCAAATAATCGAAACTGTAGAGGCCGGTGCGGTGCCCGTCGCTGAAATCAAAACGCACCGCGTAATTTCCGACGCGCTCCCAGCCGACGACTTGCACGCCGGGAAATTTCTTCGGGCCGTCGCCGCCGTATTGATTGCCCATGATGTCGCGCTCGCCGATGTTCGCTGCGCTGGGTGAGGCGGCGCGCAGTTGCTCAAACGTGTAGTAAGTCTCCGCGCCATCGTCCCACGCGATGGCGATTTCCTGGCCGATAAATTGGATGTTGAGTGGTGAGTGCATCGCGTGGGAATCGACATAGAATTTATCCGGCCCGGAAGGACAGCAAATTTCCCCAGCCGCGGCATTGCGTTTCGCCGGCACCGCAGCAGGATTTTGTGACCATGAATTCGCCGCCCGCCGCGCCGCTGCCGCACATTGTAGTCGTGGGCGCCGGTTTTGCCGGCCTGGCATTCGTGCGGAATTTTCCGGCCCATCGCGCGCGCATCACGATTATCGATCGACAAAATCACCACTTGTTTCAGCCGCTGCTCTATCAAGTCGCGACGGCTGGGCTCTCGGCGGTCGATATTGCACAACCGATTCGCGCCGTGTTCGGGGCGCGGCCGAACCTCGAGGTAATAATGAGTGAAGTCACCGCGATCGATTCGGCCACGAAGCGACTGGTGCATGCGCGGGGCGAACTGACGTTTGACTACCTCGTGCTCGCCGCGGGCGGCGCGACAAATTACTTCGGGCATCCCGAGTGGGAGGAATTTGCGCCGGGCCTGAAATCGCTCGACGATGCGCAGCGGATTCGGCGTCTCGTATTGTGTTCGCTGGAACGCGCCGAGACCGAACCTGATCCGGCGAAACGCGATGCGGCCATGAACATCGTGGTAATCGGCGGCGGGCCGACCGGGGTGGAGCTGGCCGGGGCTTTTGCCGAGCTGACGCGCACCGTGCTGAACAAAGATTTCGATCACATCGATCCGACGAAAGTGCGGGTGCGCTTGATCGAAGGCAGCCCGCGCGTGCTGGCGGCATTTCCGCCGGAATTATCCGAGAGCGCGCTGTTGCAATTGCAGCGACTCGGGGTGGAGGTGCGGACGGGGGTGCGCGTGGAATCGATTCGAGCGGGCGAACTGGTCGTCGCCGGGGAAACGATTCGCGCGGACAATATTATTTGGGCGGCCGGCGTCGGGGCCGCGCCGATCGCCAGGCAACTCGGTGTTGAGCTGGATCGCGGCGGGCGAATCAAGATCCTCTCCGATCTGAGCGTGCCGGGCGGTCCGGAGATTTTTGCGCTCGGTGATCTCGTGACGCTCATCGATGCCAAGGGCGTGGCCGTGCCGGGCGTAGCGCAGGGTGCGATGCAAATGGGCGAACATGTGGCCGCGGTGATCGAGTGTGAACTACGCGAAGGAAAGCGACTGCCGTCGGAACGCGCAGCATTTGTTTATCGTGACAAGGGCTCGATGGCGACCATCGGGCGCTCGGCGGCGGTGGCGTTGATTGGTGGTCGCAAATTGAGCGGCTATCCGGCGTGGCTCGCATGGCTGGCGGTGCACCTGCTTTTTCTCGTCGGGTTTAGGAGCAAGTTTTCGGTGCTCATGCAGTGGGCCTACTCCTATTTCACTTATAAACGTGGCGCCCGGATCATCACAGGCGTGTCGGGAGAAAAGTCGGCGTCCTCTGCGTGAACCAGACGGAACTCGCGAACGCGATTCTGCCGCAACGCACACTGTGAATATGTGAACAAGTTTTGTGGTTTTCCTGGGGTCTGGGCTTGACTGGTAGGGGGCAAAGTGGGTTGAAATGCAGCGTTTTGGGGCACTCCGCCCCGTCTCCCCCACATGGCGCAAGCAGGCAAGGCGGCCTATACAGGCCTTTTCAGGCACACGCTTGACGACAAGGGTCGGCTCACGATCCCGTCGGAATGGAGGGTTGCGCACGCACCGGAAGACACGTTTCTCGCGACCCCGCATCCGGATGGCTATATCACGGTCCTGCCGCCGGATGAGGTAGAGAATTTGCGCGCCAAAATTGCGGCGCAGAAATTGAGCAACTCCGAGGCGCAGAAATTTGCGGCGCAGTTTTTTTCGAAAACACAGAGCTTTTCCTACGACAAGACAGGCCGCGCGGGCTTCACCGCCGAACTGCTCAAGCACGCAGGGATCGACAAGGACGCGGTCCTTGTCGGTTCGCTGACGAAGTTTAACATCTACAGTCCTGCGCGCTGGCAGCAGGAGGAAACGCCCACGACCGGCGAGAGCTTCGGCGACCTCATGCGCAAGCTGGATATCTGAGTGTAGCCGCCGCCCGCCGAAACTCGCACCTACACTTCGCGCCCACTGCCTCCCTCACCGACCATGCGCCGCACCGTCAAAGTCAAAGCCCTTTCCACCCGCGTCCCATTGCGCAAAACCGCCTTGGTCGCGTCGGCGGTTTCGCGCCGGCCATTTCCGGCCTGGATTGTCGACGACGCCGGCTCGGCCTTTACCGTCCGTGGCGTATCGCACCGGGTGCGCGCCGGCCTCGTGCTGCGTGAGGTCTCCAAGAAAAATAAATCTGGCGCGAAACGCCTTTCCGATGCCCACGGCGCCCAATGAAGTTTGCTGCCGTGCCATGACTCCCGGCCACCAACCCGTCCTGAGGCGCGAGGTGCTGGAGTTTCTTGCGCCGAAACCGGCCGGGCGGTTCCTCGATTGCACGTTTGGCGGTGGTGGCCACAGCCGTGCGCTGCTTGAAGCGGCTCCCGCGGTAAGTGTCGTCGCCCTGGACCGGGATCCGGCGGCCGTAGAACGTGCGGGCGCGCTGGGCGCGGAGTTCCCCGAACGATTCAGCCTGATCGACCGAGATTTCGGGCGATTGGCAGATTTGCCGGCGGACACGTTCGATGGCATCCTCTTCGATCTGGGGGTTTCGTCATTCCAGCTCGACGAGGTGGAGCGAGGGTTTTCCTTTCGCTACGATGCGCCGGCGGACATGCGGATGGACCCTCGGGTGGGTGTGCCGGCGTCACGCTGGTTGGAAACGGCGACGGAAGAGATGCTCGTCCGCGCGATTCGGGATTTCGGCGAAGAACAACACTGGCGCCGCGTGGTGCGCGCCATCGTTGCCGGACGCGGCACCGGCACGCTGGCGCGCACCACCTCACTCGCCGCCGTGATCGCGGAGGCGATTCCCGCGAGGGATCGGCACGGCTCGAAGACCCACCCGGCTACGCGAGCGTTTCAGGGGATTCGCATCGCGGTGAACGACGAACTTGGCGCAATCGAGCGCGCGCTGCCCGCCGCCTTTGCGCGCCTCGCGCCGGGCGGCGTGCTCTGTGTGATCAGTTTTCACTCCCTGGAAGACCGGCCGGTGAAACAATTCTTCCGCCGGATGTGCGGTCAACCCGAGAGCGCCGACGACGGCACGCCGCAGGATCTGCGGGTCAAATTCGCCGAGCCGCTCACGCGGCGCCCGATCGTCCCATCCGATGCCGAGATTGCGGCCAACGCACGGAGTCGCTCCGCGAAGCTCCGGGCTCTGCGTAAACTCTGATTTTCACGCTCCGGTCCATCCCTTCCTCCCCTTGCCGCGATGAAAAGAAATTCCCAAGCTTTCGTTAACCAACTGCTGATTTGTCTTCTGGTCACCATGATGGCGAGCGGCTCGATTGGCGTCGGGACGGTTTGGCTGCGCCACCAAAACTCACTCACCGCCAAGGCCAACAGCGCCTTGGTCGCCCGCCTCGCTGAAGTGGAGCGGCGGAACGATGAAGTGAAGACGCTCATGCAGGGTGAAATGCGCCCTGAATTGCTCCGGCGCCGCAATGTCGAGAAGGGGCTCGGGTTCGTGCCGCTGAACGAACTACACATCATTCAGGTGCGGGAAAATATTACCGATCGGATGGTCGAGCGCGCCAATCGCGGCCTCTTCACTGATATGCCGTCCGCTCCGGTTGTGCCGTTGAAGTTCGCATTGCACTGATCCGATGTCCAAGGGCTACGCCTCCAACTACCGCATCGTCCTCCTCGCGACCGGACTCTTCGTCTGCTTCGGTGCGCTCGGCGCGCGGTTGTTTTGGCTGCACGTTGTGGATCGCGAGGCCTTGCTCAAGACGATCGCCAAGGCGCGTGAGAACCTAATTACTGAAACGGCCCGGCGCGGCGATATTCGCGATGCCCGCGGCGGCATTCTCGCGACGAGCAGTTCGCTGCTCAAGGTGGGCGTCGATCCTTTCGCCCTGCGTCCGCAGGATGAAAAAAAATGGCCCCAACTGGCCGGGCTGCTTGGCCTCCGGGAGGACGAGTTGCGGCAGATTTTTCTCAAACGCTATCGCGAACCGGCGACTTCTCCCGCGGCCATGGCGAGCCCACCGGCTGCGGCCCCATCGAGTGCCTCCGCGGTTTCCGCCAATTTCGCCATCAATTTGAACGCTCCTATCGCCGTGGCAGCCGCACCGGCCAAGCCGGCTGCTGTGAGCGATGACGAGGACGCAAATGTGGATCCCGGCAGCGACGATCTCGCGCCGAAGAAAATTCGCTTTGCGCTGCTGCGTCGCGGTGTCTCGGAAAAAATCTACGCCGAAATTGCCAAGCTCGACGTGAAGGGGGTCTATGGCGAGCGCTACTACCAACGCTCCTATCCCAATAACCAGCTCGCCGCCCACCTCATCGGTTTCGTGAACCGCCAAGAGGAGGCGTCGTCCGGGGTTGAAGCCTATCTCGATTTCTTTTTGCGCGGCCAAAACGGCTGGCGCGTCGGCGAGCGCGATGGCCGCGGCGGTGAACTGCCGCAGTTTCTCATGCGGCAGGTGCCCGCAGCCAACGGCTACAGCGTCACGCTCTCGATCGATTTGGTGGTGCAGGATATCGTGGAGCAGGAACTCGCACTGATCGCGGAGCGGTATGACCCGCTCAAGGCCACCATTATCGTGAGCGATCCGCGCACCGGTTTTGTTCTGGGCATGGCGAATTACCCGACCTTCAACCTCAACGAATACTACAAGGTGCCGAAGGATGAGATGGACCGGCTGAAGAACGCCGCCGTTACCGACAACTACGAGCCTGGCTCCGTTTTCAAGATCGTGCCCGTGGCCGCGGCCCTGGAGGAGCGGCTAGTTACGCCTCAGACGATCTTCGATTGCGCGCTGGACCGGATCGAACATCGCGGCGGGATGCGGATTCTGCCCGCGGAGGATCACCATATGGGCAATCTCACAGTGGCGGAGATTATCAGCCACTCGAGCAACAAAGGCGCAGCCCAGCTCGGCGTGAAGCTGGGTGAGGAGCGCCTGGATCGTTATGCCCGGGCATTTGGGTTTGGTTCGAAACTCGGCTTTCCCGTTGGTGGCGAGGTCAACGGCATTTTTCACCCGTATCGGAAATGGTCTGCCGTCGATATCACGCGCATCCCGATGGGGCACTCGATCGCGGCCACCGTGCTCCAGATGCACCAGGCGATGACCGTGATCGCGGCCGATGGTGTGTTGCTTCGCCCACAGCTCGTGACCGAGATTCGCTCCGCCGCCAACGACACCGTTTTTCGCTACGACCGGGTGGAGATTGGTCGCGTGGTTTCGCCGCAAACCGCGCGCACCGTCGCCGCGATGCTCATGGGGGTGACGCGCAAAGGGGGCAATGCGCCCGAAGCGGCGATTGAGGGCTACGACGTGGCGGGCAAGACGGGCACCACGCAAAAGCTGATTGAGGGGCAATATTCCACGCGCCACCACATCGCCTCGTTCTCGGGTTTTTTTCCCGCGCTCAAACCGCAAATCGCCATCACGGTTGTGATTGATGGTGCCGACCACCGCGCTCCGGGGGGCAAGGCCTATGGGGCCAAGGTCGCCGCGCCGTCGTTCAAGCGCATCGGTGATGGACTTATCTCTGTGCTAAATCTCCAGCCCGCAGCGCCCGCGCTGATCGCTTCCAATTCCAACTCAGGAGTCCGCCGGTGATCGGTTACCTCGTGCAAAATCATCCGCTTATCCAAGCATTTCAATCCGGCCCCGCGCGCCGCACGCGCAGCGAAACGCTCGCCGCCGGCCGGATTTTCCGGCAGGCACCGAAGCTGTCTGATTGTTTCCGTGCCGGCGAAGTGGTCGCGCTGAAAGGCACCCTCGACCGGCCGTTCTCCGGTCTCGCGATCGATAGCCGGCGCGTCATGCCCGGTGCACTCTATTTTGCGCTGCCGGGCCAACTGGCCGACGGAGCGGCCTCCATCGACGAGGCGGTAAGCCGCGGCGCCATCGCGGTTGTAACGCAAAAAATTCCGGCTTTTCCGCCCTCGAAAGTCACTTTCATCCGCGTGGCCGACACGCGCGCGACACTGGCGCGAGTCGCGCAGCGTCACGGTGAATTCCCTGATCACGATTTGATGGTCGTGGGCGTCGCGGGGACCCAAGGAAAGACAAGTGTGGCGCACCTGTTGAAACACTTTCTCCACGGCGGGCGTCGCGTGGGGCTGTTGGGATCGATTCGTTACGACCTCGGGGCGCGGGTCGTTCCGGCTCTGGGCAAGGCCCTGCAGGCGGACGATGTTTTTGGGATGATGGCGCAGATGCGCAGCGCCGGGTGCCGCCATGCGGTGCTCGAACTCGGAGCCCGTGGGGTCGATCCGGCAAGCGTGCGTGGAATGAAGTTTGCCGCCGCGGTTTTCACGAGTGGCGGGCACGAGGCGGATTTTTCGTCGCTGCCGAAAATCTCCGCGGTCAACCTCGACGATGGGGAGGGCGAAAAAATGGTCGCGCGCCTGGCGGTTGCGGCCGCGACGCGCGTCATCACCTACGGAGAAAATCCAAGGGCGCTGGTCCGGGCGGAGAACGTCGTCGTCACGCTCGGGCAGGCGACGTTGCGTGTGATCTGGCCCGGTGGCGCGATGGATGTCGTGTCCCCACTCGTTGGTCGCGGCCACGTGAATAATCTCCTCGGTGCCGTGGCCACGGCATGGGGCCTCGGTTGTGATCCGGCGGTTTTCCTCAAGGATCTGCACACGTTTTCCGGTGTTTGCGGCCGGTTGGAGCGGGTGGATTTGGAACAACCATTTCATGTCGTCGTTGATTCCGCCCGTTCGGAAAGTGGGCTGCGCACTGCGCTCGCGGCTTTGCGGCGGATCACGCCGGGCCGGTTGCTCGTGGTGTTTGGGGCCGGGGCGGATGGCGAGCGCGCGCGGCGTCCCAACCTGACGCGTGCAGTGCAGGAATTTGCCGACTTTGCGGTGGGCACGGCCGATAATCCGAAACACGAACCGATCGGGCAGATTTTTGACGAGCTGCGCGGTGGGGTCTCGGATGCCCACAAAATCACTTGGATTGGCGACCGGCATTACGCGATCGCGGTGGCGCTGAGTCTGGCCCGTCCGGGCGATTGCGTGGTGCTCGCGGGCAAGGGGCACGAATGCTGGCAGAAAATCGGCGGCACCGTCGTTCCCTTCGACGATCGGCAGGTCGTGCGCGAATGCCTGGGCAACACTCTGGTGCGCGCCAACGCCTGACCAATCGTGCCGACTTTTCTCCCAGACCAGCTCGCCTTGTGGACCGGCGGTCACTGGACCGCCGCGCCCGCGGTGCCACTCACGGCCTTCACGTGCGATACGCGCCGGCTGCGCCACGGAGATGTGTTTGTCGCGATCAAGACGGAGAAGCGCGATGGCCATGCCTTCCTCGCCGAGGCGCGCGCGGCCGGGGCCAGTGCCGCGATGGTGGCGACCGCTGACTCCGCCATTGGCCTGCCGCAATTGGTCGTGGCGAATCCGCTGCTTGCGCTCCAGACGATCGCGGCGGCGCACCGGCGGGCGTTTCCCGGCCCGGTGATTGGAATTTCCGGCAGTGCGGGCAAGACCTCGACAAAGGATTTGCTGGCGCTCCTCCTCGGTGGCGAATCGTCCGGCGTCCTCGCCACCGAGGGCAATTTGAACAACCACCTCGGCGTGCCGCTGACGCTGACGCGCCTCGATGTGCTCAAGCACGAGTTTGCCGTGATCGAAGCGGGCATCGGTGCGCCGGGCGAGATGGGCCCGCTGGCCGCGATGATCGATCCCGACGTCGCGATTATCACGCTGGTCGCGCCGGCCCACACGCTCGCGCTCGGCGGCATCGAGGGGGTGGCGCGTGAAAAGGCGATCCTGCCCGCCGCGGTGCGCCAGGGTGGGGTGGCGATTTTGCCGCAACCGGTGAGTGAGTTTGCGGCGTTCCGCGCATTGGGCGGACGCACGCTCGTAGTGGAGCGCGCCGAGGTTGTCCTTCCGGAGGTGGTGCCGGCCGACCGCGCGTTTTTCGCGGTGTCGCACCGGGGCGCCAAAACGGCGGTGGCGCTGAGCTATGGAAATTTGCCGACGACGGGATTTGTTTTTCGGCGCGTGTCCGATGGCATGGCGCAGAATGCCGCGCTCGCGATTGCCGCGGCGCTCTGGCTGGGCGTGCCGCGGGCGACGATTCAAGCCCGTTTCGCGGACTGGAAACCGGCGAAGCTCCGTGGCGAAGTGCGCGAGATCGACGGCCGGCTGTTCTATCTCGATTGCTACAACGCCAATCCTGCTTCGATGGCTGATGCGCTCGCGGCCTTCGAACAAATCGCACCGGCCGGCACGCCTCGGCTTTTCGTGATCGGTTGCATGGAGGAGCTGGGGGACGAGGCCCCGGCGCATCATCGCGCCCTCGGCCGCCGCTTGAAACTAAATGCGGGCGATCAGCTCTTCGTCATCGGCCCGCAGGCGCATGAGGTGTGCGCGGGAGTGCTGGAGCAGGACGATTATTCGCGCCAGCTGCAGATCGTGGCGTCACTCGATCCGGTGACGGCATTTCTCAACGATTGGCGTGGCTCGGTTTTTGTGAAGGGCAGCCGCCGCTACCAGTTGGAAAACATTCTCGAGGCGCAAACGTCGCTGCCACTGTCGTGCTGACCTACCTCGCAGACTATGCTGACTACTTCGGGCCCCTCCGCCTGCTCCGCTACATCACTGTGCGGACGGCGCTGGCGGCACTTACGTCGCTCTTCATCGGTTTCGCGATCGGGCCGATGATGATCCGGAAATTCAAGGCACTGAAATTTGGTCACGGCTATATCGACGACCGCACGGGCGCGCTCGGCGCGACCTACTTCGACAAAAAAAATACGCCGACGATGGGCGGCCTGATTATTTTTTGTGCGGTGTTTCTGGGAGCGCTCTTGTGGGCGGCGCCGAACATCTGGGTGTTCACGAGCCTCTTCGTTTACGCCGCGCTGACGATCCCGGGCTTCCGCGACGACTACCTCAAGGTCGTGCACAAAAACCGCAACGGCATCCCCTCGTGGGAAAAAATCGCGTGGCAGTCGCTCGCGGCCTTCGGCGCACTGGCCGCGCTGCTGTGGCATCCCGACAGTGCCGTGAAAATCCGTGAACTCTGGGTGCCGTTCCTGAAATATCCGCTGATTGAACAGATGCCGCCGTGGCTCCTGCTCGGGCTGATTTATCTCTGGATCGTGGGCTTCAGCAATGCGATCAACCTCACCGACGGGCTCGATGGCCTGGCGGTGGGCTGCACCATCACAGTGGCGCTGGTGATGGGTGTGATGGCCTACGTCGCGGGCAATGTTCTGCTCTCCGAATATCTGCTCACGAGTCATGTTGCGAAGACCGGCGAACTGACGGTGATCTGTGGTGCGTTGATTGGCGGCTGCATGGCGTTTCTCTGGTTCAACTCGCATCCCGCCGAAGTCTTCATGGGTGACACGGGCTCGCTCGCACTGGGCGGTTTAATCGGCGTGATGGCTTTCATGATCCATCAACCGTTGGCGCTCGTGATCGCGGGGGGCGTTTTCGTCATGGAGCTGCTGTCGGTCGTCACGCAGGTGAGCTGGTTCAAATATACCAAGCGCCGCTTCGGCGCGGGCAGGAGAGTATTCCTGATGGCTCCGATCCATCATCACTTTCAGAAAAAAGGCTGGCCGGAAACGAAGGTGGTCCTGCGTTTCTGGGTTATCTCCCTCGGGTGTGCGCTCGCCAGCCTTGCGACCCTCAAACTCCGCTAACGATGAAATCCATGAACGAACTCGATCGGGTGTTTCCTCTCTCGGGTGGGTCGTCGGAACGGCCCGCGCTGCACGCGCCGCGTTTGGCCGCCAGCATCCCTGCGCAGCCGGGAATCGTTTTGGACCACAGCGCCTTGATGCGCGCCTGGGCCGCGCGCCGTGCGAAGATCGCGGCTGACATGGTCACGGCGGAAAATCTTCGCGTGTCTGCCCCCAGTTTGAGATAGCATTCACCCTCTCCTGCATTCACAACCGATCAACTCATTCCTCCTATGAAAATCCTGAAGATTTTCGGTATCGTCGTGGGCATCCACGTATTTCTGCTCGTGCTGGTTTTTGCCATCCCGGGCTGCTCTTCCACGGTCAAGACCGCGCCGACGGCCGCCGACACGGCGCCCAAGCCAGCGGCACTGACACCTGCTCCGGCACCGACCATTACCGTTCCGCCCGTCATCCCCACCGAGGCCGCGACGAGCACGGCGACGGTTATCGCCTTTAATCCCGACACGCCGGCGGCCGCCGCTCCGATTGTGACTTCGGCGAACGGCGTGCGCTTTGTGCCGACGCGGCCCGACACGCCGGTCGCGGGTGCGCTGGTGGCACAGCCGGTCGATGGCGTCACGCCCGCTACTTCCTACACAGTGAAGTCGGGCGATAACCTGTGGACGATCGCGAAGAAAAATAATCTGTCGGTCGCCCAGCTCACGGCCGCGAACTCCCTCGCGACGAACGCCAATCTCCGCCCCGGCCAGAAACTGATCATCCCGAGCAAAGCGGTCACGCCGGCACCGGCCGCAGCCAAGGCGGCCGATTCCTCCGCCGCGGTCGTGCCGATGAGCCCGGCAAAATCCACCGAGGCGATGAAGCACACCGTGCGTTCGGGCGAGACGCTCGGCGGCATCGCGCGTATTTACAGCGTAAGACAAGGTGACATCGCCGTGGCCAACAACATCTCCGACCCGGCCAAGATTCGCCCGGGCATGGAACTGGTGATTCCGGGCTGGGAGCCGGCGAAGGGCACGAAGTCGAGCAAGGCCCCGGCTAAGGCGGGTGCGGCGGCGAAAACCGCCGATCCGAAACCCGCGGCCGCGCTCCTGCTGCCGCCCGCCGTGGATGTTCCGCCGCCGCCGGCTGCCGCCGTGCCCGTGATTCGCATTGATGAAGGTCCCGCCGTGCCCGCACCTAAATCCTGAGCGTATTTCCTGCCGTGCGCACCGACCGCTCCAGCGAATCGTTACCCACCGCCAGCGCCTTGGCGAATCCCGCCACGATCATCGTTGTGTGCGCGGTCGGGCTCACGCTGCTCGGACTCACGATTCTTTTCAGCGCGAGCGCCTGGTTCATTGATCGGAAGAGCGGCGTCGCGGTCCCTTACGCCTATCTCACCAAACAAATCGCGGGCGTGATCGCGGCGGGCGGGCTGTGCTATGTTTTCAGCCGGCTGAATCTCGACGAAGCGCGGCGCTACGCGTGGTGGATTGGTGGAATTTCGCTCGCGCTGCTCGCCCTCGTGCTGATCCCGTATCTGGGCATCCGCGTCAACGGTTCGCGGCGCTGGCTCGGGTTTGGCTCGATGCGTTTTCAAGTGTCGGAGTTCGCAAAGCTCGGTCTCGTCTTCTGCCTCGCCCACTATCTGGCGATTAACCAAACGCGGATTGGTGAGTTTAAGCGTGGCTTCCTCGTGCCCCTGCTCGGAATCGGGGCGTTTGTGGGTTTGGTTTTGCTGGAGACAGACATGGGGGCCGCGGCCCTGATGGTGGCGGTCGGGCTCTTGCTGCTTTTCCTGGCCGGAGCGCGGTGGACCTTTATTCTCCCGTCGGTTGCCGGTGTGCTCGCGCTCTTTGCGACCGTCGTGATGTTGATTCCAAATCGGCTGGAGCGATTCGTCGCGTTTCTCGATGTCGAAGGCAACAAGAGCGGGAAAACCTACCAACTCTATCAGGCGCTCGCGGCCTATGCGTCGGGTGGGGTGGACGGTGCGGGCTTGGGCCAGGGCCGGCAGCAACTCAACTACCTGCCCGAAGCCCACACGGATTTTATTTTCTCGGTGGTCGGCGAAGAGCTCGGATTGATCTTCACCGTGGCCGTGGTGTTGGCGTTTGCGACGATACTTGTGGCCGGCCTGATTCACCTGCGGCGAGCGCCGAATCTTTTCCATTTCCTCCTCGTGCTAGGCTGCGTGCTGCTGATCTCAATGCAGGCGATCATCAATCTCGGCGTCGTCACCGGCCTGCTGCCGACGAAGGGGATGTCGCTGCCTTTTATCAGCGCCGGTCTTTCGAATCTGTTGCTCATGGGCATGCTGATTGGAATCATCATCAACACGCAGCGGACGTGGGGGCGCGCGGCTCTGCCCGAGCGCGTGCGGGCGATGCGGGAGGTGCTGGTGTGAAAAAATTTCTGATCGCGTGCGGGGGCACCGGCGGACATCTGTCTCCCGGGATCGCGCTCGCCGAGGGTTTGGTCGCGCGTGGCCACGAGGCGCGCCTCGTGATCAGCCGGAAAAAAGTGGATGCGCGGTTGAGTGAAAAATACCCGCACCTCCGTTTCGAGCGTATGCCCGGCACCGGCTTCGCGTGGAATCCGTTGCAGCTGGCGAAGTGCTCGCTGTCGCAGTCGCAGGCCTTTTGGTTTTGCCTTCGGCTGATCCGGACGATGCGGCCAGACGCGATCGTGGGCTTTGGCGGATTTACTTCCGCCCCGATCGTCCTCGCGGCGCGCATCACGGGTGTGCCGTCGGCGTTGCACGAGTCCAATCGTGTCCCTGGTCGTGCGGTGCGCACGTTGGGGCGGTTGGCCACGCGCGTCTATTTACCGCCCGGGATTCACCTGCCCCGGCTCCGCGCGACGGCTACGCGCCACGTCGGTCTGCCGGTGCGCCGTGAGTTCACGCGTCTGCCGCCAGCCGCCGCGCGCACCGCGCTCGGTCTCGATCCAGCGCAGAGGTTGCTGGTCGTGCTGGGTGGCAGCCAGGGGGCCTCGGCGCTCAACGACTGGGCACGCCGCCACGCGGAGGATTTTGCGACGGAGGGAATTCAGCTCTATGTGGTCACCGGCCTCGGCAAGGGCCGCGATGAAACGATCGAGTTGCGCACGCGCACCGGAGGGACGGCGCGCGCGGTCTTCGCCCCGTTTAGTGATCGGATTGCGACATTGATGTCGGCGGCGGACCTCGTGGTTTCACGCGCCGGCGCGGGCACGCTCGCCGAGTTAGCGCGCTGTGAGGCGCCGGCAATCCTCGTGCCCTATCCGCTGGCGGCGGACAATCACCAGCTGGCGAACGCCGAATACTTCGAGCGCCAAGGTGGTGGGCTCGTGATCGCACAGCCGCAAATCGGGCAGTTGCACACCGCGGTGCTCGAAACGCTGGGCAACGAGCGCTTGCTCCGGAAATTTCGCGCCAGCCTGAAGCGCCTGGACCAGTCGAACTCGCTTGAGTTGATGCTCGGGGATTTGGAATCGATCGCGCGCTCTGACCGCCCGCCGCGGGCGCGGACCATCACGGTCGCCGCCACATGATCGCCGCCGTCATGTCCGCTCCTTCCGATCGCGATGCCGTTTCCAGCCAGGGCGGCGGAGTGTCGCCGACCCGCGTCGACGCGGCCGTTTGGGACGAACATTTTTCCGCGCTCCGTGCCGTTGGGGGCGAAGCGATGCGACTTCGGCGCGAGGAACCGCTGGCGGCGAAGACGACGTTGCGTGTCGGTGGGGCGGCGCGGATCTACGCGGAGCCGACGTCGGTGGATGAATTGCAAGTGCTCGTGCGTGCGGCGCAGTCGCGCCGGGTGCCGATCCTGATGCTCGGGCGCGGGTCGAATGTCGTCGTGCCCGATGAAGGGGTGAATGCGCTCGTGATCTCGTTGGCGTCGGAGGCGTGGGCGACGTTCGAGCCGCGAGCCGATGGGTGCGTCTGGGTGGGCGCGGGCTTGCGCTTGAAAAATCTGTGTGGACTCGCGGCGAAGGCCGGGTTCGCGGGCTTCGAATTTCTCGAGGGGATTCCCGGTAACGTCGGTGGCGCTCTGCGCATGAATGCCGGAGCCATGGGCGGCTGGATGTTTGATGTGGTGGAGGCGGTGCAACTGATGGCGCTCGACGGAACGGTTACGACACTTGCGAAGGCGGTGATGCACGTCGACTACCGGCACTGTGCGGAGTTGCACGAAGCGATTGCGCTGGGCGCATGGCTCCGGCCGGCGACGCGGACGGAAGGAGAGGCCGTGGCCCGCCAAATCGATGTGTATCGGAAAAAGCGGCAGGAGTCCCAGCCACGCGAACCAAGCGCAGGTTGTATTTTTAAGAATCCGGCGGGGACGTCGGCCGGCCGCCTGATTGATGAGTGCGGATTGAAGGGCGAGCGGGTGGGCGAGGCCGAAGTCTCGACCGTGCACGCCAATTTCATTGTGAATCGCGGTCGCGCGACGACCGCCGATGTGCTCGAACTCGTGCGGCGCGTGCGGGCGCGCGTGCAGCAGACGCGCGGCGTGGCACTGCAACCCGAAGTGCTGCTCTTCGGCCAGAGGTGGGAGGACGTGTTATGAATCATCGCAGATTTTGGTTTGCGGAATGCGGATTGCTTTCACGCCGGGTGGTCGCTGCGTCCCAGCCTTGCCTTCGTTGCACTGTGACAACCCACGCTCTGAAATCCGCCATTTGAAATTGAAAATGAATTCTCCCATCATCGCGGTGTTTGCGGGTGGCACTTCGGCCGAGCGCGAGGTTTCGCTGGGCTCTGGTCACGCCTCGGCCATCGCCCTGGCGCGTTCTTTCCCGACGCAACTCTTCGAAGTCAAAGCCGATGCCATCCCGGCGGGCGTGGACCCAGCGCGGCACGTCGTGTTCTCGACCCTGCACGGGACGTTCGGCGAGGATGGGGGCATGCAGCGTTTGCTGGATGCCGCGGGCATTCAATACGCGGGCTGCGATGCGGCGAGCAGTGCGCTCACGATGGACAAAACCCGCACCAAAGAAGCGGCGGCTCCCCGGGGCGTGCGCGTGGTGCCAGGCGTGACTTTCACGGCGGCAGGCAAGCCCACGGCCGACGCCGTGGTCGCAAAACTGGGCGAAAGCTTGGTCGTGAAACCCAACAACGAGGGCAGCAGCGTGGGCCTCGCGCTGATCGCCAGTCGCGCCGAGCTGGCGGCGAAACTCGAAGCGATCACGGCCGGCGGATGGTTGATCGAGCGGCGGGTGATGGGGCGCGAATTTTCCGTCGGCGTGCTCCGGGGGAAGGCGATGGGCGTCGTTGAGATTCGCCCCAAGTCCGGCGTCTACGATTTCACGAGCAAATACACGAAGGGAATGACCGAGTATTTCGCGCCCGCGCCGCTCGAACCCGCGGCCACGGCCGAGGTGCAGCGCGCGGCGGAGTCGGCATTTGCCGGATGTGGGTGCCGCGACTATGCGCGGGTCGATTTTATGCTTTCGGCGCAGGGAGAGTTTTTCCTGCTGGAGATCAACACGCTGCCGGGAATGAAGGAAACCAGCCTTCTTCCGATGAGCGCGCGTTGCGTGGGCTTGGATTTCTCGGCCCTCGTGCGGGAGTTGGTGGCACCGGCATTACAGCGTTTTGAGGCGGCCACTTCGGCCGGGCGTCGATGAACGAAAACCTCCCCACCATCCCGCCGGCGCAAAACTGGCGAACCATTTCCCAGTCGGTGAAGCCGCGCGCGATGTCGCGTGGCGGCCGCTGGCGGCTTTTCACCGCGGGTTTGCGGCTTACGGGCGTGACGCTGGTGTTGGGCGGACTGGGGTGGGGCGCCTGGTTGGTCAGCGCGGCGCTGCAGGAAGATCCGCGCCGCATCCCGGTCGCGGCCAAAGCGGTGTCGATGAAGGCGCCCGAGCTGGAGACGACGCGCGATGGCGTCCTCGACCAAGCTTGGCTCGCCCGCACGCTCGAACTGAAGTCTGGCGTGTCGTTGATGGAGCTCGATCTGGGCCGGTTGCGGGAGCGTTTGCTGCTCCAGCGGCAGGTGCTTACGGCCGATGTCACGCGAATTTTCCCCGATCGGCTAAAGGTGCGAATCACGGAGCGCTCGCCGATTGCGCGCATCCGGATCGAGGCCGATGGCGGGCAATGCGATCTTGTGGTCGCGCGGGATGGGGTCGCGTTTTTGGGCACCGGGTTCGATGCGGCGATGCTGGCCTCGCTGCCATGGCTTGACGTGGGACTCGCCCGCGACGGCATCGCGTATCGCACGCTGGTGGATCTTGAACAAGTCGCCCGCTTGCTGGCTGACGCACAATTTTCGGCGCCGCACCTTTATCAAACGTGGCAGACGCTCACCTTGGTCCGGCTGGTTTCCGACGACGAGATCGAGGTGGTGTCGAAAAACCGCACCACGGCCATATTCAGCGCCAAGGGCGAATATTTTGTGCAACTCGCGAAGCTCGACTACATCACCGATCAGCTCGCGAGCAAACCCTACGCCCGGGCCAGGATCGATCTTTCACTGGGCCGTGAGGTGCCGGTGATGATCGAACCGCTGGTGCCCGTGCGGCCGACCCGAACCGTGACGAAACCAGCCTCGAACCGTTTTCCCACCGCCTTCTCTGTCTCCCAGCTAATATCCAAACCGTGAGTTCCAGATCCTCCTTCATCGGTGCCGTAGAAATCGGCACCTCCAAAATCAGCGTGCTCGTCGGAGAATGCTCCGGCCGCGAGTTGGCCATTATCGGCCGCGGCGAGTGCGCCTCGCGCGGAGTGATCAAAGGTGTCGTCGCCGACAATCGCGCGGCGAGTGACGCCACGCACAGCGCCCTGGAGATGGCCGAACGCGATGCGGGCGAGCGCATCGATCTCGTTTTCCTCGCGCAGTCGGGCGGTCACTTGGAAGGTTTCTACAACGAGGCCTCGGTGAACGTGAAAGCTTCCGATAACATGATTGAGAGCGGGGACGTGCGCACGGTCTGCGATCTGGCGAAGTCCAAGGAACTCCCGACGGGGCGCATGGTGGTGCACAACATTCGCCGGCCTTTTCGCGTCGATGGGCGGTTGGTGCCCGGCAGTCCGGAGAACCTCGTGGGCCAGCGGCTCGAGGTCGGCTACTGGACGGTGCATGGTCAGGAACAGCGGCTCGCCGATCACATCAACGTCATCCGTGGTTTCAATTTGGAGGTGCGCGAGCTCGTGCTCTCCAGCCTCGCCGCGGGGCATATGGTGACTTCGCCCGAAGAGCGGCAGCATGGCGTGCTGGTGCTGGATATCGGCGCGGGCACGACGGACTTTGTGCTTTACCGCGATGGCGGGCCGCACACCACCGGGGTCGTGCCCGTCGGTGGCACTCACCTCACCAACGATCTCGGCATTGGACTGCGGTTGCAGGAGGGGCAGGCCGAGAAACTGAAGTTGCGCTTCGGGCGGGCCAGTGTGCAGACGAAGGACCGGGCGCAAAAAGTCTGGCTCGACGGCAATTTCGCGATCGGCGACCGGCAATTTTCCCAGCAGGCAATCGAGCAAATTACGGCGGCGCGGACTTGGGAACTGCTGGAAGTCGTGAAGAAAAAATTGGGCGGGGCGTTTTCCCCGGAGACGTGCGCCTCGGGCGTGGTGCTCACGGGCGGCACGGCGAAACTCAGCGGCATCGTGGAAGTGGCGGCCAAGGTGTTTGGCGTGCCGGCGCATCTCGGCGAGGCCCCGACATGGGTTAGCGAAAATCTCCGCGACCCGGGCTATCACACGGCGCTTGGTTTGCTCTATTACGGGGTCAGCGTGCAGGCGGAGAAGTCGGCCGCGAACCGCCGCCACAGTGGATTTTTTAACGGCATGAAGCGCCTCTTCACCCACGCCTGAACCGACGATGAATCACAACGAACTTCCCCTCGCGCACGCGCTCCTCACCGACCGCAACATCGCGATCAAGCTGGTCGGTGTCGGCGGTGCGGGCTCCAACGCGGTGGACCGGCTCAAGATGGAAAACCTTGAACGCTTGCAGCTCGCCGTAATCAACACCGATCATCAGGCGCTCGCTAGTTCCCCGGTGCAGGACAAGGTGCTGATCGGCATGGGCGTCACGCGTGGCTTGGGCGCGGGGGGCGATCCTGATCTGGGGCGCGAGGCGGCCGAGACGGATCGCGAGAAAATTGCGAAGGTCGTGAAGGACTGCGATCTCGTGTTCCTCGTGACGGGCATGGGGGGCGGCACCGGTAGCGGGGCCTCACCCGTGGTGGCCGAAATCGCGGCCGAGACGGGCGCGCTCGTGATCGCGTTTGTGACGATGCCGTTTAGTTTTGAGGGTGGGCGGCGGCTCAAGCAGGCGGAGGAAGGGCTCCGGGCGCTGCGGCAGGTATGCGATGCCGTGATTCCGCTCCCCAACGATGTGCTGCTGCAGGAGTCGGGCGAAAACGACGGCCTGCTTGCTTCGTTTGCGCGCGCGGATGAATGGATTGGTCGCGGCGTGAAATCGATTTGGTCGATGCTCTTCAAGACCGGGCTGATCAACCTGGATTTTGCCACACTGCGGCAGGCGTTTCACCAACGCGGCGGCAAGACCCTGTTCGGCTTGGGCGAAGGCGCCGGTGAGAACGCCGCGGCCGATGCGATCGCGAGCCTCAAACTCTGCCCGCTCCTGCACACACCGGAGTTTTCGCGCAAGGCCGACCGCCTTCTCGTCAATATTCTTGGTGGAGCGGATCTCACGCTGCCCAAGGTAAACGAACTCATGACCGCGATCACCGAGCAGTTTGGTCGCGATTCCCATGTGATCATGGGGGCTGTGATTGACGAAGACATGGCGGGCCGGGTCGAAGTCTGCATCATCGGCACAAGTGACATGGGTGGCCGTGGGGTGCCCACGCGCCGTCCAGTGAGCGCTGGGAACCGCGGCAAACCGGCTGCTCCCGCCCTTCAGGATTCGCCGCGCGAGCACTCGGCTATGGCGGCCGTCACCGACTCGGCGAGAGCGGTGCCCTCCCTTGAACCAGCGCACGCCGCCGCGCGCGCGTCTGAAGTGAAAATCGTGCATCTCGCCAAACCCGCGCAGGATGAATTTGGCTTTGGGGAACTGGAGAGCCGCGGTCATTTCGAAAAAACCGACCGTAATCTCTTCGACGGCCAAGACCTCGACGTGCCGACTTACCTCCGGAAGGGAATTAAGATTTCACTCTGACGGAAAGCCCGCGGTCTGCTCGTTAGATTCGGTTCTTTTGGCGCGGCCCTTGGCAAACTCGCCGCCTTCTGCATCGTCGTAGGGATGTTCGTCGATGAATGCACAGTAAAGCTCGCCGCCGGTGACGGTGGGCGGGGTTGTATCGGTTTCCGCCGCGAAAAATACGAGCCGTGGGGCGGCCCCAACGGCGGCGATGGCGGCCGCGGAGGCGACGTCGTCCTGCTCGGTGACGTCAACACGAACAACCTCGTCGACTATAAATTCCAGCCGCACTGGCGCGGGGAACGCGGCGAACACGGTCAGGGCGCCGATTGTCACGGCAAGGATGGCGGGCCCCGCGTTTTGAAAATGCCACTCGGCACCGTCGTGACCGATCTCGCGACGGGAAAACCGGTCGCCGAAATCGTCGCCGACGGCCAGCGCATCGTGCTCTGCAAGGGTGGTAATGGCGGCTGGGGCAACACACATTTTAAGACGTCGACCAATCGCGCGCCGCGCCGCGCCAACGCCGGTCAGGAAGGCGAAGCGGGCGAATACCGTTTGGTGCTGAAGAGCATCGCCGATGTCGGGCTCGTGGGGTTTCCCAACGCGGGAAAATCTTCGCTCACTGGCCGGATCACGAAGGCTCACCCGAAAACGGCGGCCTATCCTTTCACCACGCTGCATCCGCAGATTGGCGTCATCGACTATTCCGACGAGGTGAAGGGAACCAAGCGCCTGCTGCTCGCCGATGTGCCTGGGCTGATTGAGGGGGCGCATGAAAACCGCGGGCTCGGTCACCGTTTCCTCCGACACATCGAGCGTTGCGCGCTGTTGATTTTCATCGTCGACATGGCGGCGACCGACGCCCGCGATCCGCGGGACGATTACAAGCACCTGTTGCACGAACTCGAACTTTACGACGAGGCACTACTGGAGAAACCCCGGCTGGTCGTCGCGAATAAGATGGATGTGCCGGAGTCCGCGGCCCAGCTCGTGAAATTCAAGAAGCGCTACAAGGCGGTCGATTTGGTGGAGATTTCCTGCGCGACGGGCGCTGGGTTGGAGAAATTGAAAAAAGAATTGTTAAAACGGGTCGCGAAGTTCCGGCGGAAGGAAAAAGCGTCGCTTGCGTCGAAGGCGTGACGATACGTAGGGCGGTAAATGTCGAAGGAATACCGTCCTCTCCTAATGCGCGCCAACCGCCTCCTCGGGGCGCAGCTGGTCGAGCACAACCTCGTGAAGATCGAGGATCTGGAGAAGGCGAACGAGAAGTTCATCGAGGTGGTCGCGAGCGGGTTGCCTCGGCAGACCTCCATCCTCGCCATCCTCGCCTACGACATGAAAGTCCTGAAGGAGGACGACATGCTGCACCATTTGGTGGAGGCCGACGGAATCGGCTTGGTGGATTTGCGCGACTACGATGTGCCTGACGACACGAAGAAAGCGCTGGATGTCGGGGCGTGCTGGGCCACGTGGTCCGTGCCGTTTGATCGGGAGGAGGAATTTTCGTTTGTTGCGACCGCCTATTACCTGAGTCCGGCCGTCCGCAGCCATTGGGAGAAGCAATTGGGCGGCCCGATCCTTTGGTTTGGCACGACGCTCGATGCCATCGCCGAGTATTTGGAGAAACACGCGGAAGATGTGGCAAATTCCGGGGTGGGCAAAGCCGCAGCCGCAGCCTCACTCGTGGCGGCTGGAGCCAAATAACCACCATGCCACTCGGAAAAATCCAGCTTCTGATCGTCGGTAAGCTCGTTGAAATGGGTCGCCTCGACGAGGCCCAGCGCACCGATCTCGCTTCCCGCGACGGCGATCTCAGCGGCAACGCCTTGGACAAGCTGTTGCAGGAGGATTTCAAGGTCAGTGCGTTTCAGTGCCTCGTCGCGAAGGCGCGCGCGCTTAATCTCTCGCCCTACAACGTCGCGCACTATCGCGTCACGGCGCAGACCTTTGAGCGGATCCCGAAGGAATTCTGCCAAGAGCATCTTGTGCTGCCGGTCGGACAGGTCGGCGAAATGCTCCTGGTGGCGTTTGCCAATCCCTTCGAGGTTACGCTGCCCACGAAGATTCAGGAGATGACGGGCAAGCCTGTCGTGCGGCTGCTTGCCCGCGAGAAGGACATCAAAGACAAGTTTTCCAAGGGCCACGATGTTGCCGCCGGCTTCGACGATGTTGTCCAACAGATCGGTGCGGAATATGGTGAGGTCGAGGCCGAGTTGAAGGGTGATGATGTCAGCGAGGAGTCCGGCCCGATCATCCAGCTCGCGAATCGCATCATCGAGGATGCTTATTTCTCAGGGACGAGTGACATCCACATCGAGCCACAGGAAAAGGACGTCATCGTCCGCAACCGCGTGGACGGGCTCTGTCAGGAAAAGCTGCGCCTGCCGAAGAAAGTGGGACCAGCCCTCGTCGCCCGCCTGAAGATCATGTGCAACCTCGACATCTCGGAGCGCCGGCTGCCGCAGGATGGTCGCATTGTTTTCAAGCAATACACGAAGAAGGGGCTCGATCTGGATTTGCGCGTTTCGACGGCGCCGCTGAATCACGGCGAAGGCGTCGTGATGCGTATTCTGGACAAGCAGAAGAGCACGCTGCCGTTGCCGGCACTCGGTTTCTCAGAGGAGAATCTGGTGAAATATCGCGAGTGCATCCGCCAGCCCTACGGGATGATTTTGCACTGTGGCCCGACTGGTTCGGGCAAATCGATGACGCTTTATTCGGCGCTCAACGAGGTGAACACCCCCGATGTCGTGATTCGCACCGCTGAAGATCCGATCGAATACACGCTGCCCGGGTTGAACCAAATGCAGATGCACCGGCAGATCGGGCTCACGTTTGCCACGGCGCTGCGCGCGTTTCTGCGGCAGGACCCCGACATCATTCTCGTCGGCGAAATCCGCGACAAGGAGACCGCGGGAATCGCGGTCGAGGCCGCGCTCACCGGTCACTTGCTCCTCTCGACGCTGCACACCAACGATGCGCCCACGACGATTTCGCGTCTGACGGAGATGGGCGTCGAGACTTTCATGATCTCGTCGTCGCTGCTATGCGTGTGTGCGCAGCGCCTGATGCGCCGCGTCTGCAAGCAGTGTCGGATGCCGCACCAGCCTGAGGGCCGGGAAAAGGAAATTATTGAAAAAGCGATTGGCTGGAGCGGGCAAATTTTCCGCGCCAATCCCAAGGGTTGTGCCAAATGTGGTGGCAACGGCTACCGCGGCCGCGTGGGCATTCATGAGCTCATGGTGAGCAACGAAGAGTTAGTCGAAGCGATCAACAAGGAGGCGGAGTCCGCCGAGCTGAAGAAAATTGCCATGCGCAACGGGATGAAATCGCTGCATCAGGACAGCGTGCTGAAGGTGAAGGAAGGCCTCACCACGCTCGAGGAAGCGATCGCGAACGTGCCGCCGGACATGTGAGGCGGCGCCGCCGTGGCCGGCGAGCAGGGGGGTGTGGCATGACGTTGACGACGGGTCTTGGCTGCGTCGAAATCCAGCGCCACATGAATTCGATTCGATGCAAAATCATTTTGGGCGGGACACTGATCCTGGCGCTTGCAGCGGGCTGCGGCGCGCAGCGCAAAGAGCCGACGGAGCGGGAGCGAAAAGAGGCAGCGCTCCACGCCAGCGAGGGTCAATTTGCACTGCAGGTGAAGGAGTGGGCGCGGGCCGAGGGGCTTTTTCTCAAGGCCACGCAGGCCTCGCCCGACGGCGACTATTTTTTATCGCTGGGCGTGGCGCGGCTGCGGCAAAAAAAGAACAGCGAGGCCAAAGCCGCCTACGAAAGCGCCGTGCGGGCGTATGCGGACGCGGCGGGCCGGGCACAGAATTTTTCGGACGCCTGGCTGCGGCAGGCGTTCGTGCTGGCGGCGCTGGGGCGGATGGACGACAGCCGCGCGATCATCGCCAAGGCGGCGAAACTATTTCCCAACGAAGGCAAAGTGCGGGCGTTGAATGATGCCAAGGGATTTGAACAGATGGTCACCACGCCGAACTTCAAGGAAGTGGCGCTGTAGTCGTCCCGCCTCGCGATGGATAACCACTGGCTGGAGTTTGCGCAGGTGGCCGGCGCCCACCTCCTGGCGGTCGCGAGCCCCGGCCCGGACTTCGCGATCGTCCTGAAGCAAAGCATCGCGCACGGTCGCCGCCCGGCGATCTGGACGAGTGTTGGCGTGGGTGCGGCGATTTTGTTACATGTGACTTATTCGGTCCTCGGCTTGGGACTGCTGATCCGCGGGTCGGAGTTGTGGTTCAATCTCGTGAAGTTTTCCGGCGCGGCTTATCTCGCATGGATCGGCATACAAGCGTTGCGGGCCAAACCACGGCGAGGTGAGGACATCCTGGAAGCGAACGCGCCTGTCGCGCCGCCTTCGGCTGGCGCCGCGTTCGGCACCGGATTTCTGACGAACGCCCTCAATCCCAAGGCGACGCTCTTTTTTATCGCGCTTTTTGCCGTGGTCGTGAATCCGCAGACTTCAAAATTAATCCAAACGGGCTACGGCTTATGGATGGCGCTGGCGACCGCCGCGTGGTTTTGCCTCGTCGCGGTGCTGTTCACGCAGACCTCGGTGCGCCGGGCTTTCCTTCGCTATGGCCATTGGATCGACCGCGCGCTCGGCGCCGTGTTTCTCGTGTTTGCCGTGAGTCTGGTATGCGCGAACCTAGGCTCGGCCGGGCCTCCGACCCGTCTTTTCACGCGCTGAGCGTTCGCCCCGCCCTACGCATACACGCCGCCACCGAGCAATCGTTCGCCCTCGTAAAAGGCCAGCACTTGGCCGCTGGCGAGGCCGCGTTGGGGCGCTTGAAATTTTATCAGGGCGGTGCCGCCAGCCTCAGGCGTGAAGGCGAGTGGCACGCGTGGATCGCGGTAGCGCACCCGGCCCTCAAGGTGGCGACCAGTTTCCATCGGTTCGCCGATCCAGCTCAGCGCGTGAACGCGGACTTCGCTTTGAAAGAGTCCCGGCGCTTCGGGATGATCGAAGGCGACGAGGAGCGCGCGGTCGGCGGCGCGTTTACCGACGACGACGTAGGCTTCGTGGTCGGTGTTCGATGGGATGCCGATGCCTTTGCGTTGGCCCAGGGTGTAGAAGTGGAGTCCGCGGTGGCGGCCGAGTTCGCGGCCATCGGTCGCACGCACGATGGGGCCGGGAGCGTCGGGCACGTAAGCCCGGAGAAAATCGGCCATTTTCACCTCACCAATGAAGCAGATGCCCTGGCTGTCCTTTTTTTCGGCCGTGGGAAGTTTGGC
This sequence comes from Opitutaceae bacterium, assembly GCA_031379235.1. GTDB lineage: Bacteria > Verrucomicrobiota > Verrucomicrobiia > Opitutales > Opitutaceae > ER46. The sequence goes on along the minus strand of JANNEY010000477.1, from coordinate 4,451 downwards.
GTCACGGGCGATGGCGCGGAGTTCGGGTTTCGCGAGGTGGCCGATGGGAAAGCGCGCATCTGCCAGCTGTGCTTGCGCGAGCAGAGCGAGGAAATAGGACTGATCTTTGTTTTTGTCGGCGCCTTCGAGGAGGTGGAATGTCGCCGGGTTCGTTGAGCCCGGACCGGGGTCCTTGCCCCCGGCTGCAACCCGCCGGGCATAGTGGCCCGTTGCGACGGCACCAAAGCCGTGGTCCCGGGCCCATGCGCGGAACACGCCGAACTTTATCTCCCGGTTGCACATGATGTCGGGATTCGGCGTAAGACCACGGGCGTAGCCCTCGAGAAGGTAGTCGACGATTTTCGCGCGGTAGTCGCGCATCAGGTTGACGACGTGAAACTCGATGCCGAGATGATCAGCGACAGCGCGGGCATCGTCGATGTCACGCATCCACGGGCAATCGCCCACGATGTTGTCCTCGTTGATCCAGTTTTTCATGTAGGCGCCCACGACGTCGTAGCCTTGCTGCTTGAGCAGCAGGGCGCCGACGGAGCTGTCGACTCCGCCGGACATGGCGACGAGGATTTTTTCGCGGACGGACACGATGCGGAGGCAGAACCCACGCGACTGTGCTCGCCGTTGTCAAATCGTTGGAAAACCCGCGCGCGCGCCGGTGCCGCGCCGAATGCGGGGCGACGGCGCATGTTTCCCGCTTGTCGCGCGACCGGTCCGGCAATTGCTTTCTCTTTCCCAATGTCAGAACCGCACCGCATCGTCCGAGCGTGGCTTGAGTCCCCGTCGTCCGGCATCATTGAACTTGATCACGACTGGACGAAGCGCACGCATCCGAGTTTCTCGCTGGGGAAGCGCAGCCTGGAGCTGGATGCGCTGGCGCCGGCCCCGGGATTGCCGGCGGGCCGCGCCTACGGGTATTTTTTCAACAACGTCGATGGCGCGATCACGTTTGTGCTGCCGCTGGAGCATGGCTGCGACATCGATCCGGCGCGTGACACCGTTTACCTGGCGGGGGATTTCAACCAATGGCAGGCGGCCGTGGGCGACGCGGCTTGGCAACTGCACCCGACCGAACTCGAAGGCGAGCGCGTGCTCGCGTGGAAAGGCGACGCGGCGCAGTTTCTCGGTTGGGGCCAGCGGTTCAAGTTTGTCACGGGTGAATGCCAATGGCTCGTGCCGCCCACCGAGGCGCCCAACGTCGTGCGTGATGAAAGCGGCAATCTCAACCGCGTGCTGGATCCACGGCGGACGGGCTGGCACCTATGGCGCTTCACCCTCGCAGAGCCGCTGACCTTGGCGGAACCGTGGTTCGTGGGTTGGGCGGATCGGGCGGAGGGGAGTGTGCCCGTGGTCCCTGGGAATTTTTTCTTCGAGTTGAAGACCGATCTGCCGCTGGGCGCGCTCGTGCGCGCCGGCGAGACGGTCTTCCGCCTCTTCGCCCCGCGCGCGCAGCAGGTCACGCTGTGGATTTCCCGTGAAGCGGGCTTCGACAAAGCGGTGCTGGAGCTCGCGGCGCACTATCCATTGGCGCGGCGGGACGATGCCGATGGCGCGGCCGGCGTCTGGGAACTCGCGCTCGATCGCAATCTGCACGGCTGGTTTTACTGGTATGTGCTCGAGGGGGATCGGAGCCACGGCTTTGATGCCGCAGTGCGAGTGCTCGATCCCTACGCGCTCGCGACGGTGGGGCGCGAAGGTCCCGGCATCGTGTTGGATCCCGCGTGGGTGGGGCAGGGCGATCGGCGGTTTGTGACGCCCGCCTGGCATGACCTCGTGATTGCGGAGGCGCATGTGCGCGACCTCGTGGCGCAGGCACCGGTGAAAATCCCGGTCGAGGCGCGGCTTGGTTTCGCGGGTCTGCGCGCCTGGGTGGAGAGCCCGGATTTTTATCTGCATCACCTCGGCGTAAACTGCGTGGAGCTGCAACCCGTGCATGAGTTCGATAACGTCACGACCGACGAGTATCACTGGGGCTACATGACTAATAATTTCTTCGCGACCGAGAGCAGCTATGCGCTCGATGCGGAGCAGGCGTCGGGCGTGCGCGAGTTTCAGGAGCTGGTGGCGGCGTTTCACCGGCGCGGTATGGCGGTGGTGCTCGACGTGGTGTTTAACCATGTCGGCGTGCCGGCGCACCTGATGGCCATCGACCGGCTCTACTACTTCGAGCAGGATGCCAACGGCGCGCTGACCAACTGGAGCGGCTGCGGCAATGATCTCCGGGCCCGCGCGGCCATGGCGCGGCGGCTCATCATCGACAGCTGCGTCCATTACATCGAGGCCTACGGCGTGGATGGCTTCCGCTTCGATCTGGCGGAGCTGCTCGGCGTAAACGTGCTGCGTGACATCGAGGCGGCGTTGAAGCGGGTGAAGCCCAACGTGATTTTGATCGCGGAGCCGTGGAGTTTTCGCGGGCACATCGCGGGCGCGCTGCGCGATACCGGCTGGGCCTCGTGGAACGACGGCTACCGCGACTTCCTCCGCGATTACGTCGCGGGCCGCGGGGCGGCGGCGCGCATGGAATATTTTCTGCGCGGCTCGCCGTGGTATTTCGCGAAATGGCCCGCGCAGACGATCAACTACACGGAGTCGCACGACGACCGCTCGTGGATCGACATGATCACGGAGAACCCGCACCACAACGGCTTCGTGCCCACGGCCAACGACCGCCGTCGCACGCACCTGATGGCGGCGCTGCTCTTCATGTCGGCGGGCATCCCGATGCTTTCCGCCGGGCAGGATTTCCTACGTTCCAAGCACGGCGTCCAAAACACCTACCTGCGCGGCGACCTCAACGCGCTCGATTACCAGCGGCTCCACCGTCACCTCGCCACGCACGCGTATTTTGCCGACTGGATCGCGTTTCGCCGCAGCGAAACCGGCCGGCTGCTGCGGCCGTGGTCGCGGCCGAGCGAGGGCTTTTTCCATTTCCAAGCCGCGCCGGATTCGCCCGCGCTCGCCGTCATCTACAACGCCGATTTTTCGGCCGGCCCCACGCGTCTCTTCTTCGCGATCAACCCGACCCTGAGTGACGTCTCGATTCCGTTGGCCGATGAACCGGCCGAATCCGCGCCGGGCGCTTGGGAGCTGCGCGCGGATCAGGACCGGTTTTATTTCCCGCGTTCGCATGGTGCTCCCCGGCGGGTCGAGTCGCCGCTGTGGGTGCCGGCGCTGGGGTGTGCGCTGTGGGTGAGTCGGAATTCGCGGTAGCGAGGAAAGCGAACGAGTTCGGTGGGCTTTGCGTCGAGGCTTGCCTCTCTTTCCGGCCCGTGGGCAGAACGTGGGATAGCTGCGGGCAACATCGTTCCAGCGTCCAGCTCAAGGCCGGGCTTTTGGCTGATGACATTCCTGCCGCAAAACCACCTTGCATCGTGGCACGCGGCGCGCTTGCTTGAACAGTCCGCGTTTACGCGGACTCATCTCGAACTCGCAATCCAACCACTACTACATCCGGAGTCCCACCATGGCAGTTAAAGTCGCAATCAATGGTTTTGGCCGCATCGGCCGCCTCGTTTTCCGTGCGCTCGTCGAGCAAGGCCTGCTGGGCACGACGCTCGATGTCGTGGCGGTGGGCGACATCGTCCCGGCGGACAATCTCGCCTATCTGCTCAAGTATGACTCCACGCAGGGCAAGTTTGCCGGCACCGTGAGCTCGAAGAAGTCGTCGCCCGACAAGCTGGAAGACGACGTTCTCGTCGTGAACGGCAAGGACATCCTCGTCGTTTCCGCCAAGACCCCCGCCGAACTGCCGTGGGGCAAGCTTGGCGTCCAACTCGTGATCGAGTCCACCGGTTTGTTCACCGAGGCCGAGAAGGCCAAGGGCCACATCGCCGCCGGGGCGAAGAAGGTCATCATCTCCGCGCCCGCGAAGGGCGAGGACATCACGGTCGTCGTCGGCGTGAACGACGATAAGATCGACCTCAGCAAGCACACGATTATCTCCAACGCCTCCTGCACGACGAACTGCCTCGCGCCGCTCGTCCACGTGCTCCTCAAGGAAGGCTTTGGCCTCGAGGAAGGCCTCATGACGACGATCCACTCCTACACCGCCACGCAGAAGACCGTGGATGGCCCGTCGAAGAAGGATTGGAAGGGTGGCCGTTCCGCTGCCATCAATATCATCCCGTCGAGCACCGGTGCCGCCAAGGCGACCGCCCTCGTGCTCCCCGAGACCAAGGGCAAGCTCACCGGCATGTCCTTCCGCGTGCCGACCCCGACGGTTTCCGTCGTGGATCTGACGTTCCGCAGCACCAAGGAAACCTCCCTCGCCGAGATCAACGCCGCCATCAAGAAAGCGTCCGAGACCTACCTGAAGGGCATCCTCGGCTACACCTCCGATGAAGTCGTCTCGTCGGACTTCATCCACGACAAGCAGTCGTCGATCTACGACGCCGGCTCCTCGATCGAACTCAACAGCAAGTTCTTCAAGCTCGTGTCGTGGTATGACAACGAGTGGG
>JANNEY010000536.1:0-7242 GCA_031379235.1 Opitutaceae bacterium | reverse complement strand
GGTGCGGTTGCGAGACGAGGGAACGAGCGACAGGCTTTTAACGCAGGTCCGAACGCACTTCTTTCATGAATCAGGAAATATTTTTTGCCGCGGCGCGCGTTTCTTGAAAGATGCCGCCCGTCCCGCCCGTTACAGGACCGTGCCGACTCCCATGAACCCCGAGCCCGCCTCCACGCTCCACACGCGGCCCACGCTGCTTTTCCGGCTCCGCGATTGGAAGGATGCGGCGAGCTGGCAGGAATTTTACCGGCTCTACCGGCAGTTCGTGCTCAGCCTCGCGCAGCGCGCCGGCCTCACGCGCGCGGAGGCGGAGGAGGTCGCGCAGGATGTCTTCAAGCGCGTGGCCGAGACGATCCACGAGTTCGAGGCCAATCCGCGGCGCGGCTCGTTCCGCCGCTGGCTGATGAACCTCACGCGCTGGCGCATCGCGGACAAATTCCGCGAGCGCCCCGGCGGCGCGGAGCACCCGCTGCGCCGCGAGGAGTCGGACGACACGGCGACCGCGGAGCGCGTGCCCGACGGCGCCGATGCCGACGCCGGCTGGGACGAGGAGTGGCGCAAGCACGTGTTCGACACCGCGCTCGATCGCCTCGCGCGCCGCCTCAACCCGCGGCACTTTCAGGTTTTCGATCTCTACGCGCGGCAGAACTGGCCCGTCCGCCAAGTCGCCAGTGAGCTCGGCATGGGTCCGGCGACGGTTTACCTGATTGCCCATCGCGTGAAGCAGCAGCTCAAAGCCGAGGTTGCCCGGCTCGAGGCGCAGCTGGGGTGAAGTGGTATTCCGATCCCAGAGCCCCGATGGGGCGGAAGTTAATCGCCCAGGGCAACGCCCTGGGGATTTTTGAGGAGAAATTTTGAGCCCTGAAAGGGCGACACCTCCGTGATCGTGACGCCCTTTCAGGGCTCGGACATTTTTGCCAGATGGGTTCTCCCAGGGCGGTGCCCTGGGCTTTCAACTGCGGCCCCGTTGGGGCCGGGTAACGCCGGCGCGGTCCCGCGACGGCAGGACTCGCGCCACCTTGCGAGACATCGCTCCAACCCTGTCATCCGCCGCTTTCCCATCGACCGCCACCGCGGCCTCTGCGAAAAATCGCAGCCGTGACGCCGTCGATCCCCGACTACGAGCTGCTCCGCCTCATCGGCCGCGGCAGCTATGGGGACGTGTGGCTGGCGCGCGGGGTGACGGGTATTTTCCGCGCCGTGAAAATCGTCTGGCGCGATCGCTTCGAGGACAGCGAGCCGTTCGAGCGCGAGTTCAATGGGCTGAAGGAATTCGCCGCCATCTCGCTTTCCGAGGCGCATCAACTCGCGCTGCTCCACATCGGGCGCCGCGCCGACGGCGGCTTCTTCTACTACGTGATGGAGTTGGCCGACGACGCGGACGCCGCCCCGCGCGCGATCGATCCGGCCACCTACGTGCCGCTCACGCTGAAGGAGCTGCGCGCGCGGCGCGGTCGCCTGCCGGCGGCGGAGTGCATCGCGCACGGCGTCGCCCTCGCGCAAAGTCTCGCCGAGCTGCACGCGCGCGGGCTCGTGCATCGCGACATCAAGCCGTCCAACGTCGTCATTGTGGCGGGTCAGGCGAAACTTGCCGACATCGGGCTCGTCGCCTCCGTGTCGGACGCGAGCACCTATGTCGGCACCGCCGGCTTCGTGCCGCCCGAGGGGCCGGGCGCGCCGTCGGCCGATGTCTTTGCGCTCGGCAAAGTCCTCTACGAGCTCTCCACCGGACTTGACCGAAACGATTTCCCCCGCCTGCCGGCGGGCCTGCGCGATTTCTCCGACGCGCGCGCGCTGCTCGAGCTGAACGAAATTCTGCTCCACGCCTGCCACCCATCGGCCGGTGAGCGTTACGCGGACGGTGCCGCGTTGTTGGCGGACATGCAGCTCCTGCAAAGCGGCCGCTCGCTGCGCCGCCGGCGGACGACTCGGCGCACGGCGCGAGTGGCGGCGATGGTTGGCGTGGCCGCGGGCCTCGCGCTCGGCGGCACGTGGTTTTTGCAAACGCGCCACGCCCCGGTCGCCAACGCGCCCGCCAAGCCCCGCCACCCGAAATCGATCGCGGTGCTGCCGTTTTCCAACCTGAGCCCCGATCCGGCGAACGCGTTTTTCACCGACGGCATGCACGACGAGCTGACGACGCAGCTCGGCCGCATCCGCGATCTCAAGGTGATTTCGCGCGGCTCGACGCTGGGCTATCCGCCGGGCAAGCGGAGCCTGCGTCAGATTGGCGATGAACTCGGTGTGGCGACCGTGCTCGAAGGCAGCGTGCGCCGCGTGGGCGAGCAGGTGCGGGTGAGCGCGGCGCTCATCGACGTGCAGTCGGACACGCGGCTCTGGACGCAAACCTACGAGCGCGATCTGGCGGACGCCTTCGCGATCCAAGCCGCAATCGCGCGCGAGATTGCCGGTGCGCTGCACGCAACGCTCACGGCCAGCGAGCGAGCCCGCATCGAGCGGCGCCACACGGAGGATCAGGTCGCCTACGATCTCTACCTGCGGGCGCGCGCCTACAGCCAGCAGGCGTTCATCGATCGCGAGCCGCGCGACCGCGCGGTCGAGCTCTACGAGCAAGCCCTCGTCCGCGATCCAAATTTTGTGCTGGCCCAGGTGCAGCTCGCGCTCACCCACGGCTCGCTCTACTGGTATGGGCACTTCGATCCGACGGCTGCGCGCCTCGCGCGGCTCAAAGCGGCGGTCGACGCGGCGGTGCGCCTCGCACCCGATTTGCCCGAGACGCACCTCGCGCTCGGATCCTATTATTACCGCGGCCCGCGCGATCTGCCGCGGGCGGCCGTCGAATTGAAGGCCGCCGAGGCCGGGCTGCCCAACGACGCGCAGTTGCGCACCTTCATCGCCGCGATCGCGCGCCGCACGTATCGTTGGCCGGAGTCGGCCGAGCAATTCGGGCAGGCCGTGGCGCTCAACCCCGTGGACCGCACGGGCGCCGCCGAATACGTGCTCACGTTGCTGTTCCTCCGCCGTTACCAGGAGCTGATCGACTTTGCCGACCGCTACGTGGCGCAGTTTCCCGACAACCGCAGCATCATGCGCAACTCCTCGCGGGCGCGCTACGAAATGGACGGCGATCACGCGGCCTACCTCGCGCGCTACGCGCTCATGCCCCTGCAGCTGGCCGACAAGTTCGGACTCGATGCCGCCGCGGACCTCGCGTTTCTCAGAGGCGACTTCGCCGAGGCCGACCGCGTGCTCCGCGATCCGCGGATCACGTCCATCCCGAGCCCCGGCTCGATCGTGTCGGACCCGGTGGCGCTGCATCGCGCCCTGCTCGCATGGCTCATGAACCGCGCCGAAGACGCGCGCGCGCTCGCCGACGAAGCGATCCTGCACTACGGGGCGCGCGAGTGGGCGCCGCGACAGAAACCTTCGGTCCTCATCGCGACCGCGCAGGCCCACGCGTGTGCCGGCCGCGAGACCGAAGCGCTCCGCAGCGCGCGCGAGGCGTGGGCGCTGCTGGAGGGCAAGGACAGTTTCCACGAGGCCGAGGAGCGGCCCCGGCTCGGTGGGGTTTATGCGCTGCTGGATCGGCGCGAAGAGGCGCTCGCCTGCCTGCGCGACATGATGACCGGACCCTGCCGCAAGACCGCGCGGGAATTTCGGGACGATCCGCTCTGGGCGCCGCTGAAATCGGACCCGCGCTTTGAGGAAATCCTGCGGTCGGCAAAAATGTTTTGAGCGTTTCGCGCGTTGCCTTCGCGCCGCCATCGCGTTTTCTCCGCGCCATGACCATCGGTGTGCCCAAGGAAATCAAGATTGGTGAAACCCGTGTCTCGATGACTCCGAGTTTGTGCCGGCGTTGCGTGTCGCTCGGTGCGCGCGTGCTGGTGCAGAAAGCGGCGGGCATTGTCGCCGGGTTCACCGATGCGGAATACCGCGCGGCCGGCGCGACGATCGTGGGCGACCCGGCGAAGATCTGGCGGGCGGCGGATCTGATCTTGAAAGTGAAGGAGCCGTTGCCCGCGGAATATGATCTGATGCAGACGGGGCAGACGCTCTTCACTTACCTGCATCTTGCCGCGGGAGCTGAGCTTGCCAAGGTGCTGCTTAAAAAACGCATTCTCGGTATCGCTTACGAGACGGTCGAAGGCTCCGACGGAAGTTTCCCGTTGTTGAAACCGATGTCCCAGATCGCGGGGCGTCTCTCCATTCAGATTGGGGCGTATTTTCTCCAGTCGCAGCATGGCGGCTCTGGCGTGCTACTCGGTGGCATCCCGGGCACGATGCCGGGCCACGTGGTCGTGGTTGGCGCTGGCAACTCCGGTGCGCACGCGGTGCAGATGGCCGCCGGCATGGGCGCGCGCGTCACCGTGCTCGATCTCGACACCAACAAACTTGAGTCGCTCGATCACGAATATCGCGGTCGCGTGGTCACGCTGATGTCGAATCCGGCCAACATCGAGCACGAGGTCGCGGACGCCGATCTGCTCATCGGGGCGGTGCTCATTCCGGCGGCGAAAGCGCCGATCGTGGTCACGAAAAAGACGGTCGCGCGCATGCGCCCCGGCAGCGTAATCGTCGACATCGCGATCGATCAGGGCGGGTGCATCGAGAGCATCCGGCCAACTTCTCACGAGAAGCCCGTTTATACGGAGCACGGTGTCGTCCACTACGCGGTGCCGAACATGCCGGCGCTGGTTGGTCGCACCTCAACGCTCGGGCTCACGCAAGCCACCGAGCCCTACGTGGCGATGCTCGTGCGCAAGGGGATCGAGCGGGCGCTGCAGGAGCATCGCGGCTTGCAACGCGGGGTGAACACCGAGGCGGGAAAAATCACCTATCCCGCCGTCGCGAAGGCACTGGGCTTCGACTCCATCTCATGAACAGCAATAGTAATACAGTCGCGATTATCTGGCTCGTCTTGGTGGCGGCTTTTTTGGTGACGATGTTTATCGCCTCACGCGGCGGGGAAAAAACCACCGACGAAAAAACGGCGAAGCCCACCGACCAGAAAGCGGGCTCGCCCGAGGCGGCGTCAGCCCCGGCCGACAACACCGAAAAGCGGCCATGAACCGGCTCGCGCTCGCCGCATTGTTTCTGCTTGGCGGCGTGCTTCAGGCAGAGCCGTTACCGAGTGGCATTGGCCGTTTCGAATTCGCGTCGGTGACCGAGCCGATCACAGTTTTCTCCTACAAGCCGCCGAGTTACCGGGAAGGACCGTTGCTGGTGGTGTGTCATGGCGTTGCGCGCAACGCCGAGGACTATCGTAATTTCGCGATCACGCTGGCCGAGCGCTTCGGCGCGATCGTGGTGGCGCCGCTCTTCGACAGCCAGCGTTTCCCGAGCTTGCGCTACCAGCGCGGCGGATTGGTGACGGCGGACGGCAAGGCGCAGCCACCGGAGGCATGGACCTATGCGTTCATCCCGAAAATCGTGGCGCAGGTGCGCGCGTTGGAAGGCAAGCCGGCGCTGCCGTATTATCTAATCGGGCACTCGGCCGGTGGGCAGTTTTTGGTGCGGCTCGCGGCCTTCCTGCCGGCCGAGGCGACGCGCATCGTGGCGGCGAATCCCGGGTCATTGCTGTTCCCGACGCGGGAGCAAAAATTCGGCTATGGCTTCGGCGATTTGCCCGTGGAGCTGAGCAGCGACGAGGTGATGCGGCGTTATCTCGCCGCACCGCTCACGCTCTACCTCGGCACGGGTGACATCACGCCGGAGCATAGTTTCGACACGAGCGCGGCGGGCATGGTGCAGGGGCCGCATCGCTTGGCCCGCGGCCGGGCGGGTTTTGAATTTGCCCGGAAACTCGCGCAGGAGCGCGGTTGGGTTTTTAACTGGCGCAAGGTGGAGACGCCCGGCATCGGACACGAAGCGGCATTCATGTTTGCGGCGAAGGAAGCGGGCGATGCGCTGTTTGGGAAACAATGATCCGAGTCATGGGCGGCGGGCTGGGAGCTTGGCCCGCTTAGCGTTTCTGTCGGTTGTGGTTTTCGCGTCGACGCTCCGTGCCGCCGACGAGACTTGGGTGAAAACAACTGCGGATCATTTCACGATCCTAACGCCCGCGGGGGAGGAGGCGGCGCGGAAATGGGCGATCGAGCTGGAACAATTTCGGCGCGGGCTGCAGGAAATTTTTCCCGTGGAGGCGGAGCGCCTGCGACCGGTGACGGTGGTGCTCTTCAAAGACGATCGGGCGATGGAGCCCTTCGCTCCGCTGGAGAATGGTCGGCCGGCAAAGATCGGCGGCTACTTCGTCCGGGCGAACGACGTGAACACGATCATGGTGAGTTTGGCGCGCACCACCCGCGACACGCGGCGGTTGATTTTCCATGAAGCGGTGCACTGGCACCTGAGTGCGCGGGAAGGCACGCTGCCGCTCTGGCTCGACGAAGGCCTCGCGGAAGTCTTTGCGACCTTCGCGCTGCCCGACGCGACGAGCTACACCTTTGGCGCGGCGGTCGAGGAACACGTAACGCTCCTGCGGCGCGAGAAACTCCTGCCGCTGGCGAGTCTCCTCGGCACCGGGCGCGAGTCGCTGCTCTACAATGAAGGCGAGCGCACCGGGATCTTCTATGCGCAGGCGTGGGCCTTGGCACATTTCCTTTTTTACGGCGAAAAATCCCCGGGACGGGCGTCGGTGCAGCGTTACTTGGAATTGCTGGCGGTGGTGAAGTCGCCGGACGACGCCTTTCTCACCGCGTTCGGGGCGGATTACGCGGCGATGGAGCAAACGCTGCGGCGTTACATTGCGGGTGGCAGTTATCGCAAGCACGTCTATGCGCGTGTGACCGGCGATATCGCCCGCGGCATGCGCACCGGGCGGGCGGCACCGGCGGATTTGGAACTGGCGCGGGGCTCGTTGCTCCTCGGTGCGCGCACGGCGGACGAGGCCGAGCCGCACCTCGGCCGGGCGGCGGCCCTGGCACCGGCGGACTCGCGCGCGTGGGAGCTGCTTGGTCACATCGCGGTGAGTCGGAAAGATTTTTCGACGGCGCAAACCGTGCTGGCCAAAGCGGCGGCCGCGGGCTCCACCAGCGCGTTGGTTTACCACAACCTCGCCGTCTCTCGGTTGCCCGAGCTCATGGGACCGCCAATCCCAGGCGCGGCCATCGATCCGGAGATGATGGATCGGGCGGCGGCGGATTTTCGCCGGGCGATCGCCTTGGCGCCGCGTTATGTCGCTTCCTACGAGGGCCTGGCGGGCGTGATGCACGGCATGGCGACACCGCTCGCGGCGGATGTGGATCTGCTCGTGCGCGGCAGCCTGCACGCGCCGGGTAATGC
>JANNEY010000534.1:0-3973 GCA_031379235.1 Opitutaceae bacterium | reverse complement strand
CGATGATGCCGATGGTCTTTTCGAGGAGTTCGTGCCCGGTCTTGCGCTTCCAGGTGTTGGCGCGCGTGGAGTCGGTGTGGAAGAGGAGGTTCTTCTCAAGCGCAAGGAGGAGGAGGAAGGTGTGCTCGGCGACGGTGGTGTGATTCACGCCGGGGGTGAAGAGCAGCGGGATGCCGAACTCGGTGCAGGTCTTGACGTCGATCTTGTCGACGCCGATGCCGTATTTGGAGAGCACCTTGAGTTTGGGGCGCGCTTTCTCGAGGACCTTGCGCGTGATCAAGTCGTCGCCGCAGATATAGCCGTCGATGTCGCCGACGAGCGCGAGCGTGTCGGCCTCGTTGAGCGGGCCGCGGGCGCGGATGACTTCCCAGCCGGTGGCGGCGAGGAGTTTGTGGTGCTCGCCCGGCGTGTCTTGGAACGAGGTCGTGGTGAGGAGGATTTTCGTCATGGCGCGGAAGGGAAAGGAGCTGAGCCTCGCACACGACCCCGCGCGAAGTGAAGCGAAAGTTTACGGATGACAGACGGCGTTGGGCCGGGTTCGCTCTGGCGGATGAAAGGCTTTGCCACCGCCACTCGCCAGTTGAAGCGCCGACTCGGGGCGAACGTTGTGCGCACCGATGTGGCGTCGCGCGAGCTCGCTTCCTACGACAGCGCAAAGATTCCGTTTGTGCCGGAGGCGGTCGTGAAAGTTACGAAGGCAGCCGACATCGGCGTGGTGCTCGGCCTCGCGAACCAACATCTTGTCCCTGTCACGACCCGCGGGCGCGGCACGACGCTCACCGGCGCCGCGACGCCGGTCCGCGGCGGCTGGGTGCTCGACATGATGGGCCTGAACAAAATCACCATCGACGAGGAAGCGGGCATGGCGCACGTCGGCGCGGGGGCAAAGGTCGCGGACATCCAGCGCGCGGCGGAGGCGAAGGGCTGGTTTTACCCGCCCGATCCGTCGTCGAAGGAATATTGCACCATCGGTGGTAACATCGCGTGCAATGCGGGCGGGATGCACGGCGGGAAATATGGTGTGACGCGCGACTTCGTCGTGGCGCTGCGCGGTTTCCTGCCGACGGGCGAGTATGTCGAGTGGGGCACGGCGACGAAGAAATTTTCCGCCGGCTACAACATGCGCGATCTCTGGATCGGCAGCGAGGGGATGCTCGGCGTGGTGACGGGGGCGGTGCTGAAACTCATCCCGCAGCCGGCGGTGCGGTGGACGCTGCTGACTTCGTTTCGGGACGAGACCGCGGCGCTCCGTGCGGCGCTGGCGCTCTTCCGGTCACGCGTGCAGCCCGCGATCTGCGAGTTTCTTGATCGCGAGAGTGTGCTGTGCGCGGAGCGCGCGACGAAGCAGGCGGTGTTCGCGGGCCAGGCGGGCCGGCCGGTGATGCTGCTGGAACTGGCCGGCAGCAAACTGGAGGTGCGCGAGCAGAGCGCCGCGGTTCTCGCGTGGGCCCAGACGCAGGCGACGGCGCATCGCGTGGCGCGCAATCGCGATGAAGCGGAGCAACTCTGGGCGGTGCGCCGCAAATGCTCGGGCGCGATGTTCGAACTCGGTGACGCAAAACTGAACGAGGATATCGTCATCCCGATGCGCAGCTACGTGAAGTTCGCGAAATTCCTGGTGCGGCTGAAACGCGACTCGGGCCTGCATGTGCCAACCTTCGGCCATCTCGCGGACGGCAATCTCCACGTGAACATCATGTATCACCGCGCCGACAAAAAGGAGACGCGCGCGGCGGAGAAGGCCGTGCAGTTGCTCATGGAAACGGTGGTGTCGCTCGGCGGCGCGATTTCCGGCGAGCACGGCATCGGGCTGGCAAAGACGCCGTTCCTCCGCATCCAGCATTCGCCCGCCCAGGTGCGTGCGATGCAGGCCGTGAAGGGCGCGCTCGATCCGCGCGGCATCCTGAATCCTGGAAATATGTTCGACGTATTTCACGTCTGGAAGCACGCGCGGCTGGCCGTGCAACTGCCCTGGGATCACAAATGACCCTGCCTCGACACTGGGGGCGGCGCCTTCGCGCCTAATTCAAGATGCCGGCGAGCCAGCGCACGATGTTCAGCGTGAGCTGTTTGTTGTCCAAGCCCGGCTGGTTCATCCCCATCGTCCGTTTGTCCGGGCCGGCGAGTTGGGCCGAGAGCATCGCGGCCTCGCCCATCACGACCACGCGGCCGGCGCCCAATTGAAACGCGATCCCTTGGGCGCGCCCGGTAGCGGAGGTGCGCTGTTTGGTGCGAGGATCGACATCAACTGCGGTGTCGGCGAGCCGTAGCAAAACCACGCTGCCTTCCGGTCCGCGGAGCGACTGGCCGGTAAACGACTGCACGCGCTCGATTTTCTCGGCGGCCGTGCGGCCCCGGGTGATCGCGTGATCGCCGAGGAGGCCGTTGGTGCGGTTGAACAGGATGAAGCCCTGGTTGTTCGACTCCTTCGGATAGTTCATCGGGTCGGACGTGTAGCCCTTGCTCATGCCGACGCCGAATTCGCGCCCGAGATTTTCCGCCGCCGCGCCCATCGGCGCGTGATCGGCAATCAGCAGCAGCGCGCCACCCGCTCGCACCCAGTCGCGCACCGCGGCACATTCGCCTTCCGTGAATGCCGGGTTGCCCGCCTCGGGGCTGCCCATGCTGGCCGCACCGAGCGCATTCGCGATCACGAGCAGGCTGAATTTTTCCAACGCGACGCGTGTGAACGGCTGCCGGTTCGGCGTCACGACGCAGCCATCGTTGCGCAGCAGGTCCGCGAACGGCTGGTAGCGTCCCTCCGTCGTGTGGAAATTGTGATGCGCCTCGTCAAAGAGCACCTTCACGCCGGCCTGCGCCGGGGCCGCGACCGCAACATCGAATTTCAGATCGGGCACCTGCTGGCCGGTGGCGGTGACGGCCAGCAGCGCGCCCGCGACGGCGGCTCCGCAGAGCGATCGCGCCGCGACGTGCAGCACCGACGCGATCGTTCCGATTTGTCGGAGCCTTTTCATCGCGGGGTTTTTTCTTTCGGGCTAGCGAGCGCCGCTCTTCGTCAGCGCCGCGGCGGCGGCTTGCTGGAAGGCGAGGCGCACCTCGCTGCCGTCGCTGTTGGGGAAATTCGACCGCTGCACCATCAGCACATACGCGACGCCCTTCACCGGATCGATCCAAGCCTGCGTGCCCCACGCGCCGCCGTGGCCGAACGTCCCGGGCGAAAGCATCGCGGCGAGGCCTTCGTGCGGCGTCTTCAGCACGCAGGTGCCGATGCCCCAGCCGTAGTTCGCCCCGCGGTTGCCGCCGGCCGCGTTCTGGAAAAATCCCGTGGGCAAGGCGCCGGTTTGCGGAGTGGCGAGGAGCTTCATCGCCGCGGCGCTGAGGTAGCGGCGACCATCGAGCGTGCCGCCGTTGAGGAGCATCTGGCAAAAGCGCGCGTAGTCGGTCGCGCTGGCGTAGAGGCCGGCGTTGCCCGTGGGCGGGCGCTCGCCGGGCGCGGGCGGCGCCACCCGACCGGGTTCAAGGGCGCCGGTGTCCTTGTTCTTCGCGTAAGGCGTGGCGACGCGCGAAATTTGATCGGCGGTCGGTGTGTGCGTGGTGTTCTTCAAACCGAGCGGACCAAAAAGCCGTGCGGCGAGAAACTCGGGGAACGTCGTCCCGCTTGCGACCTCGACGAGGCGCGCGCCGCAGTTGATGCCCGACTGGGTGTATTTCCACTTGGCCCCGGGCTCGTATTGCATCGGTGCGGCCAGCCAGAGCGGGACGAGGTCGGCGAGGGTTTTGGCGCGTTGCGCGGCCGGGCCGCCGGCCTCACCGAGGCCGGACGTGTGGGTCATGATTTGGGCGATGGTGAGATTCGCGGGCTGACCGGACGGTGTTTTCAGGTTGGCAAACTCGGGGATGAATTTTGCCACGGGATCGTTTACGCTGAGCTTGCCGTCGTCCTGCAGCATCAGGAGCGCGACCGCAGTGATCGGCTTCGTCATCGACATGATGTTGAAGAGCGTGTCGGGCG
>JANNEY010000528.1:0-13429 GCA_031379235.1 Opitutaceae bacterium | reverse complement strand
GCACCGGTGCCCTCGGCGAAAGCTCGACGAGCAGCAACTACACCCTGCAACTTTCGAGCGACCCGACGCCGCGCTGGCGCTTCTCCGGCGCGCTCACCCATCGGGATGTCGACTATGGCGATCCGGTCTTCAACCTCCGGGCTCCGCTGCGCCTGACCGCGCGGCACGATCGTTATTGGGAGAGCAACCTGCAGCTTACCTACCTCATCACCGGCTGGCTCAGCGCCTCCCTCGACACCGCGATCCGCAGCAACGAGTCGACCCTCCGGGGCGCCGATTTCTCCAACCGGATCGTTGGCCTGACGTTTGCCTTTCGCTTTTGACCCGTGAAGCCACAAATTGAAGAACGGTGTCGTCCTGCCTGGCGGATAAGCCGCAGCCACTTTGGTTTTGCGCTGCTACTTCTGTCCGCGATCGGTCTCGCGCCGGGCGGCTCTGCCGCTGAGATCGCCGCGAAGCCCGTGGCGCGGCTGGCCTCGCACAAGCTACAGCCGATGGACCTCGTGAAAATACAGGTGCATCGGGAGCCCGATCTCGACCGCGAAGTCCGCGTGTCGCAGGACTCCACCATCGTGGTGCCTTTGCTTGGGTTGGTCGATGTGACGGGCCGCACCGTGGCGCAGGTCCAAGTGCTCATCACCGAGCTCTACCGGCAGGAATACCTGGTTAATCCCCAGATCAACTTGGCGGTCATCGAGTATGCTTCCCGCACGATCAATGTCCTCGGCGCGGTGAATTCGCCCGGCCTGTTCCCGCTTCCGCCTGAGAAGAACCTTACGTTTCTCGACGCCATCGCGCGCTCCGGCGGCTTCTCCCGGGTCGCCAACCGCAACAAGGTGGTCCTCATCCGCACGCTCCCTGACGGCAAGACCGTGAACTACACCATCGACGCCGATCAGCTCACGGCCGGCGAACTCAACAGCCGCTGGCCCGTGCAGGACGGCGACACGATTCTGGTGCCGGAGCGGCTCCTCTGAGCGTCCATCCCTTGGCATCCCGCCGCCGCATCCCGCTTCTCCCCCGGAAGGGCGATCGCAGCTCGAGCCCAACCTATTCCGCATGAAAACCCGCAAGCCACCGGCCGGCAAGAAAGGCACGCTGATCGATTCGATCGCGGACTACGCGGGAGGAGACGAGTCGCAGTTGCGCAACACGATCCTGATGGTGCTGGAGCGGAAGTGGTATGGCATCGCCGTGTTCGTCCTCGTGGCCGCGGCGACCGCGCTCTACACGTTCCAAAGCACGCCGCATTTTGAAGGCGTGGCGACGGTGCAGGTCCTGAAGCACGGCCCGCAGCTTCTTCGCGTTGCCGACGTCGTCGAGTCGAGCATCACGAGCGACACCGATTTCAACACCCAGATAAAGATTATCGAAAGCGTCACCATCGCGCGCAATGTCGCTGCCCGTCTCGCGCCCGACGAGACCGAACAGCTCACCGCACCGTTCAAGTCGGGCGCGAAGGACAGCCCTAGCGCGATTGAGATCATCGTGAAAGGCCGGAAGATCCAGCCGCAGCGGCTCACCCTGATCGTGGCCGTGCGCGTCCAGCATCCCAGCGCGAAGATGGCCGCGCGCATCGCCAACCTGCTCGTCGCGGAATACATCGCCTACAACACTCGCCTCCGGATCGAGGAATCGCTGAAGGCGGTCGATGAGCTGAAGGACCGGGCCGATCAGCAGCGCAAGCGCGTCGACGAGCTGGCCAATTCCCTCCAGGCCTTTCGCCAGCGCGGCAACCTGATCTCGCTCGTGCAAACGAAGGACATTGTGACCGAAAAGCTGAAGGCTTTGAGCATGATGGCCACGCAAAGCAACGCGCGGCTCAAGGACACGGAAATCCGCTGGCGGCAGGTGCAGGAGTGGACCAAGGCCGGAAAGAATCTGGCCGAGCTCTCCTCCATCGCCGCGCACCCCAAGGTCAACCACCTCAGCCTGCAAATCACGACGCACAAGCTCGCGTTCGAGCAGTTGCGCGAGCGTTACAAGCCGAAGCACCCGCAATGGATCGAGGTCTCCAATCTGCTCGCCAAGGCCGAGCTCGAGATGGCCTCCGCGATTTTGACGGCGTCGGCTACGATCAAAGCGGAATACGAGTCGGCCCTGCAATCCGACGAGGCCGTGCGCAAGGCGCTCGCCGACCAGGAAGTCCGCTCGCTTGAGTTGGACAAGTCCGGGCTGGAATACGAGAACCTGAGCCGCGAGTTCCGCGTTAACGAGCAGCTCCTGGAGTCGATGATGGCGCGGATGCGCGAGACCTCGGTCTCGAGCAGCATCGAGACGGAAAGCGCCCGGGTTATCGATCGCGCCTACGAGCCTACGCATGCGATTTTCCCGCAGATCCCGACCAACCTTGCGATCGGGATTGGGGCCGGGCTCTTCCTCGGGCTGGGCGTGGCCTACCTCATTGCGATGCTTGACGACCGCATCAAGACGACGTTCGACATCGAGACGATGGTCGGCCTGCCGCTCATCGGCGTCATTCCGCGGGCCGAGGGCATGACCCAGCCGGACAAGGCACAGATCGTGTTCAACGGCGCGGATCCCGCGATCGTGGAGGCCTTCCTCGGCGTGTATTCAAACATGAAGCTCAGCGACGACTGCCGGAACGCCAAGCTGATCATGGTCACGAGCACGTTGCCGGCGGAGGGCAAGTCGTTCGTCGCATCGAACCTCGCGCTGACGTTTGCTTCGCAGGGGCAGCGCACGATCATCGTTGATTGCGATTTGCGGAAACCCTCCGTGCAGGGATCGTTCCGGCTGCGCACCACGAAGGGCGTGAGCGGCTGCTGCCAGCACGGCGCGCCGTTGGACTCGGTCATCACCAGCGAGGTGCATCCGAACCTCGACGTGCTCGTGGCGGGCGCGAGGCCGCGGAATCCGGTTCAGCTTTTCGGCAGCAAGGAATTCGAAGGCCTCGTGGGTGAGCTCGCGCGGCGCTACGACCGCGTGGTGTTCGATACCCCGCCGGTGGGCGTGGTGAGCGACGCGCTTAACATCCTGCCGATGATGGACGGGGTGATCTACGCCATCCGCTTCAACGCGGTGGCGCGGCGGGTAGCGCGGCGCCACGCCCGCAGCCTCATGGCGTCCAACATCCCGATCTTCGGGGCGGTGTTCAACGGGCTGGCCGCGGGGATGACCGGGGGTTACTACGTCGATCAGAACACCAAGTTGTTTAAGGAATACTTCGACCACGCGCCCGTCGCGGCCGCGAAGGCGGGCGAAGCGGAGAGCGAACTCACGGCGGGCAAGCCCAACTGAGGGGTCGCGCCGCCTTCAGCCGCAGGCTCGCTCGGAAAAATTGCAAATGCCAGGCAGCGGGCCGAGCTTCGCATCCCACTCGTGATCGACCGCCCCGGTCCAGACGGGCACGTCGGCGAAGCCACGGCGGATGCGGGCCAGGCCTTGGCCGCTCATTACGAAACTGAGGAGCGCGACATCTTTGGCGCCGGACTGGCGCAGGAGGTTGAGCGCCAGACTGGCCGAAAGTCCGCTGGCGACGATGGGGACGAACAGCAGCACGCTGACCTGGTTGAGAGCGGGGGCGTGGAACACGCGCAGCCGCGCCTCCGGCTGGTCATGCTCGTGCACCGGATCGAGGCTGATCGAGCCCACGGCGACTCCCGGCACCACGTCGACCACGGCGGCAGCCAGGCCCAGCGCGGGGCGTGTCACAGAAATAAATACAACCGGCTGAGCCAAGGCGCGCCCCTCATGATCGCTGGACGCGGTGGCGATCTTGCGCGGCACGGTTGCCAGCGGACGGGTGGCCTCCAAGGTCAGCAGGAGCAGGAGCTGGCGGCAGTGGCCCTGGAAGTCCGGCGCGACGGTGTGACGGTGGCGGAGCGCCGTCAGGGCGTGCTGGGCGATCGGATGATCCAGCACCGTTGTCGCCGCGCCAGCCGGGCGCCGGTCTTCCGGCGCGCGGACGCCGGGCCCCGCGGGCCGTGGTGCGCGGCTGCCGGAGTGATTACTCTCACCCTTGTCGTAGGTGGTGGTCAAAGGATGGGCGGGCTGGCTGGCGTGCGCGGCGCGACGTTCAGGACGGCGGAACGCGCGGGATTTCCGCGGGCGGTGTTGAAGTCAGGGTCATGCGTGGAACGCGGCAGTAATCGAAGCACGTTACACGACTGCTGGATATTTGTCATCACGATACACGGCGCGTCACCGGGACGTGACGTGAGCTGGCGCCGGCGCGTGCGACGGGAAGAGTGCAGCCAACGTTACGACGAGATGGCGAACAGGTGAATTTTTAAGACAGACGCACGCGCCCGCTTGACCGCCGGCTGCCGTCTCGCGCCACTGTCCATTCGTGCGATCGCATTTCTCCATTTTCTTCATCCGCGCCATAGCCGGGTTCGCCGTGCCGGGCCTGATGGTGGGAGCTGCGTTCGGGGCGGACGCGCCGCGCAACGTGAGCCTCGCCACTGAGGCCGACGCGACGGGCAGCGCCTTCAATCCGGCTCAGCTTGAGATTGTCCAGCGGTGGGTGAGGGAGGATGCACCCGGCTGCCCGCCCGAAGTGCTGGCGGCGGTGGCGCAAAAATTTCTTGAGGTCGTTCAGCAGCGCGATCCGGGGAAGCTGGAGCAGCTTCTGACGACGGACTTTCCCCGGCGTGCTTACCAATCGACGCTGTTGCGGCTCACCGCCGCGCAACTGGGCGGCACGGGGCACGCGGCGTTGCGCGAGGAGTTGGCGCGCCGCCGACTGCAGGCCGTGGTGGCGCAAGATGCGGGTCCCGGCGTGGTATCGGCGACAGGGGTGGGGGACGCAGCCATTTTGCTCACGAAAATCAGGGGCTTGTCGGAGGTCTATCATCGCCGGCTGGTCGAAGGCCGGACCGAGGACGATGATCTCAGAATCCTGCTGCGGAAGGTCCGCCAGTCCGAGGCCGGCGCCAAGCCCGAGGAGGCGCCGAAGCCCAAAACCCTCTCTGCGGCTGACATCGTATCGGCCTTTGCGCGACAAAACCAGGAGGGATCGGCGGCGGCCCGCCTGCGCTCCTACGCATTGGAAGGGCGGATGAAATCTCCGACCGGCGAGGACCAGACGGTCTTCCTGTTCCGCCTGCGGCCCGACCGCTTCCGGCTCGCGGTCGCGATTGGCGGTGAGACCAAGTATGTGCTCGCGTTCGACGGCCAGCATTACTGGCGGCAGGCGCCGGGCCGGGTGCCGAATGTGATGCGGCCCGAAGCCGTGGGGCGCCAGCGCTACCTGGCCGAGTTCATCGACGGGTTGTTCGGTGAGGCGGGCGCGAAGTTCGAGCGACTGGAGGACGGCGCCGCCCAGGGGCGGCCGGTGTTTCGCATCGCGGTGCGTCGCGGCGACGGCTCGCGCTACGTGGCGCGCATCGATCAGGAGACCTACCGGCAGGTCGGCCGCGAGAACGAAGATAAGTCCACGGCATCGTATTCGGATTTCCGTGAGGTGGCGGGTGTCACCATCGCATTTCGGGAGGAGGTCACCGATGCGGAGGGCCGCACGTCGACGCTTGAGCTGGCGCGGCTGACCCCGAACCCCGGACTGATTCAGGCTTTCTTCGAACCCCCGACGGCGACGCCGCTGGACTTCTTCGCGCTGGAACGCATGGCCAAGGCTGCGCCGACCGCCCCTTTGAAATGAGCCTTTTCAACCCGCTGTTTCGCCGGCGTGAAAGTGCCAATCCCGTCTCTTCACCGGCGGTCAAGCTGTTGTTTGCTGGTGTGGGCCTCCTGCTCCTCTACGGGCTGGTGGCCACCGGCGGTTACATTTGGATTCGGCACGTCCTGAAGAACGACGCGATTGGGTTCACCGATGTGGCGCTCTTCCGCTGGAAAGAAGTGCGGCGGGGCGTCGCGGCGCAGCAATTCACCAAGGCGGCGACTGAATGGCAGGCGAGGAACCATCAGGCCGCCTACCTCGCGTTTGCGTCCGGCCTGCGCAACGATCCGGACAACGCCGAGGGTCAGCTCGCGGCGGCGAAATTTTTGCTTGAGCTCGGCTCGGTGCCCATGGCGGTTAAGATCCTGGAGGACGGCTTCGCGCGCAACCCCCGGCACCGCGAGCTCGGCGCCCGGCTTTTCGAGCTGCTGCTCGCCAGCGGTCGGGATCGGCGTGCGCTGGAGCTGCTGCGGCGGGCGGCTGCCGCCGGCGTCGGTGGCGACTACGCGGTGACGCTGCGCACCTACGAGGTTCAGGCGACGCTGAACGCGGACGGCGCCGCGGCCGCCAAGCTCCTGCTCGAACGGCATCCGGAGCTGGAAAAAAATCCCGCGTCGCTCCCGGTCGTGGCACAGGTGCGATGGGAAACGCAGGATCGGCTGAAGGCGGTCGGTCTGTTGTCGGACCATGTCCGGGCCGAAAACGCGAGCTACGCCGCTCATGCCCGGCTCGTGGAGTGGTATCTTTCGCTTAGCATGGCGACGGAGGCGCAGGAGGCGGCGGAACGCGCCTGCAAGCAATTTCCCGTCGACTCCGCCCCGCGGACCCTGCTGCTCGAGGCGGTCGCCGCGCGATCGTTTAAAGGACGCGAATGGGTGCAGGCGATCGAGGCTTACCTGCGGGATTTCTCTGGCCGGCCGCAGGCGATCACGCAGCTGGCGATGCTGGCCGGGCGCAAGGGCTGGCTGGATCTCGCCCGCGGGCTCTACGATCTTGCGACGGTGCGGCAGCACGATCTCCGGCTGCCGGCCCTGGCCTACTGCGATGCGCTGGCGGTCAACGGAAAGCGCAAGGAGGCGCTGGAGATCCTCGCGCAGCTCGAGGCGCAGGTGGCGGAAGGACCCGCGCTCTTCATGCAACAGGTGCGGCAGCGCCAGGTGTTCTTGGCGGCGTCACTGGGCGATTCCGCCAATGTGCGCGAGTTTGCGCGGCGCATGGCCGCCTCCCTGCGCAGCGATCCCCACCAATTCGACGCCGCGCGCCGGATGTTCGAGAAGAAGGGCATCACCGCGGCCGTAACCGAATTCGCGGGACGGTCGGTCGCCGCAGGCATGGCCGCCGCCCGGCCTTAAGCGGGGCCAGAGCCTAGCGCTTGGGGCGCTTCGCCAGCAAGCCGCGCAGCCTCGGGCGTTCGCGCACGAGCTGCCGCGTGGCCTGTGTCATGTGGTTCTGCACCGTGCTCTGGGAGAGCTTGAGCTTACGCGCGATCTCACGGTAGCTCAGGCCGTCGAGCCGGTTGAGGCGGAAAACGAGCTGGCGCTGCGGCGGGAGGAGGGCGAGGAGCGCCTCGACCTCGTCGTGCAGCTCGCGATAAAGTAGATCAGTGTCGGTCGCCCGCGGATCCACGAGCTTGCGGGCCAGCACATCGGTGAGCCCGACGGTGGCGCGCCGTTTCTTCTCGTTCCAGAGGTTGATGGACTGGTTGCTGGCCGCGGCGAAGAGGTAGCTGCGCACGGTGGTCTTGATTCTGAGCGCGGCGCGCCGGCGCCAGATGTTGAGGAAGACGTTCGAGACGGCTTCGTCGGCCAAATCGCGGCTGCGCAACAAAGAATGCGAAAAGTCACCGAGCGGGCGCTGGTATTTCCGCAGCAGGCGGCGGAGCGCGGATTCGTCGTCCTGACGCACGCGCGCGATGATCTCCTCGTCGCTCTCGGCCCCATTCTTCATGCGGTTCGCGGGCTATTCGTTGGGATCCGGCCCAGCCTGTCGACGACCAAGCGGCCCGCGTGTGCAACGTTTGGATGGCGCATTTGTAGTAACAAAGTTGTCACGCGGCCGGGTAGTAGATCGGGGCCAAGAAAGCGGTCATGTGCTGTGAACGACGCAGTCTGTCCCGCTCGTTTATTTTCCGCCTCCCGCATCACATGCTCCGCCTTTTCCGCCTCCCCTCCAAAGCCCGGGCGCTTCCGCTCGTTCTCGCCATGGGCGGGCTGTGGAGCGTTCGGCTGCGCGGCGAGGTGATCGACTACGCCGCGAGTGGGGTGCTTTCGGAGACGAAGATCGATGTCGCGGTTATTGCTGCGCGGGCGGTGTCACTCGGGGAGTTCATGGCTTTCGTGGAGGCGGAAACGGGCCTCCCGTTCAGCTATCCCCCCGGCGTCTTGCCGCTCAGCGCGGAGATTACGATCAAATCGCCGGGCCGAATTTCGCTGGCCGGGCTGTTCACCATCGCCTCGGCGCAAACGAATGTCGGGTTTGAGCATGGCGGAGACAAGATTCTCGCGCGGCTCCTTCGCCCGGAGCCATCCGGCGCACCCGCACAACCCGTCGCCCCGACCTCGGCCAGCCCCACGGTGACGGGCACCCCCCGGCTCGCCGCGTTCCCGCCGAGTCTCCCGGCCATCGCCTCTCCCACCGTTCCCGCTGCCGCCACTCCCGCCATCGCCGACGAGGTGCGCGCGATCGTCGCCAAGACCACGCACTCGCACGACAAGAAGGAAAAAGCGATCGTGGCGGCGGTGCGGACTGCGGCCCTCACCGCAATTGGCCTGCAGCCGCGCCCCGCCGGAATAGTTTCTGCCGCCGCAGATATTGCGGAGGCCGCCGCCCAAGCCGGCCCGGCCTTCGCGGACGCGATTGCGCGCGCCGTCGGCTTCATCCCCGCGGTCAAAAATATTTCCGGCGGTCCCGGCCAGGTCCGCGCCGCGGCCTACAACGGCGCGCGGGGCGCGAAGGTTTCGTTCGCTGCTCCCGCGCCCGCCGCCATGGGTCGGAGCGCGGAACAGAACGAAGTGCCGGCAGGCAGCGCGAGCGTGCCGTTGACCGCGGCCTATACCTCGACTTTTGCCAGCGAGCCTCGCCGCACCGAAACATACACCGCCGATTCGCAGTCGAGCCCTGCGCCCGCTGCGTCAGGCAACGGACCCTCGATTGGCGGAGTTGCGATTCCGGCTCCCGTGGTCCCGGCTGCGACGGAAGCGGGGGCCGACGGCGTCCTTCGGATGGAAAAATTCAGCGTCGCCGACACGGTCGTAAAGGGTTCGACCTCGGATCTGCGTTCCGAGCGGGCGAAAGCTTCGGTCTCCATCGACTACATGAGCGCGGATCAACTGCTGAAATTTTCGGCGGGCGATCTTTCCGAGGTCGTGTTTCGCATCCCGGGCGTCTCGGTCGCCCAGGGGCAGTTTGCGGTCGTCCGCGGTCTCAGCGATCGGTTCCTCAGCACCACGCTTCAAGGTGTGAAGTTACCCACCCCGGATCCGGAAAAACAGGCGGTGCAACTCGATCTTGTTCCGGCCTCCGCCGTCGAAGCCGTGGTCGTTTCCAAAACCTATCAGTCGTCGATGTGGGCGGAATCATCCGGGGGCAACATGGACGTGCGCACACGCGCAATTCCTTCGGAAGGACAGCTTAAGTTGTCGCTCGCATTTAAGGTGAATTCCAACGCGGCCGATGGCGGTCCTGACTATGCGAATGCCGGCGGCAAGAACGAGCGCCTCGGGTTTGGCTCGCGCTCCCGCTTGGCCTTTGGAACCGGGGATCCGGCCTGGCCGTATGTGCCGACCCACCGAAGCAGTTTTCCGATCGGCAACAAAGTTTCGATGGAGTTTGCGCGGGCGTTCAATTTTGGCGACCAGCAGCTCGGCGTTCTGGTCAGCGCCTTCAGTGAGGCGGGCAGCAAGGCCAAAACGGGGACCAAGCAGGCCCTTGGGGCCCAAGCCGGGCGGGCGCCACGTGCGGCCGTTCCGGCGACTGGAACTCGTCCAGCGGTTGCGGCCGATCCCGGCCGGCCGAGTGATTTTGAAACCGGTCTGCCGACTGCTCCCTATGCTCGCTATGACTACGAGGAGAGCGAGAAAGAGAACGTCTTAAGCGCGACAACGGCCATCGGCTATCGCTTTTCGGCCGACCATGAAGTCAAGCTGACCGGGTTGTTTGTGCAGAGCGGGATCGATCTCGCTCAGATTAGCGGCACCACGGTGGTCACGGATCCGACGACGAAGCTGCCGGTGCCGGTTTCTGGCCTGGGGGGGTTCACGGGCGCTGAAGACTACGCCTGGTTCAAGACCTACGAATACTTTCGTGAGCGCAATTTGGGCGTCTTGCAGCTTTCCGGCCGTCACCACTTGGCCGCCTTCGGAGATCTCAGGGTCAACTGGAGCGCGCAGAAGGGCAGTAGTTACGAAAAGCAATCACCCTTCATCGAGGCGAATTTTGCCACGCCGCTGACTAATTTGAACAAATCTTTTGTCGCGCTGGGTGGCAGCGACGCACCGCAAACCCTCAAGGCGCTGTGGGCCGATAACAAGGAGTCCCAGAAGACCGCCCGGTTTGATGTGGACTGGCCGGTGCGCCTATGGAGCAACCAAGAGTCAACGGTCAGCTTTGGCGCCGCGCTGGATAAAACGGATCGCGAGACCTCGGGCTCGGCGATCGACTATCGGCAAAATTCGGGAGGCACCGTCACGGCTGCGAGTCCGAACTTGGTTTTTGCCCGAGTCGTTGGCCGCCAGACGGGAATTGCGACGCCGCCTACGACCGCCGCGCGGGAAGTGCGTGCCTACTATGCCGGCACGAACATCGCATTGTTCGAGAGTCTGAAATTGGTGGCCGGTGCCCGCTACGAGGATTTCAGCCTCGCGACGACGGGGTCCGGCCGATGGGGCGGTAACCTCACGTCGGCGTCATTCTATTCGGTCGATCCCGCGAGGACGATTCTTGGCGCTGCCCCAGCGGCCAACCCGCCCTTTTCCAGTCAGAAGTGGTATCCCGGGATGGGCTTGATTTACACCCCGGAGAAGAGCCTGACCGCTCGCCTGCACTACTCCAAGACCACGGGGCGACCATCGCTGCGCGAGGTCAGCCCATTTTTCAACAAGAGCATCGAGACCGACAACTTGGTTACCGGTAACCCGGCCCTCACGCCGTCCGACGTTACCAACTACGATTTGAGAGTCGAGTGGTCGCCGAGCCGGACAAACTTCTTTGCCGTGTCGGTGTTCCGGAAGGAGATTGAACGCCCGATTGAGAAGATCGTGTTTTCTCAAACGGTCCCGGCGGTTGGAGAAAACACCGAGTCGTGGATGAACAATCCCGGCAAGGCGCTCGTGCGCGGGCTAGAATTTGAGTTTCGCCATCAGTTCAAATCCTGGTCTGAAGCGCTTCGGGATTTTTCCCTGTCAGGTAATTTCACGCGGCTAGATGCCACGGTTCCTGAGGTTCCCTTTGTTGTCCGGAACCTGCTTGGGACGTATCAGGACGCGGCCAGAATTCCCACGACCCGCCGGTTGTTCGATCAGCCGGAATACATCGCCAATCTTGATCTGACGTGGGCCCGCCCGAACTGGGGCACAAGTGCGACGTTGGCGGCTTTCGCAATTAGCGACGTGCTCACGGCGACGGGCAAACCCACGTTCTTCGATATCTACGAACGGGCCACTACCCGCCTAGATTTCGTTTTCAACCAGCAGATCAGCTCACGGCTTAAGCTCAGGTTGAGTGTCAAGAACCTCGCAGATCCAGCGCGCGGTTTGATCTACGACCGCGAGGCGACGACCGCCTTGGTCGAACGCAACACCTACCACGCGGGTCGCGATTACGGCGTCTCCGTAACCTATGATTTCTGAGCCGCATCACCTGTGCGCCGATCCCACCTCCACTTTCCTTCATTCCTGAAGGCTTAATCCGTCAGAAAACCACCAGTGCAAGAACGTCCGCTCCCATGAAACTCAAGCATCAGCTCCTAACCCTCGGTGCGATGAGCCTCCTCGGCTCCTCCGCCTTCGCCTTCACGCACGTGACGGCCAATGTCACCACCTCCACCCAGTGGACGGTTGCAAACAGTCCTTACATTCTCTCCGGTCAAATTTTCGTCTCTGGTGCGGGCACCGTGCTCGACATCGAGCCGGGCACCATCATCCGCGGCCAGCCCCAGTCAGTGTCGGGCGCAGCCGATGCCGGCTCGCTGATTATCCGCCCTGAGGCGAAGATTATGGCCCGCGGCACCGCGGCCAATCCGATCATCTTCACCACGGCCGCGCTCGATGCCGGGCTTTTTGCCGGTGGCGCTGCCAATGGCCTGGCTCAGGGCTACAGTGCGTCGACTTTGGCGACCCGTTGGACTCCGGCTGACGGCGACGCGAAGTATTTGGATCTGAATCCTGCAACTGCTCCACTCGTTCCCGTCAACGGAAGCGGTCTCAAGAACACCAGCTTTTGGGGCGGCCTCATCATCGCTGGTGATAGCCTCACCAACAGTGGCAAGCAGGTAGACGTCGACAGCTCCGGCACATTTACCGCGGCGGACGACGGCTTCGGCTACATCGAAGGTATCACCGCTGGGCCGAGCGCTATCTACGGCGGCGGCAACTCCGAGCACAATGGTGGCATCGTCAAGTATGTCTCCATCCGCCACGGCGGCGCGGCGCTTTCCACCGGCAAGGAGCTGAATGCGCTGACGCTCTACGCTGTGGGTTCCAAAACCACGATCAGCTACATCGACACCTACTGCTCCGGTGATGATGGCGTCGAAATTTTCGGCGGCACCGTTAATCTCGACCACCTCAACCTCATCTACAGCGATGACGACGGATTCGATACCGATGAAGGCTGGCAGGGTATGGCGCAGTTCGTGTTCGTGCTCCAAGGCTTCGGCTTCGGCGACAACGGCCTTGAACTCGATGGTGAAGACAAGCTGGAACTCGACACCTCGACTTTCGGCACGCCGGCCGCCGCCAATCCGATTGGCGACCAACGCATCTACAACGCTACCGTGTTGATGAATACCCAGGCCGTGGGGGTCGACCCGATCAACAGCAACGCCACCGGTGCCTCCAACGCTGCCCGCATGCGCGCCGGCTGGTCCGGCCAGATCGTCAACTCGATCTTCCAAAACTGCTCGCCCACTGTCGCTGGCCAAGGCCTGCGGATCGATGGTTTGAAGACCACGGGTTTGATTGCTGGTGAGTCGGCCGAATACGGCAACAGCGCCCGCGACTACTTGGGCACGGGCCTGACCCAACTCCGCAACAACACGGTGTTCGGCTTCTCCACGCTCTACACCAACGTCACCGGTGGTTCGGTTGTCCTCTCATCGACGGGCGTCGCCACGGGCACCTACAACGGTCTCGTGATCCCGAGCGTTTACTATCCCGCGACTCTGAACCGGACGCTCTCGAGCCTCATCCCGATCCCGAACCACTCGGTCGCCAACGGTGTCGATCCGCGTCCTTCGCTCGCGGCCTCGTCGCTCGCCTACGGCACGACGCAGGATCCTGCCTACGTCGTCTCGCCCGCGGTCGCCACCGACTACAAGGGCGCGTTTGACCGCAACGCCACCACGCTGTGGACCTTCGGTTGGACCGCCCTCAGCAAGCGCGGAATCTTGACCCCCTGATCCTAACCCAAAGTCCATTTCGGTTGGGGGTGGCCGTTCCGCTTCCGCCAAAAAAAACAAGTATCACATGAAAAAAATCATCATCACAGCTCTAGCGCTGGCCCTCCCGGCGCTGGCGTCTGCTCAAGTCCAACTCATGTCGGGCTACAACTTCGGTCAGTTCCTGGGAACTG
>JANNEY010000521.1:0-1511 GCA_031379235.1 Opitutaceae bacterium | reverse complement strand
CGCGATTGGATCCGCGATGTCGTCGTGAACGGCGCGTCGGCGCGGCCGTATCTGAACACACGGATGCCGAAGTTCGGCGCAGCGAACACGGAGCCGCTCGCGGACTGGCTCAAGCAGCTCGATGCGTTGCCGCCGGTCGAGTTCACCCGCGCGCGGCAGGCCGAGAAGCCGCACGAGGTGGGCCGCGAACTCGCCGGCAGCAAGGCGTTCAACTGCATCGCCTGCCACACGTTCCGCGAGAAGAGCGCCGCGCCCATTCGCGCGCTCGACTTGATGACGATGACGGAGCGGCTGGAGGAAAATTGGTTTCACCATTACCTCGCCAACCCGCAGCGGTTCTCGCCGCTCACCATCATGCCGGGCTTCTGGCCGGACGGAAAATCGCCGCTGCCCGACGTGCTCGGCGGCGACTCCGGCAAGCAGCGGGACGCGCTCTGGCAATATCTCGCGCGCGGTCCCGAGGCCGGCGAGCCGCGCGGTCTGGTGCTGGAACCGCTCGTAGTGGCGGTGACGAACGAGGCGTTCATCATTCGCCGCGCGTTTCCCGGCATCGGCAAGCGCGGCATCGGCGTGGGCTTTCCGGCGGGCATTCACTTCGCGTTCGACGCGGGCCAGATGCGGCTCGGGTCGGTGTGGAGTGGCGGGTTCATCGAGGCGTCGGGCATCTGGCGCGGCCAAGGCGCGGGCCAGGCGCACATCATCGGCAAGGACACGGTGAACTTTCCGGCCGGCGTGGCCTTCGCGGTGCTGGAATCACCCGCGACCGCGTGGCCAACAAATCTCACCAAGCAGGCGGAAGGCTTCGCGTTCAAGGGCTACACGCTCGACGCGCAGCAACGCCCGACCTTCCGCTACGAGTTCGGCGGGACGCTGGTGGAAGACACGTTTTTCGACACGAAGGAGCATAGCAAGGAGAAGGCGTATTTCCTTCGCTCATTGAAGTTCCCGCAACGCTCGCCGCCGCCCGGCCTGCACTTCCGCGTGGCGGTGGACAAGGTCATCGAGCCACGCGGCGAGCAGGAGTTTGTCGTTGGCAAAGGCTTGCGCGTGCGCCTCTCCGCGCCGGGTGTTGTGCGCGATGCCGATGGCGCGAAGGAATTGCTCCTGCCCGTGCGCAGCGCGTTCACGGTCGAATACCATCTGATTTCAAAGCCATGATGCCAAGGTTCACATTTTATCGAAGGATGCCGCGCGTGGCCGGCAGCCGCCGGATTGGCCGGGAGGCGAATCTAAACGCAGAGACGCAGAGGACGCAGAGGGACGCAGAGAAGGGGCCTTTCTCCGGATTCCTCCGCGTCCTCTGCGCCTCTGCGTTGAAGCGGGGCGTTCCATCGTCTGCCACGATTCCGATCCTCGCGCTGCTCGCCGCTTCTTCGGCCGCCGCCCAGGACCTCGGCGACACTTGGGGCACGGGCGAGCGCGAGGCGGCTTACTACCGCGTCGTGAACGTGCCGCTGCCCGAGGGCGTGTATCTGGAAGCCGGCAGTTTTGTTTCGCTGCCCGATGGCCGG
>JANNEY010000515.1:0-11811 GCA_031379235.1 Opitutaceae bacterium | reverse complement strand
GTTGTGGCAACGCACCGTCGAGCTGCACGCACACGACGACGTCGCGCGCGTGCAGGTCCAGTCCCAGCTTGATCGTTTCGGCCTTGGTTTCCACCAGGCGTTCCAGCAGTTTCGTTACGTTAGAATTAGCATTCATTCGGCTGACAAGTTGGGCGTTCTTCGCCCGCTTGTCCGCCTCATGGCATCTACAACGAATTAACGCCTCCGCACGCTATGCGCGCGCCCGCACCTCACTCTTTTCCAAAGCTGATCAGCTCCATCTCGAATACGAGCGTGGCGCTGCGGCCGATTTTCGGTGGCTGGCCGCGCGTGCCGTAAGCCAGCTCGGGCGGGATGATGACGAGCCATTTGTCGCCCTTCCGCATAAACTGCAAAATCTGATCCCAGCCCTCGATCACCATGTCGCGCCGCACGCGAAAGCTGAAGGGCTGCGCTGCATCCTTCGCGGAGTCGAAGACCTTCCCGTCCAACAGCCGTCCCTCGTAGAGCACGTTGACCTTGTCGCCCGGCTTCGGGGTCTCGCCGCTGCCGGCTTGCAGCACGATATAGCGGATGCCCGTCTGCGTCTTCTTTGCCGCCGGCCAGGTCTTCTCAACGAACTCGAGATCGGCCGGCGGAAGTTTTTCGCGCTGCGCGCGGAGCACCGGCGATCCGACGGCAGCCAATGCCACAACAATCAGGGAAAGTTTAAGGAAAGATTTCACAGGGAACACGGATAAGACTTTCCGGCATCCGTGTCACCCGTGTATTCCGTGGTCAAAGCCTATTTATGCCTGCCCGCCCCTCCGTCGTCATCGTCTGCCCCAAGGAATTCAAATTTACCGACCACGCCGCCACCGTGGAAAGCCCCCATCTGAGCGACGTCGCTGAGCTCTCGACCGCGTGGCTCGATTTCGACGCGCCGTTCCCCGCTTCGGTCATTGATGCGCACGCGCTCATCCTCTGGCACGGCCCGCTCGTCACCGCGCCCGTGATCGCGCAGCTGAAAAACTGCCGCGCCATCATCCGCAACGGCGTGGGGTTCGATAGCGTCGATGTCGCCGCCGCCGCAAAGGCCGGGATTCCGGTCTGCAACGTGCCCGACTACGGCACCGAGGAAGTCGCCGACCACGCCCTCGCCCTCATCCTCGCCCTCTACCGACAGCTCTTCCCCCTCGACATCGTCGCCAAGCAGCTCGCCTGGCATATCGATGTCGCCGGAAAAATGCGCCGGCTGCGCACTCAAACGCTCGGCCTCGTCGGCCTCGGCCGCATCGGCACCGCGGCGGCGCTACGCGCCAAGGCGTTCGGTTTCCGTGTGGTTTTCTACGATCCCTACGCGTCGGCCGGCACGCACAAGGCCGTGGGCATCGAGCGCGTCGGCTCGCTGGAGGAGTTGCTGAAAATTTCTGACACCGTCTCCGTCCACTGCCCGCTGAGCGCCGAGACGCGCGGCCTGATTGGCGCGAAGGAAATCGCGCAGATGAAACCGGGCGCATTCCTCGTGAACACCGCGCGCGGCGATGTCGTCGACAAAGCGCCCGTTTTCGCCGCGTTACGCTCCGGGCACCTCGCCGGCGCCGGCCTCGACGTCGTCGAAAACGAACCGCTCCGCACCGCCGAGGAAGCCGCGACGCCGAATCTCATCTGCACCTGCCACGCCGCCTTCTGCTCACCGGAAGGCATGGTCGAAATGCGCAGCACGTCGGCCAAAATCGCCCGCGCGGCGGTGCTGGGGGAGAAGGTTTGGAATCGGGTGAATTGAAAACGGGAAATTGGGAACCCAGGAATCCAGTGCAGATTACCCGAGCATTTCGACCGTCCTCGCTTTCACTTTCAACCCGTTTTGATCGCTGAGTGCTTTGCGACGAGCTTGAGCGCCTGACCGAGCAACGTCTTCCCCGGCTCCATCCGATGCCACGGCGAAGCCCCCGAGGGATGCGGTAACGGGATGCAGTCTACTGTGTGCCCGCGGTAGGTGATGGGAAATTTCTTGCCGATGGTTTCGACCAGCGGGCGCTCGCCGAGGAACTGCGCGATGGCGAGTTTGCCGACGGGGAGCACGAGCGTGGGTTTCAGCAGCGCGAATTCCCGCTCGAGCCACGCGGAACACTCGGCGATCTCCTCGGGCGCGGGCACGCGGTCGCCGCCGGTTTCCTTTTTTCCAGGGAAACAGCGGCACACCGCGGCGAAATAAATTCGGTCGCGCACCTCGTCTTCGCTCCAGCCAAGCGCGCCGTGAAACCATTTGAAAAGGGTCTTGCCCGCTGTCCACGCAAAGGGCCGGCCGAGCTTCGGTTCCTTGTCGCCCGGCGCCTGGCCGACGAGAATCACGCGGCTCGCGACCGCCCGGCCCACGACGGCGGGCCGGTGCATCCGCGGACAACGCTCGCAGGCGCGTAGCGCGGCGAGGTGTTTCTCGATGGAGGCGTTTGCGCCCATGCCAACTAGCGCCGGCTCTTGAACCGGCGGAACCCACCGCGCGGTTGCAGCGTGCCGGGATTGCCACCATTCGAACGGCCTTGCGGGGCGGGCTGCGCCGGACGCGGGGCCAGCGGCTTGTAGGGAAATCCCTCGAGCTGGAGCTCCGGAATCTTCGCGCCGATGAAGCGCTGGATGTCGCGGATGTCGCCGTAATTTTCCGGTGTCACGAGCGTAAACGCATCGCCCACCGCCTGCGCCCGGCCGGTGCGCCCGATGCGGTGCACGTAGTCTTCCGGTTTCTCCGGCACGTCGTAGTTGATGACGTGCGAGATTCCCGCGACATCAATGCCGCGCGCGGCAATGTCGGTCGCGACCATCACCTCGTATTTGCCGCTCTTGAAACCGGCGAGGGCCTCGATGCGCTGGTTCTGCGAGCGATTCGCATGGAGCACGGCGACCGAGTGATTCGCCGCCTTCAGCCGGCGCGCGATCTTGTCGGCTCCGTGCTTGGTGCGGGAAAAGACGAGCACGCTGTCGAAATCGGTCTTCTCCAGCAACGCGACCAGCAGGTCGAACTTTTGCTCAAACGCGACCGGGTAAAGCGCGTGCTTCACCGACTCGTTGATCGAGCGGTTGATGCCGACCTCGACCCGCGTCGGATTGCGGAGCGCGAACGACGCGACCGCCTGAATCTCCGGCGGCACCGTCGCCGAGAAGAACAGCGTCTGCCGGTTCTTCGGGCAGCGGCTGATGATGTCCTTCACCACCGGAAGGAAACCCATGTCGAGCATCCGATCCACTTCGTCAAGGACGAGGATCGAGATGTCGCGCAGGGAAATCGTGCCCTCCTTCAAATAGTCCATCAAACGTCCGGGCGTGGCGACGATGATGTCGACCCCGTGACGCAGTTCGGCGCGCTGGTTGCCATAGCCCACGCCGCCGAAGATCGCGACGCCGCGAATGTCGGTGAAACGAGCAAAATCGCGGAAGGACGTCTCGACCTGCGCGGCGAGTTCGCGCGTCGGCTCGAGCACGAGCACGCGGGGGTTCTGGCCCTTGGCGTGCGCGCCAAGCCGGCTGAGAATCGGCAGCGCAAAGGCCGCGGTCTTGCCCGTGCCCGTCTGCGCGGAAGCGATAAGATCGCCGCCGCCGAGCACGACGGGAATGCCCCGTAATTGGATCGGTGTGGGATCGGTGTAGCCGGCGGCCTGCACGCCGCGAAGGACGTTTTCGGAAAGATTGAGAGCTTTAAAAGACATGTTCGGAATAAATCTGTCGTCCTGGGCGCAGCGAAGAATCCAATTGGACATTCGTTGCTGGGTGCCCGACACAGTCGGGACTGGATTCTTCGCTCCGCCCAGAACGACAAGGCGGAAACCGAAGCAAAAAAAAGGACGAAGCTCCTCAGGAGCTCCGTCCCTCGAAAAACCGTTTCGTTAAAAACGTCAGGTCTTAGTAACGACGATCGCCGCGATCGCGATCGCCACCGCGACCACCGCCGCCGCCGAAGCCGCCGCGACCACCGCCGCCGCCGCCGAAGCCACGACCGCCGCCGCCGCCGCCGAAGCCGCCGCCCGGACGCTCTTCCTTCGGACGCGCCTCATTGACCGTCAGCTGGCGACCACCGAGGTCGACGCCGTTCATCTTCTCAGCCGCGACCTTGGCCTCTTCGGCCGTGCCCATGGTGACGAACGCGAAACCGCGAGGGCGGCCGGTCATCTTGTCCATGGCGACGTAAACGTCAGTCACTGCGCCGAACTGACCGAAGGAGGAGCGAAGCTCGTCTTCGGTGGTCTTGAACGACAGATTGCCGACGTATAGTTTGGAGTTACTCATGTGATGTCTCGTAGATCCTTCGTCTGCTGCCAGTCCGTTCCCAACTTGGGTTTCGAAATCATCACTTAAGCCAAACGCTCAGCCAACGACTCACCAGTAACTGTCACCTAACGCTATCTCTAACGATAAGTCGTTTAAAACACACGAGAGGGCGGGCAAGGCAAGGGAATTCTCAGCAAAGGTCAGACAGCGGGGAACGCGCTAAATCGAGTATTTCACCCGCACCTCTTCTCGAATGGGCGTCGCCCGACCCGATGTTAGCGTGACGAGCACGTAGTCACAATAGCCATCACACACCCGCTTGCCCCCCGGCTTCTTCTCAATCTCGAAGGCCACCCGACAGCCCGTTTCCGTGAAATGCTCGATCCAGCAACGCACCGTCATGCGGTCGCCCCAACCGAGCGGGCGTTTGTAGTGAATGTTGGCCGTCGTCATCCACCAGCCCAGCCCCAGTTCGGCAAATGCCTGCATCGACATGCCATAATTCTTTTCCATCTGTTCAAACCGCGCCGCCAGCACGTAGTCGAGATAGCGCGTCGAGTGGACGTGCTGGTAGAGATCAATGTCATCCGGCCGGACGGACAGCTCGGTCTCGAATTTGGAAAAGACGTTCATGGGTAAATCTGTCCGGCAGGAAATCAGATCCCGCTCACCCAGCGCACGGAGTTTTTTCCGTTTCTTGAATTCTCGACTTGCAGCTTCACCCAAACACCCGATCGACCAGCCGCCGCTCGCGCTTCGTCGGCCGGCCGCTGCCCTGGGCACGCGCCAGCACCTGCTGCAGGCTGCGTTCGCGGAGCCGCTCGAATTCTTCCGGCGGCGTGAGATCCGTGCAGAACTCTGACAGCAGTTTCGCGCCCACGCGCGACCGTGGCACGCCCACCACGCTCAGGGTTCGCGTAAAGAGCCCCTGCCGCACCGTCACCACCTCGCCCACATGCACCTCGCGCGCCGGCTTCGCCACGAGATCGTTGACTGCCACGCTACCAGCACGGCACGCATCGGACGCGAGTGCCCGTGTCTTGAAAACGCGCATCGCCCAAAGCCATTTGTCGAGACGGTCGGCGCTGGCTGCAGGCGGATTGCTCAAGGCTGGAAAGGAGCTCCCACGCGCCCGCTCACTTTTTCCGCACGCGCACAAAATCGCTACGCAGCCAATCGTCGAGCAAAGCTTTTTCATGCCGCACCGAATCGTCGCGGAAGCTCATCGTGATTTTCATCATGAAGGCGAGATCGCGAAGGTCGCGCTTACCCTCCTTCACCACGTTTCCGTCGGCGTCGGTCAGCCGGAAAGTCAGGGTGATGCGCGGCGGGTAGATGTCCTTCACGATGCGCACATCGTCCCACCGCGGACCATGCCACGGCTCAAACTCTCCCGCCATGTCGATATCGGTGATCGTCACGGTCAGCTTGTGCCCCGCCGGCACGTAATATTTCGCCTGCTCCAGCAGGTGGTCGCGAATTTGTTCGAGATAGGTCGTGTTACTCGAGTCACCCATGGAGCGGTCGCGGACATCCGTGAATTTCAGCGGCTCGAAGAACATGACCTCGGCGCGCGCGGTCAGCTTGGGATCCAATGGCTGCAACGCGAACGCGGGGCTCGCGGCGAGAAAACCAACCAGAAGCAGATACGAGGTTTTCATGGTTTTGTTTGTGACGGAAGGTAGCACAGAAAAGTTCCACCGCCAGCGCACAAAAACATATCTTCGCGCGCGCCAAACTCGCGCCCTCACCCGCCCGCCGGCGCCACGGTCACGATCACATACTTGCTCGTCGGCGTATTGCTCCCCGCGGCCACACTGCCGATCGGCACGAGCACATTGGCCTCGGGAAAATACGTTGCCACGCAGCCGCGCGGGATCCGATACGGCGCGACCATGAAGGCGCGCGCGAT
Organism: Opitutaceae bacterium; assembly: GCA_031379235.1. Classification (GTDB taxonomy): domain Bacteria; phylum Verrucomicrobiota; class Verrucomicrobiia; order Opitutales; family Opitutaceae; genus ER46. Next base: position 5,678 of record JANNEY010000515.1, on the reverse strand, counting down.
TCGCTCCACGCCGCCGTGCCGGTTCGTCAGGTCGATCGATTGCCCTTGCTGCAAGCCGGCCGCCGCGATGTCCGCCTCATGCATAAACACCACCCGGCGGCCGCCAAATACCCCGCGGTAGCGATCGTCGAGACCGTAAACCGTGGTGTTGAACTGATCGTGCGTGCGGATCGTCATCATCACGAATTCTCCCGCCGCCAACGGTCGCTGTATGATCGGACCGACGCAGAAGTTGGCCCGCCCGGTTCGCGTTTTCCATTCGCGCCGATCCCGCGGCGCGTTGGGCAGCGAGAACGGGCCTTCCCGCACGCGCCGGTTGTAGTCTTCAAACCCCGGCACCACGCGCGCGATGCGCTCGCGGATGAGATCGTAGTTCGCGGCGAAGTCCCGCCACGGAGCGGAAGGGCTTCCCGTTCCGTCGGAGCCGGAAGCGGCTCCGCTACGCGCAAACACCGCCTCCGCCAATCCGCACACGATCGCGACCTCACTGCGCAGCTCTGCCGACGCCGGCGCGAGTTTGCCCCGCGACGAGTTGATGATGCCCATCGAATCTTCGGTCGTCACGAACTGCTCGCCGCTTGCCTGCCCGTCGCGCTCGCTGCGCCCGAGGCACGGCAGGATCAACGCCATGCGGCCGGTGACGAGGTGCGCACGGTTGAGTTTCGTGGCAACATGCGCGGTCAGCGTGCAGCGCCGCAGCGCGGCGGCGGTGAACTCGGTGTCGGGTGCGGCCGAGAGGAAGTTCCCGCCCATCGCGACGAGCACGCGCACGCGGCCGTCGGCCATCGCCCGGATCGTGCCCACGGTATCGAGGCCGTGCGCCCGCGGCGCTTTCATGGCGAACTCCGCGTCGAGCCGGTCGAGCCACGCGTCGGGCATTTTTTCAAAGATGCCCATCGTGCGATCGCCCTGCACGTTCGAGTGCCCGCGCACGGGGCACACGCCGGCGCCACGCCGGCCGAGGTTGCCGCGCAGCAGGAGGAAATTCACGACCTGCTGAATCGTCGCCACGGCGTCGGGCTGCTGCGTCAGCCCCATGGCCCAACAGCAAATCGTCGCGCGCGATCTGATCGCGACGGCGGCGGCGGCCCGGATTTCTTTTTCCGCCACGCCGCTCGCCTCGACGACCAATAGCCAGCTCGTCGCCCGCAGATCGGCGGCGAGCGCCTCAAAGCCGTGCGTGTGCTCGCGGATGAACGCGTGATCGAGCACCGTGCCGGGCGCAGCGTCCTCGGCCTCGACCATTGCCTTCATGAGTCCCTTGAACACCGCGAGGTCGCCCGCGATGCGCGGCTGGAGCCAGAGGTCCGAGAGCCGTGCGCCGTCGCCGAGCAGCGTCGAAAACGCCTTCAGCGGGTTCATGAAGTCCTGCGGATTCTTAAACCGCTCCACCCCGATCTCGGGCAGCGGATTGATCGAGACGATTTTCGCGCCGCGCGCCTTGGCGGCGGCGAGCGCGGCCAGCATGCGCGGGTGATTCGTGCCCGGATTCTGCCCGATAACGAAGATCGCATCGGCATGTTCGAAATCCTCCAGCGTCACCGTGCCCTTGCCGATGCCGATGCTCTCGTGGAGCGCGACGCCGCTCGATTCGTGGCACATGTTGGAGCAGTCGGGCAGATTGTTCGTCCCAAACTGTCGCGCGAAAAGCTGCCAGAGAAACGCCGCTTCATTGCTCGTCCGGCCCGAGGTGTAGAACGCCGCCGCATTTGGCGTCGGCAGCGCGTGCAGCTCGCGCGCGATCAACGCGAACGCCTCGTCCCACGCGATCGGGGCGTAGTGCGTCGCGCCCGGCCGCAGCACGAGCGGCTCGGTGAAGCGGCCCTGAGCGTTCAGCCAGTGGTCGCTCTGCCCCGCGAGTTCCAGGACGGAGTTTGCGACAAAAAATTCCCGCCCGATCTTTTTCGGCGTCGCCTCATCGGCCACGGCCTTCGCGCCGTTTTCGCAAAACTCAAAGGTGTGCCGATCCCCGTCCGGCGAAGGCCAGGCGCACGACTGGCAGTCGAACCCGTTTTCCTGGTTCACCGCGAGGAGCGCCTTCACCCCGCGCGCGACCCCCATGCGGCCGACGAGCGCGGTCGTCACGCCCACGGCCTTGAGTCCCGCGGCCGCTGCGCTGGCAGCGCCGAGCCGCGGGGGCACGGCCTCGGGCGGCGGTTGGGCGGAAGGGGCGGGCGAAGCCATGCATCGCGGAGCGTGGCATCGTCCGCGATTCGATCAATGCTGGCCTTTGCCGTTCACTGGCCGGGCTGACAGAGGCACGACGAGGTGAGCTCGAGATCGGCCTTGGCCCAGACTTCCTTGAACTTGGCCTCGAACTTTGCGGCCTCGGCGTCGTTTTTCTTTTGCAATCGAAGGCTGCGCGCGAGGCCGTAGAGCGACCAGCCGTTGTTGGGCAGGCGCCTCAGATCCTCCCGATAAACTTCCTCTGCTTCCGCGAAACGCCCGCGCTGCATCAGCGCCGCGCCGAGCGCGTGCCTCACCGGTATGATCCAGCCCGGGGGTTCGTCATATTTCAGCGCGTCCTCGGCCTTGATGGCGACGCGTAGTTGCGCGAGGCCCGCGTCGAGCTTGCCTTCGCGAATGAGGATCTCGCCTTCCAGCATCGGCGTGAGGACCCCGAAGATGGCCTCCGCCGTGTTCGCCGTCATCATGTGATCCGCCGGGACTTTTTTCGCCGCTTCGAGATAGAGGGCCATTTCGGCGCGCGCTTTCTGCGTCTCGCCTTTTGCGGCATACGCGATCCCGCGCGCGCCGAGGCGCATCGCCCGCGCCAGCGGTTTCCAATCCTCGGCAAAATCCGGTTCGGCCAGCACGTCATCCCAGCGGCCGAAGCGCACCAGCACCTCGAGCGGCGTCGCGAGCATGCCCTCGGCATAGCCCGCGAACTCCTGCAGATCGGCCGCCGGCATTTCCGCGACCATCGTGCGGGCGTGTCTCAGCGCGAGCTCGCGCTGGCCGGTCATCACCGCGGCCCACGTGAGCATCTGGCGGTCGTGGGCGTTGTAGAAAACCAGAACCCCGCGCGGCGGGCCGGAATCGGTGCGGGCGCGACCCGCGGCCGCGACGGCCCTCTCGTTCGCTCTGATGGCGTCGTGCCAGCGACCCACCCGGATATCGATGTGCGAAGGCATGTGGACGTTGTGCGCAATCGCCGGCTGCAAGTCCCGCAGCCGATCCGCCGCCGCCATCGCGCGCTCCGGATGCGGCGACGCTTCGACCGCGTGAATGTAGAGGTGATTCGCGAACGGATGATTCACCTCGAGCTTCAGCACCGCATCGAGCGTCGCAATGATCTCCGCCGTGCCCGGCTGCTCCTGCCCCTCAAGCGTCCACTGGTCCCACGGTCGCAGGTCCATCATCGCCTCGGCGAAGAGCACGCCGACATCGGAATCCTGCGGAAATTCTTTCCAGACCTCGCGCATCGCGTCGGCGTATGCCCGGTCGAGTGGCGCGCGGTCCACGGGCTGCGGGTTCGCGTAACGTTTGCCGAGCGCCTCGATCAACGCGCGCTCGACCGGCGTGGTTTTCGGCGCGAGCTGTTGCGCGAGCTTGAGTGCGGCCCAAGCCTGCTCCGCCATCGGCGGCGGAACCGAGGCATCGTTGATGTGCGGGCCGCTCGCCAACGCGACGCCCCAATGCGCCATCGCGCACGCCGGATCGAGCCGAGCCGCTTCTTGAAACGAGCGAATCGACGAGCCGTGGCGGAAACCAAACAGGAAGTTCAACCCCTGATCGAAATACTTCTGCGCCTGAGGCGAGTGGGTCGTGATTTTTCGTGTGTGCGGCCCGAGACCCTGGACAAGCGGCACGGTGGAACCGGGGGAAGTCTGTGCCGCACTGCGGATGAAACCGCCGGGCGCCAAAGCGAGGGCCAGCGTGAACGATGATCGAAGCAACATTGTCGAGGGCATGGGGAATCCTTTCGAACGGGGTTAAACAAAGCTGTCGCGGTCCGGGAATGGTCTAAGGAGACACTGGGGTAGAATTCTACTCCCGCCACAGGCCGACGGGAGCGAATCTTTGTTCTGCGGAGACTTTTCCTTTCCGCCCGGCCCGTCAACGTTCCAGCCACCCGCCATGTTCGCCACGCTGATCAAGCTCATCACCGGTGAGCCTCCGCCTGAGGAGGAGTGCAACCCGTTTATCCAAGACGTAAGCGTCCACCACCGCGAGCCGCGCAGTCGCCGCATGGAGTGGTTTATTTTCGGTGCGTGGATTCTCATCGGCTTGAAACACGCGGCTATCCTTTGGGCGTGCGCGCACTACCCCGTGCCCTTTGACCCCGTTTGGATTAACTTGCCCACGTGGCTGCTCGGCGTGCTCGCGACCGGAATCTACTACGCGCGAACCCGCTCGCGCCGAAATCGCCGTTCGGGCCCCCAGCCGCCCGGCGGCAACCGCACCGTTTACCGTTGGATGCGCGCCGAGCCGCCCTGCGCAAACGCCCGCACCTGCTCCGCGGTCGCCATGCTGGTGTCGCCGGGGAACGTCGTGAGCAGCGCGCCGTGCGCCCAGCCGAGATTCACCGCGTCCTGCGCTGACTCGCCGCCGAGCAATCCATAGAAAAATCCCGCCGCGTAACCATCGCCACCGCCGACGCGATCGACGACATCGAGTTCGCACGTGGGCGAAACGTAGGTCGCGCCATCGATCCACGCCACCGCACCCCACGAGTGGCGGTTGGTCGAGTGCACCTCGCGCAGCGTCGTCGCGACGATCTTGATATGCGGGTGTTTCTTGGTGACGTTGCCCATCATGCTGAAGAAGGCGCTCGGATCCAATTTGGACTTCGCGGTCACTTCCGGGCCAGGGATCCCGAGGCCGAGCTGCAGGTCCTCCTCGTTGCCGACCAGCACATCGACGTGTTTGATGATCCGATCGAGCACGGCGACGGCGCGCGCATGGCCGCCGGCGATATTCCAGAGCTTCGCGCGATAATTCAGGTCGAACGACGTGACGGCACCCGCCGCCTTCGCCGCCTGCATGCCCTCGATGATCGTCTCGGCCGTCGTCGCCGAGAGTGCGGCGAAAATCCCGCCGCTGTGAAACCACCGCACGCCGCCGGCGAAAATTTCCTGCCAGTTGAAATCACCCGGCTTGAGCTGCGCCGCCGCCTCGTTGCTGCGATTGTAGAACACCACCGGCGCCCGCACGCCCTGCCCGCGGTCGCTATAGACGGTCGCGATGTTCGGCCCATGCACGCCGTCGTGTTTGAAGTTTTTATAGAACGGCGTGACGCCCATCGCCCGCACGCGCTCCGCCACCAGATCGCCGATCGGATAATCGACCATCGCGGTGGCGACGCCGGTCTTGAGCCGAAAGCAGTCGGAGAGATTGGCCGCGACGTTGAACTCACCGCCGCTCACGTGAATCGCGCAGGTGGCCGCCTTGCGAAAGGGAATGATGCCGGGGTCAAGCCGGTGCACCAGGGCACCGAGAGAGACAAAATCAAGGCCGGCAGCAGGGCGGAGGTTTAGACCGTATTTCATGCGGAGGAGATGGCGTAGTTGATCCACCGCCCGCGGCCAGACCAATTATTTTCAACGCCTCCACTCTTAGAGGGCGTCGAAAAAGGCGCTCGGCTCGGGTAGCGGCGGGGGGGGGCGCGCCGCCCCGGGGCGGGGGGCGCCCCAAACAAAGGGAGGGGGGGCGCCCCGCCCCCCCCCCGACCGCCC
>JANNEY010000453.1:0-1866 GCA_031379235.1 Opitutaceae bacterium | reverse complement strand
GTTGTCGAGCACCGTGCCCTCACCCTCGGGCATGGCCTCGAGCCGCGCCGCGAGGTAAGCGAGATTCGAGACGTAGTAGCGCGCGATCTTTTCGTAGTCGTTGGAGAGATCGTCGTGCGAGGCGGAATGGTGCGTCTTGCGCACGCCGAGGAACGGATAGAAGAGCCCGGAGAGATCGCGGCAGAGCACGAGCGTGGCGACCCGGCACTTGTCGGTTTGAAAGGCGAGCGCGACGATGTCGCACATGAGGCGCATGTGCTGCTGGATATCCTCCGGCAGGCCGTTGTCGGGCCGCGGCATCGTGACGAGCGGCCGGCCGCGGGCCTGCGCGTTCTCCGCCGCGACGGACTGATCGCGCCGCATGCCGTCGACGCGCTTTTCGACTTCGCGCACGCTCGTGAGGTATTCGTCGAGCTTGCGATTGTCCTCGGCGCTGATCTTCCGGCTCAAAGTGGCGGCGTCGTCTTTCACGCGATCGAGGATGCTTTGCGTGCGCTTGTTGCCGCGGTTCTCGAACAGGCTGTCGAACGCGAGCGAGGGATAGACCTCCATCGGCACGGGTGAGTCGGCGCTCTGCCACGAAATGTGCGAGCTGTAGGCCATCGAGAAATTCGTCTCGTGATAACCCGTGATCGGTTGTTCGCAGCCGAGCACGAGGCTGGGCTGTAGCGTCGCCTGCCCGATCTGGTTGGCAAGGACCTGGTCCATGCTGATGCCCCCACGCAGGACGGCCCCTTTCATGAGCGGCATGCCGGAAAGGAGGTTGCCAGTTTGGCCGGGGTGAATCCCGACGCCAACCGACGGACGGTTGAACAGACCACTGATGACGTTGAGCTTGGTCTTGAAAGGCGCGAGCGGCTGCAGCGTTTTCCCGAGTTGCATCTCGGCACCGGCACCCTTGGCCCACCAATGGTCGCTGTTGATTCCGTTGCCCATGAAGACGGCGGCGAAGCGTTGGGGCAGGCGCGGCGGAGCGGCGGAACTGGCATCTCCCTTCGCTGCGGCACTCGTCGGCTCGGCGCCCCAAGCGGGCAGTGAATCGAAAAACGGCAGCGCCATCGCGACCCCCGTGCCACGGAGAAACCGACGCCGCGAAAGAACGTGCGTGTTGCGCGGTGGCGTGAACGGCCGGAGCGGAATCGAGGGAACCGAGCCGTGTTCGTCGGGGGAATGATCGTGGTCGTTAGGCATGGTCGGAAAAATGCGCAGCGGGGTCAGCGGGGGGATGCTTGCGTGAAGAACGCCGGCACGCCGGTGCGTTTGGTCAGGAATTGGGGACTGGTGACGATGGCCTCAACCAGTGCGGCAAACTGGTGGTTGTTCGCCGCGAGCTTGGTGCGCATGCCGGTCACGAGCACATCATCCGAGGGGAGCAGCGTGCGGCCGAGCGCGTAGGCGAGAAGTTTGCGGCAAAGATTGTCGACGAAGTCCGCCTCCCGGTGCGCGCGGATATAATCGCGCAAGCCACCGAGCCCCTCGTGCGCGAAGCCTCCGGGAAACTCCGCGCGGGTCTCCACCGCGCGGCCGCCGAAGTCCAGCGTGCGGCGCTCACCCACCGCACCGTAGCCCTCGAAGACGAGGCCGAACGAGTCGAAGCGCGCGTGGCAACTCGCACAGGCTTTGTCTTCGCGATGGCGGGCGAGGGTTTCGCGCAACGTCAGCTCGCCGAGATTTTTTTCGTCGCTGGGCAGCGCCGGAACGGTCGCCGGCGGCGGCGGAATGCGTTCCCCGAGGACGCGGCGCACGACCCAATAACCACGCTTCACCGGGCTGGTGCGCAGGCCGGGCGAATTGGCCGTGAGAAAAACCGCCATGGGCAAAAGGCCGCCCCGGCCGAACTCGCCCACGTGATCGACCCGCGTCCAA